>CAZIGG010000041.1:0-18285 GCA_964538575.1 uncultured Roseivirgaceae bacterium
AAAGCTTACACCGGTTTGGGGTTTATTGATTTTTTTAGAACTCATCTCAAAAATACTCATAATGCGGTCATCCCGAGGAACGAGGGATCTTCGAACATACAGAACATGCGAAATTTGAAGATTCCTCGTTCCTCGGAATGACCCAGAATATTTTTGAGATGACTTGTAGTTAAAGTTTTTGCAAAACAAGATGAAATCTGATGTTAAGCTTCTCGTCTGCCTTTATGGTACCCATCATTTTCGTGGGTGGCTTTAAATTAAAATCGGAGAACTTTACTTTGTGATTTCCTTTCAGGTGGATGAACCCGTCCTCACCTTTCACAATACTGCAGCGTATTTCAAATGGTTTAGTTGCATGGGCCAGTGTTATGGTTAACTTGCCCGTGAATTTTTCTTCAGTCATTTCATATTGGGGCATCCGTTCAAATGAAATAAATTCAATAATGATAAAGGGATACTGGTCAGCATCAATTGTTCCGACAAAATCCCTGGTGATGATGCCCATTCCGCAATCGAATTTTGCAGCTTCCAGGTTTACCAGACCCTTTGTAAAGTAAGCTCCTTTGCCGCGTTCGGCTTTCAGTAAAAGCGTATCGGATCCTGTGTACTGTGCAATGACACATTCATATTTATTTACATTGGACTTACCGCTAATGCTCAGGGTGCTCAGGGAATGTACAGCAAGCGTATGGATTATATCCTTTTCATCAGGCTGGGCAAACCCGGTAACAGACAGGAGAACAAATATAAATACGGGCACTGCCAGCCTCATGCTTTCACGTTAACTTATTTGAAATTAAAAAAAGTCACCCCGTTCGGGCGACTTTTCCGGAATATAGTTTTTTCTGATCCTTAGAAAGCTATGACTGCCTCAATCATAAGCCCGTTAAACTTGCCCTCTCCAAACTGACCTGCGGGATAATCGTTATAGGACTGGCTTACGTATTCAATTTTAGCCAGGATATTTTTCGTCATAAACCATCCGCCACCCACATTGAACCGGCTTACTTTTACCTCCGACTCTTCGCCTGGCAATTGGCCGGAGGCTGTATTATACCGGCCACCCAAGTAGAATTGTTCGTTTTTGCCCATACGATAGATAAGTTCGCCTGCCAGTTGTGTCCACTTCCGGTCTCCTTCAAAGGCGGCATCGGCCACATCATCACGACCTGTGGAGGTTTCAAAGACACCAAAGAATTCAAGCCCCTTAAATTTCACAAACGGATTGATCATAACAGAAGTCATATCGGTTTTATAACGGGGATTAATTCGTCCGCTGAAATCATTGGTTGAGGCTCCTTCCATGTCCATAACCTTATAGTACCTCGATCCGGCCCTGTCACCTCCGTACAAATATATGTTGCTGGTATTATTTACCGTATACAAGGAGCCTGTTAGCCTGACCCTTAAATTATCGTTTACCTGTTTATCGTATCCGAATTTGCCAATGAAGGCGGCCTTGGATGCCGTATCGGTAACGCTTTGATTTAATCTTCCGTTGGTTAAACCAACCATCGCAAGCCATCCGCCTGTCTGATAATAAACCTCTCCGCCTATTTCGGTCGTGAACGAATCCATAATATAGTTGCCAACAAAAGGATTGTAAAGGGCGTGACCGTTATCACTTCTCCGGAAGTGAGTGTCACCATAGTTGTTTTCCATTTGCCCGATTTTAATGGTAACTTTTTTCATAAGGTCCCCAAGAAAATCCTTTTTGATGAAATCTAACTTATCAATTTGAATGTAGCCTCCCTTTACGTACGTCTCGGTATGATGGCGGGATGAAAGGTAGGTGCGTAAATGCATCCGAACGCCATCGTAAAGCTGAACATCAATATCCAGGTTGGCGGTGGGCAAATTAAAATTGTTGGTAAGGGTCACCAGGTTATCGGCAGCATTTTCATGATCGAGTCCCTGGAATTGTATGGCAAACGCGCCACCGATTCGAACTTTCAGACCTTTAAATTCTACCGTGTCATTCTTAGAGGGTTCAAAAACATTTAACCCTGACTTATCATTGTCTCTGAAGTATTGCAGGGCGGGTTGTTGCGCCCAACCAATAGTGGTAATGAATGATAAAGCGGAAGCAAATAAAACTGTAGTGATCTTCTTCATATGCTATAGGTGTATAGTGTTTTATGTTTTAAGGGGTTACAACCATTTCAAACAGGAAAGTAACTTTCTCTCCCACTTTAATGGTACCCATGACAGCTTTTGGAGGTGTCATTTTATAGTCTTTCATATTGATTTTCTGAGAACCGCTCAGGTGAACTGATCCATCGCCTGATACTTTGGCAGCTACATTCATCACGATGGGTTTAGTAACGCCTGCCATGGTCAGGGTTCCGTTTGCCTGGATGTTGTTTCCGTTAACGGTGGCATCGGTTAGTTTAAATATGATGGATGGATTTTTCTCATACTTAAATGCCTCGTATGTTTTATCATCCATCATGCCGCCTTTTTCACTTTTAATGGATTCGACAGCGATCGTAACAACAACGTTTTGAATAGCTTTTACGCTCGTTCCATCGATGGTGAGCTGACCCGCCCACTCCACTTTTGTTACATCGGATGTCCAGTCATGAAGGGAAGATGTCCCGTCAATACTCATTTTGTGAGATTTCAATGTATAGGCTTTTTGGCTAAAGACAAGCGAGGTTGTCAGCAGGAGGAAGCCAGCAAGCAAGGTGGTTTTTTTTGAATAATTCATGAGTCGCTGAGAGTTTACGGGTTACAACAAATTTACTAATTTATATAATTTAAGTTGCCTATAATTCTACGGTGTCCCCGATTTTAGGAATGACAGAATTGAGTTTGAACTGTTTTTTAATGCATCCGGCCAGTGCTTTTCTTGGCCCATCTTCTCCATGCGTAATGATTACTTTTGGCCGGGAAGGCGCCAGGTGCGAAAACCATTTTAAAAGATCGGTTTGGCTTGCATGAGCACTGAAACCATTCAGGGTATGAACCTGGGCACGCACTACCTTCTCTTCTCCAAACAATGAAATTTTTTGAGCCTTCTCCACCAACCGTCTTCCAATAGAACCGTACGATTGATACCCAACGATCAGCACATGCGTATTCGGATTGCCAATGTTGTGTGCTAAGTGATGCAGAATTCTTCCGCCATTGCACATGCCCGCTCCCGCTAAAATCATACAAGGTCCGTTAACATTGTTGAGCGCTTTGGAAGAATCGGCAGTTTGGCTGGGGATGAAGAACTGTGAATTGAGCGGAAATACTCCCTTGCGCCTGAGCACCTGGTACTCATCATCTAATAACTCCTCGTGATGGCGATAGACGTTAAACGCACTGAGCGCCATGGGACTATCGAGGTAAACAGGAAAGGCAGGAATTTTGTTTGAATGAAAAAGATCGGCCAGGTGATAAATGATTTGCTGAGCCCGCCCGATCGCAAAAGTGGGAACGAGCATTTTTCCACCGGTGGCGCAAGCTTCCACAACAATGCGCTCAAACTCTTTCAGTGTCTGGTCGTATGGTTTGTGATCACGGTCACCGTAAGTTGATTCCAGGAAAACAAGATCAGCCTTATTAAAATGCTCAAAAGGTTTTAGCATGGGAAGGGTGAGTGGCCCCAGGTCGCCTGAGAATATAACTGTTTTCTTTTTTCCTTTTTCCACCACCTCCAGCCGGATGCTTCCTGAGCCCAACATGTGGCCTGCTCCAATCCATGTGGCGGTTATACCATCAGCAACAACAACGGGTGTATTGGTTTTAACAGGTCGTGTTAGTTCGCGCATGAATTCAACATGCTCGGTTGTGTATAAGGGTTCAAAGGCGGGTTCTCCTTTTTTCCAGAGTTTCCTGTTTTTGCGCATGGCATCGGCTACCTGCAAACGCGCTGAGTCTTGTAAAATAATTTGCGCCAGTTCAAGTGTTTCGGTTGTGCTATAGATTGATCCGTTAAATCCAAACTTGATTAGTAACGGCACCCGCCCGGTATGATCGAGATGCCCGTGTGTTAATAAGATGGCATCGATGTCCTGGACTTTTGCACCCTGTGGCAGTTTGTTTTTTGCTTCGGATGTTTTTCCACCCTGAAACATTCCCGCATCTATAAGGATTGTAGCTTTATCGGTTTGAACCAGGTAGGCCGAGCCTGTTACCTCACCGCCAGCGGCTCCGTGTATTTTTATTTTCATGGTGATTTTACCTGCTTTTTGATTTGTTCTTCCTGGCCCGGCTTGATGCCGGCTTTTTTAATTGTGCCTGGAATTTTTTTGGTAAACTTTTTAACACCAGTTCAACTGCCTCTTCGGGTGTGTCAACAATTCGGGAGAACCCTATTTCTTCAGGTGTAAACACACCTTCAGAAGCCAGGTAAGAAATAAAGTCGCGCAGTCCGCTCCAGAACTTATCCCCAACCAGGATGAGCGGGAAGGGTCCGATTTTTTGACATTGAATAAGCGTAGCCGCTTCAAATAACTCATCCAGTGTTCCAAGTCCTCCCGGCATGACAATGAATGCGCATGAGTACTTCACCAGCATTACTTTACGAACAAAGAAGTAGTTGAAGTTGAAGCTGTCGGTTACGTACCGGTTAGGCTCCTGCTCGTGCGGGAGCACAATATTCAAACCATACGTAGGGCCGCCTGCTTCATGCGCTCCGCGATTGGCAGCCTCCATGGCGCCCGGCCCGCCACCGGTTAATACCGTGAACCCCGCTTTCGAAAATACATTTCCGGTTTTTCGTGATAGTTCGTAAAAAGGTTCACCGGGTTTGAAACGCGCTGAACCAAATACAGTAACCGCAGGGCCCAGCCGCCCGAGGCTCTTAAAACCCATCTCAAACTCCTGCGTGATACGCTTTAATCTTTCTAATTCTTTTTCCCTGCTCCTTTGCTGACTTAAGAACTGATGTTCCTCATTCGCAGATTTATTCGGGGTAGGGGGAAGTTCATAGTTAAGTTGCGATTTCTTCCAGTGCTTTTGCCAGGCTTGTTCCCATTCTTTCGGGGTAAGCCGTTTAACAGGTTTTTTCTTTGCCATGAATTTACAACTATTGATTAACGGATGATTCTTGTATAATGAGTTCAGCGTATAACCAGGCAAATTTCCGGAGGTGGAGATAGTCCAGTTTTCCTTTCAGCTTCAACCGCTCACTAAGATCGTTCAGTGCTTTTGAAAATGTATCGTAAGAAGAAATGTTTTCAGGATCTAAGGGCAGGTTGTTCTCTTTTATGTATTGCTTATAAAAATCATGAAACTGTTCGCTGTAGATTGGATATACATCAGGCCGGTGAAAGTTACAGTATACAGACGCAAAGTGTAACAGGTTAAAAGATTTTCCTTTTGCATGGAGTTGTGCAATATCTTCCACTATGGTGAGATCTCCTTTTTGCAGTCGCGGATCAATCTTCAATTGAAGGATATGGTCAATCATTTCCTGCGTAATATTATTCGAGGTCAGATCCGGGTCGTGAAGAGCGCTGAGTTTCATTATAATGTCCTCTGCGCTTGAATTTACCGGGTTTTCTTTAAAAAATTCCAGGTTCCGCATGTCGTTAACGAAGTACCTTTCCTGATCTGCAAATGTATCAAGGTATTTTTTTAATATGGTCTGGAAGGGGCTCATCGTTACCGGGTTGTTAAATTATTCAAAGTACAAGAGACATTGATAAAATTTGGAAAAAATTTAATAGCTTTAGCGTAGACCAGTTGGTGCGGTTGGTGTCTTAGTCCCATTTCAGGGGCATTAGTTTGTGGGTGAGTTTAACTGATCGGTTTGACTAATTAAATTGCAGGCCTCCAGGCTTTCGGTTTAGTACCATAAATTACATTGGGATGATTTTCGCACAATTAGCCGTTCTATTGATCTGTATTTTCATCGGGGCCCGCATGTCTGGCATCGGGCTGGGAGTGATGGGTATGATTGGCCTGCTTATTCTTCTTTTTGCTTTTGGCCTGCAACCTTCCGACCCCCCCCTGGAGGTGATGCTCATCATTCTGAGTGTGGTAACAGCAGCAGCAGCATTGCAGGCAGCCGGTGGTATGGATTATCTCGTAGAAATAGCCGGTAAAATTTTAAGAAGCAATCCCAGGCAGATCACCTTTCTGGGTCCGCTGGTAACATACGCCTTTGTATTGTTTGCCGGCACCGCTCACATTTCATATTCCATCATGCCCATTATTGCGGAGGTGGCTATTAAAAACAGAATTCGACCGGAGCGTGCCATGAGCATGAGCGTAACGGCTTCGCACATGGCGATTACGGCCAGCCCTGTTTCAGCCGCAGCAGCAGCGCTGCTTACCGTATTGGCAGGAACGGGATTCGGCCTTGCGCAAATTCTGATGGTAGCAATTCCCGCAACCTTAATCGGAGTTATTGCCGGAATTCTATTCGTCTGGAAGCGTGGAAAAGAGCTTGATGAAGACCCTGAGTTTCTCGAAAGAATGAAAGATCCGGCATTCGTAAAAAACCTGGAAGGTACGGGCGATCAGGCAGTTGTCGCAATGGCGCCCGGGGCAATCAAGTCAGTAGTAATTTTTGCGTTAGCCATTGTAGCGGTTGTGTTGCTGGGATCTTTCCCTGATTTGCTCCCGCAATTTTCAGGCAAGGAAGGATTCGTTCCCGGCTTTGTGGTGAACGAATCAGGCCGGGTACAAATGCCATCCATGATTATGATGATCATGCTCGGGGCAGCCGGGTTAATTATTCTGTTTGCGAATACCACTGCTGCCAAAGTAACGAAAGCGAGTTTATTTATATCAGCAGGCCAGGCCACCATCGCAGTGTTTGGTGTGGTTTGGATGAGCAGCACGTTCATGGATAACAATTTTGTGCTGATCAAAAGCACACTGGGTGATATCGTGGCAACTTATCCGTGGACGTTTGCCGTTGCGCTGTTCGTGTTGAGCATGCTGTTATACAGCCAGGCGTCAACTGCAAAGGCGCTTATGCCGTTAGGGCTTTCACTCGGGCTATCCCCGGCTTACCTGATTGGAATATTTCCTGCCTGTAACGGACACTTCTTTATCCCTGGATACCCGACATTATTAACAGCAATTCAATTTGATCGTACCGGTACAACACGGATCGGAAAATATGTTTTGAATCACAGCTTTATGCTGCCGGGTATCATAACGGCAGCAGCTTCCGTGCTGGCAGGCCTGCTTCTTCAATCAATACTCTTGTAATAAACCACGTGATTAAGCTCCTATGAAAATAAATGTATACATACCTGATGACTAATAATGTTGTGAGCTCTGGCATCGAAGAAGTGACATAAGTCATACTTCCGGGTGATAATTATCAGATAGATGTAGTAGAGCAAATAATATATTTGGCAGCCTTCAGAATCGAACGGCCCTTTAATTAAACCATAAAGCAAACACAAAACTTAAATTACAATAACATGAAAAGGCTCTCAATTTTAGCGCTCCTGATCTTGATTATGACAATACAAGTTCAGGCCCAACAATTACCACGGGTAATAATTTTAGCAACAGGAGGAACAATTGCCGGTGCAGGCGCATCCGCAGACAGAGCCGGTTATACGGCCGGAAAAATTCCGATTGACGATCTGATCGGTACCATACCTTCCGTAAAGAAAATTGCAAGCATCACAGGCGAGCAAATCGCATCGGTCGGCAGCCAGGATATGACTATTGACATCTGGAAAAAATTAGCGATCCGTGCCAATGAAATTTTTGCGAAAAACGAAGCGGATGCCATTGTTGTAACACACGGTACAGACACCCAGGAAGAAACCGCTTACTTTCTTGATCTTGTTATTCCTTCCGATAAACCGGTTGTGCTGACAGGCTCTATGCGTCCGGCAACTGCCATCAGTGCAGATGGCCCAAAGAATTTATATGATGCCATTACCGTTGCCATTAACCCCAAGACCAAAGGCCGGGGTGTATTGGTAAGTTTCAACGAAGGCATTTACGATGCCCGCGAAGTAATGAAGATGAGCACTACAAAAACAAACGCTTTTGATTCCCCTAATACGGGTGCAGTAGGTCAGGCTTATGACGGCAGGGTAGAATATTATTCCAGTTCTGTTCGGGAAGTAAATCCTCCAAAACCAATTGTGTTAACGGCTGATACAAAATTACCACGGGTGGATATTGTTTACATGTATGCTGACGCGCCCGCTGATCAGATAGATTTCCTGATTAGTAAAAAAGTAGATGGCATCGTGATTGCCGGTGTGGGTAATGGAAACTTCAATAAAGCTTACATGGAGGCAGTAAAACGTGCAGTGAAAGCCGGCATTATTGTTTGCCGCGCAAGCCGTGCGCCATCAGGCAGGGTAGTTCTTCATGATGAGATCAATGATGATGAGTTGGGCACCATTGTTTCTGATGACCTTACGGCTCAGAAAGCCAGGGTGTTATTAATGCTTGCCCTTACCCGGACAAAGGATAAAAAGCAGCTTCAGGAAATTTTCTTTACCTATTAATTGGTGAAACCGATGCATTGAATTCAATTACGTCCTGACGGCACCGTCAGGACGTAATTTTATCTTAAACACGTGGGATTATTATTTCAGATAAAAGACAAAAAAATGAACAAGATTAAATTTTTAAAAATAGTGTCAGTACTGATGCTGATCAGCATTTCATACGCACAGGCACAAAAAAAACCAGCGGATCAGGCACCGAAAACCCGCACCGAAAAGGATTTGCTGGGCGAAAAACAAATTCCTGCTGATGCATATTATGGAGTGCAAACACTCCGGGCACTTGAGAATTTCCAGATCAGCGGTGTAAAAACAAATTTCTATCCTGACTATGTGAAGGCGTACGCCATCGTAAAACTGGCTGCCGCCAGAGCCAACACGGAAGTAGGCAGAATGAAAAAAGACAGGATGGATGCCATTGAAAAGGCCTGCCAGGATGTGATTGATGGAAAATATCATGATCAGTTTCTCACAGACCTCTACCAGGGCGGTGCCGGAACTTCAGCCAATATGAATGCCAACGAGGTGCTGGCCAATATTGCGCTTGAAAAGATGGGCAAGAAAAAAGGCGAGTACCAGTTTATTGAACCGCACGATGATTTGAACATGGGTCAGTCAACAAACGATGTGTACCCTACAGCCATTCATATTGCGTTGGTATTGCATAATGAAAAAGTGATAAAAGAAGCGGAGTTGTTGTCGCAGGCTTTTCACAAAAAAGGAGAAGAGTTCAAAAACATAATTAAGATGGGCCGGACGGAAGGTCAGGATGCAGTGCCGATGACGGTGGGCCAGGAGTTTCACGCCTTTGGTGGCCAGATTGATGCAGCCATTGAAGCCCTCCGTAAAAGCGAGGATTATTTATATGAAGTGAACATGGGCGCAACCGCGATCGGTACCGGCTTAACCGCCAGCCCGGGGTATGCTGAAAAGTGCGTGGCCCAAATTGCAAAAATAACAGGTAAGCCTTTTGTTGGACCGAAAGATCTGATTGCTGCGACCAGCAGTATGCAGGCATTTGTCATGTTTTCTTCGGCCTATAAAAATCTCGCGGTTACACTTTCTAAGATCAGCAGCGATTTAATTTTCCTTGCCTCTGGTCCGCGCAATGGAATTTTCGAAATTAATTTACCTGCACTTCAGCCCGGATCATCCATCATGCCCGGAAAAGTTAACCCGGTCATGCCTGAGTTGATGAATCAAATATGTTATAAAGTGATGGGCAATGACGTGACGGTTGGGTTTGGATCCCGTGATGGACTTTTGCAATTGAATGCTTATGAGCCGGTGGTTGCCGTTGCGATCATGGAATCGCAAGCCCTTTTTTATAAATCGCTTCCGTTGTTCCGAAAAAACTGTATCGATGGTATTACCGTTAACGAAAAGGTTTTAAAACGTTACATGGAAACTACGATCGGGATTGTAACGGCTCTCAATCCGGTTCTCGGGTATGAAAAAACAACCGAGCTGGCAAAAGAAGCGCTTGAAAGCGGAAAAGGTATTCTTGAACTTATCCGGGAGAAGAAACTGCTGACGGAAGACCAGATCAAAAAACTAATGGATCCGGTTGCCTTAACCGGACAGAAATAGTAATTAACTGACTTTGTAAACGACACCTTTATGAAATCATTAAAAAATATAAAATGGATTGTGCTGTTGCTGTTATTGCCCACTATGGCCTGGGCTCAAAAGCAGGAACGGCAAATGGACACCACGTACTACAAGGCGTTGATCCCGGAAGCAAAACAAGGATTGCTCAAAAATGTGAGCATGATTGCGAACATGAATTTTGCCTTCCGGAATGAATTTGAGGATGGCGAATACACCCAGTCACGTTTCAGGAATGAACAATTCCGGCTGGAGATCAGGGGTCAGGTGCATGAGAAAGTGTATTTCCGTTTTCGTGACCGGTATACAAGAGCGCAAACCTCTGAATCGATCGATAATATTAGCCGGTCGGTTGACCTGGCCTACCTTCGGTTTGATCTAAATCCAAAATTCAGCATCTCTGCCGGTAAGATGTGTGCCGACTGGGGCGCCTGGGAATTTGACTGGAACCCGATTGATATCTACGAATATTCCGATATCGTTGAATATGCCGATAACTTTCTTACAGGTGTGGGCGCTTCCTGGACCCCAAATCCCAAGCATCAATTCACATTTCAGGTGTTAGACTCCAGAACAAAATCGTTTGACGAATTGTATGGTGCGCAGCCAAACTTTACTGAGTCTAAAGCGCCTTTGGCATTCGTTGGAAACTGGCGCGGGGTTCTGTTTGGCGGAAAGCTAAAGACCATTTGGTCGTATTCTGTATTTAATGAAGCTCAGGACGAGAATGGCGATGCTGCCAATATGAATTATATCGCATTGGGTAACGAACTTAACTTTGGAAAACTCACGTTCATTTATGACTTCAAATTAAGCCAGGAAGATCTTGACCGGACTACCATTGTGAGTGAAACTGCTCCTGATGATGTTGATTTTCTTGGTAATGGACCTTATCCGTATGCATTGGCAAAAACCAGGTACACGGGTCACTGGGTGCATTTGCGCTATAAGATAACCCCCAAAGTTCATTTCACTTTTGTGGGCATGCTGGATATTGCCGAGTGGGACAACGCAACGCAAGATGCTGATAACACATCAAAAGAAACGAAAATTCGCGATGCCTGGGGATATATTCCGGCAATAGAATATTTTCCATGGTCTGACCTGAACCTGAAATTTTTTGCAAACTGGGTAGGCAGGGATTATAAATACTCGGATTATGCGAAAGACCGGTTTGGCGCTAAGGACTACTCTACGGGTAGATTCACTATAGGCTTCATTACACCGCTCGGCATTCTATAGTTAAATAATTAATAATGACTGAAAGCAGAATTCTTAAAAAGAACTGCTTTCAGTCATTACTTTTTGTAGCTGATTTTTTTAACGACCATCTCGTACTACATCCCAATACGCAATTTGAAATTTGAGAAGTTGATGAGGAAGAGCACTTTATTACACCATGCAGGTTTGTTGTTGGTTTTTTTTCTTTTGCTGTCAGGCAGGAGTTTTGGCCAGGATACAACGCAACACATCCCGGATGGTACGGAGGGAGAAGTTCTGGAGGATGTAAATTCTGATCCGCAGAAGCAACGGTGGAGGGATAAGCGCTGGAGATTGTTCCCCGGAAAATTTTCAACCTTTAAGTTTGGCGGAGGCTTTCTCTATGAGTTTGCAGGGTTCACGCAGGATGCTGCCGGTAAAAGGCAAACGGATTCCATCGGTTCTCCGCTGGAAAATAAATTCTCTGTTCGTGATTTCCGGTTGACAGCCAGCGGACGATTTAAAACAAAGCGCGAATTCAGTTGGAAGCTTGGCGTCATGTACGATGGGGTAAGTGATTCATGGTTTATCCGCGAATCCGGCCTTATGATCGGTGTCCCTGAACTCTGGGGTAAATTTTTTATCGGTCGTACCAAGGAAGGATTCTCCCTGAATAAAGTAATGGTGGGTTATGCCGGGTGGGCGCCCGAACGGCAAATGGCCATTGATGTGATTCCCATTTTGGCGGATGGGGTGAAGTGGCTGGCCTATCTTCCTAAAACAAGGATTTTGTGGAACCTGGGAATCTATAACGATTTTGTTTCTCATAGCCAGTCGTTCTCAACGTATAGCTGGCAGGTTGCAGCCCGCGTAGGCTGGCTCCCTGTTTATTCAGCTGCGGATAAAAAAGTTCTGCACCTTGCGGTAAACTATCGTTACGGTGAACCGGTGAACGGTGAAATCAGGGTAAGTTCAAAACCGGAAGCTAACGTAGCGCCAAAATTTATTGATACCGGAAAATTCTCAACGGATTACTCTAACCACATAGGAGGCGAAGCATATTTTAGTTCGGGCCCGTTGATGATTGGCGCTGAAATTTATTCGCATCGGTTTAATTCCGCTACGGCAGATGATCCCGCATTTTTCGGAGGCGAGGTTGTAGTCGGCTATATCCTGACCGGAGAGTCGCGCCCCTATATTCCGTCTATTGGAATACTCGGCTTTGTTCCGGTAAGCAAATCTGTCTTTAAAGGAGGGCCAGGCGCATGGGAAGTTTTACTGCGCGCCACATCGCTCGATTTAAACGGAGGTACTATACAAGGCGGAAAATTCTGGAGAATCACACCCATGGTAAACTGGTATCTCAGCAAAGACATCCGGTTTGAATTAGCCTATGGCTATGGCGTACTCGACCGGTTTGAATTAAAAGGCGCCACGCAATTCTACCAGGCGCGCATTTCGTTTACGTTACTTTAGCGGGATTGTTGTTATACCTAAGAAGAAGTATGTTACTTCTTATTCTGCTTCAGCGAGCGGAAGAAATTCGCCCAGTTGAAAACGTTAAACAACGGGTTGGTTACCGGCATGTACTGGCTGCCTTGTGCGGCCGACATCTGGCTTAAATAGTACTGCTGATTCGCCTGCCCGTCCATCGGGGTAGTCTTCAGCATCAGCAACAAAAGATCCTGGTTAATGTTCTTACGGTCGATGCTTTGATCATCCGTTGGAATATTAAGGGCAAGCAGCGCTTCTTTAAAAATTTCTTCTGTGGGAAAAGAAGTTACTACAACTTCGGTCAGGTATTCAATATCCTCCCTGAGCTGAATAACGATCGTCAGGTATTCGGTGGGATGATCGGGTACAATATAATATTGACGCTCATAGCCGACATAGCTGATTACCATGCTGTCGCCCGCTAAAACCGGCATGGAAAAGAATCCCAGCATATTGGTAGTGGTGCCGCGGCCTGCTTTAGGTACATAAATGTTAACGCCATACAGCATGGAATTGACGGAATCGGTGTTCATGATTACACCGGAAAGCTGAATCACCCGTTTTTGTTTTTGTGCAAATGCCTCCTGGCTTGCTCCCGCCAGCAACACCACCATAAAGAGGCACAAAAGATGCGATTTCTTCACGCGAACCAACTTTTTACAATTTCTGAGTTTTCAAAAATACGGAGAACCGAACGAAGTGCCTAATTTCCATACCTTTGATGAACCGAAAGAAGGTAAAGTTTCATGAGACTCAAGAATTTTAACCTTTTGCTGGGCTCCCAGATTTTCAAAGCATGCGCGGATGAATCCCGGCTCCGCATCCTGAATCTTATATTCAGCCATGGAGAAATGTGCATTACCGACCTGGAGCAGATTCTCGAATTTACGCAGGCAAAAACCTCCCGTCATCTTATTTATTTGAAAAACGCGGGCATCTTAACGCATAGAAGATACAACCACTGGGTATTTTACCAGGTAAAAGATGAGGTGTATGAAATTATTAAGCAGATTTTCCAGTTCTTACAGAAAGATCAGCAATTAGAGAAGGATCAGCAGCTTTATAAAACCCTGTACACGAACCGGGAACTGGCCATTAACAAAATGCAGCGCGAAGGCTGGCGCAGGCAGGAATGATTTAACAGATGAACAAACCTTTACGCAAAGATCAGTACACGTGTATATTTTTTGATCTGGATCACACCCTCTGGGATTACGAAACAAATTCAAAAGAAACCTTACAAGAGCTTTTTACTGCCTACAGCCTGGCAGAAAAAGGTGTAAATGATTTTGAAAGCTTTCACCGTGAGTTCAGGCGCGTGAATGCCGAGCTTTGGGTGTTGTACGATGCCGGAAAGATCGGCAGCGAGGTTATCCGCGCAGAACGATTCAAGCAGATACTGGAAGTTTTTAAGGTGTTTAACGAGAAATTGTGCGCTGATATCTCACACGAATATCTGTACACCTGCCCGAAGAAAGGAAACCTCATGCCCAACACCATTTCAACACTGGATTATTTATCCGGAAAGTATAAGTTGTCGATCATCACCAATGGATTTGAAGAAATTCAAAACCTGAAGCTTTCCGCAGGTAACCTTCACCAGTATTTTGATCACATTGTAACCTCGCAGCATGCAGGTTTTAAAAAACCTTCGCGCGAAATTTTTGATTACACCCTAACGAAAAACAGCATTGCCTGTAACCAGGCGGTAATGATTGGCGATAACCTGTTTACCGACATTGGCGGGGCGCGTCAGGCCTCGATCGACAGTGTTTTCTTTAATCATGAGCAGCTTTCGCATGATGCTGAAATCCACGCTGAAATCAATAATCTCAGCGAGCTTTGTGAACTTCTTTAATTAATTTGCGTACCTAATTTTCTCCGTATGTCAAACGCTTTCTTTAAAGTACCCTTTCCGAAAAACGAACCTGTATTATCCTATGCGCCCGGCTCCAAAGAACGTCAGTTATTGAAAAAAGCGCTTGAGGAAGGCCGCAGTAAGGAACTCGATATCCCGATGTACATCGGCAGCGAAGAGGTTCGTTCCGGTAATAAGGTACGTTTGAGCCCTCCGCACGATCATAAGCATACACTCGGGCATTTTCACGCAGGAGACAAGAGCCATGTTGAGCAGGCGATCAATGCAGCGCTTGCCGCAAAAGAGAAATGGTCGAACCTGAGCTGGGAATATCGCGCAAGCATATTTTTAAAAGCAGCAGAGTTATTAGCGGGGCCGTATCGCTACAAGATCAACGCGGCAACCATGCTCGGTCAATCTAAAAGTGCCTATCAGGCGGAAATTGATTCCGCCTGTGAACTGATTGATTTTTTACGATACAACGTTCATTACATGAGCGAGATCTATCAGGAACAACCCGATTCATCACCGGGTGTATGGAACAGGTTAGAGTACCGGGCGCTAGAAGGCTTTGTGTTTGCGCTAACACCATTCAACTTTACTGCTATTGCAGGCAACCTGCCAACATGCGTGGCGATGATGGGCAATACGGTTGTCTGGAAACCATCCAATACGCAAATCTATGCAGCGAATGTAATCATGCAGGTGTTGAAAGAAGCCGGTCTTCCGGATGGCGTTATCAACCTCGTTTATGTAAGCGGCCCGGATGCGGGTGATGTTATTTTCAATCATAAAGATTTTGCCGGCATTCACTTTACCGGAAGCACGGGCGTGTTCCAGGGCATGTGGAAAACAATCGGGGCAAACATTGCCAAGTACAGAAGCTACCCGCGTATTGTGGGAGAAACGGGCGGAAAGGATTTTGTAATGGTGCATTCCAGCGCCAACGCAAAAGAAGTTGCTGTTGCATTGGGTCGCGGAGCATTTGAATACCAGGGGCAGAAGTGTTCGGCTGCATCGCGCGCGTACATTCCGTCAAACCTGTGGGAAGATGTAAAGAAGTATCTGCTGGAAGATTTGAAAAGCTTCAAGATGGGCCCGACAGAAGATTTCGGGAACTTCATCAATGCAGTGATCGATGAGAAGGCTTTCAATTCCATCACGGGATACATTGAGAAAGCGCGCACCAATCCAAAAAATGAAATCATTGCCGGGGGCAAGTACGATAAATCAAAAGGCTGGTTTATTGAACCAACGGTTATTGTGACAACCGATCCTTCATCGGTAACGATGTGCGAAGAGATCTTCGGGCCGGTGTTAACGATTTATGTTTACGAACCAAAAGATTTTGAGAAAACACTTGAACTGGTTGACAGCACATCTCCTTATGCATTAACCGGATCAATCATCGCGAAAGACCGCTATGCGATTGAAATCGCTACAAAAAAACTGACGAACGCAGCCGGTAATTTTTATATCAACGACAAGCCAACCGGTGCGGTGGTTGGCCAGCAGCCTTTTGGCGGTGCGAGAGGTTCCGGTACAAACGATAAAGCTGGCGCGAAGGTTAACCTGCTCCGATGGACGTCTATGCGGACGATCAAAGAAACCTTTGTTCCGCCAACGGATTACCGCTATCCGTTTTTGGATAAGGAATAATGTATATGTAGAGACGCAAAATTTTGCGTCTCTACGTATATTAAATACTTTTTGTTTCCCTATACCAGCTCACCTTCCGCGAGAAATACATCAACGCACCCACAATCAGGAACAATCCTATGCTTCCAATGATGAGCGAGAAATCCTGTTGCAGAATAATCACAAAAATGAATGTATAAAAAACAACCAGAAGCGAAGTGAATAACGCTACAAGTCCTTTATCTTTTAAGAACGACATAGAATATAAGCTGATGAGTACAACCGTGGAGATTGAAGCCACACCATACGCGGCATTGTATCCGATTTGTTCCGAGAAGCTTAGCAGCAACGTGTAATAAATAATTAAAGCAAAGCCGATGAGGATGTACTGGAATGGATGAATCCTCACCTTACGCGTAATTTCCACCAGGAACAAAGCCATAAACGTCAGGATAATGATCAGTTGTCCATACTTGGATGTGCGTATGCTTTTCTGATATTGATCAACCGGCAGGATAAGCTTTACCCCGAAATCTGAACCCGTAAGTTTTTCGTTAAGCTTGTTCCATTGCTGTGAGAACGGTCTGTTGTAATGAAGTACTTTCCAGGTTGCCGAAAATGTTGAATCGGTAATCTCCCGGGTTTCAGGAAGGAACTCACCGTCAAAGCTTGGGTTGCTCCAGGTTCCGCCAAGTTTTACTTCTGTTGTTTTTCCGGTGGGCACAAAATTCAGGCGTTCACTGCCTTTCAGCGTAAGCTTAATAGAAGTCGACCCTGCAAAATCATCCGCTGAAGCCCAGTCAAGTTTAGCGATTACCCCTGAAGTTGAATAGCCGTCACCGGAAACATTCACCGGATACGGCATATCATAATTCGTATGCACCGTTTCCTTAACCGACACGCCCAGGTTATTCGAAGGCTCTGTGGTTTTAGCAACGTTGCCGGTATGGAAAGTAAGATTTTCACTGATCCCCCGCAGATCGGTAATCGAGAAGATCATGTGCGCATCTTTCCATAAAATATTGTCAGCGGCAATGTTCAGCTTGCCAAAGTCGGGCATTTTGAATTCGGAATTGATGCTAAGTTCAGAGGTGTACACTACGGCATCAAAAATTCCACGGTGAAGAACATCGGGAGATACATTTCCGGTGATTGAAAGCTTTTCCGGAAGAAAAAAATATTTTTCAGTTCGTTCAATGATCTCGATCCCATCTTTTCCACGATCTGTTTTTTCCTGTACCCTGTACGGGATTACCAGAATAGGTCCGGCAAGAGTCTGGTTGCCCGACCATTTTGAAGAGATTTCCCGGATCACGCTTCCAGCGCGGGATTCGCGCTCCTGCATCAGGTCCTGGATCCATGAGGCAGGCAGCAGTAAAAGCAGCACAAGAAATCCGATGGAGAATAATTTGATCATGATCGATTCTTCAATCCAGCGGTTGAAGCGTTCGAAGATGTTAAGCGGAGGTAAGTTTTCGAGTTCCATAGTTTAGTTGATTATGATGTATGTGCGTTTTTTTTAATTGTTCGAGTGGTAAATCGGTTTCATTTATAATAAATAGTTGAGGTAATCTGTTTCCGGGCAATCAGAAAGAAACACACGATCGCGGATAGCGTGAACGGGTATAGGACAACTGCGACTTCGATATAATTAAGTTGAAAGAATGCCGCAACAATTCCGATTATGATACCCGAGGTTGCTGCAATCGATACAAGTGAAAGTAGCGTTCGCCTGAAGATGCTGTTAACGGAGGGAAGCGCGTAAACAACCCATGCTGCAATCACCACTGCCGGACTGGAAAAAATAAGACTTAGAATCAAACCCGCTATAAAATCTACAGGCGACTGAAGAAAGAAAAAACCCAAGGCCCAAAGAATCGCGCATCCGGCAAGATTGGCGGACAGCCAAACCATAATGGCTTTGCCAACAGCCCTGAAGAGGTATCTGTTTGACATAATTAAAAGTACTTTCATTTTAAAAGTATTCATATAAAAAATTTTACTTTCTCTGTTGCCGGATCAGTTCTTCGAGCGCATCGAGGTGTTTTTTAAAAACCG
>CAZIGG010000041.1:18385-23028 GCA_964538575.1 uncultured Roseivirgaceae bacterium
TTTCTCTGTTGCCGGATCAGTTCTTCGAGCGCATCGAGGTGTTTTTTAAAAACCGTTCGGCCGCGCTCGGTGGCTTTGTATTTTGTGTTTGGTTTCTTATCGATAAAGGATTTTGAGATCGAAATGTATTTTTCTTTTTCCAGCGCCTTGATGTGCGAGGCGATGCTTCCGTCTGTTAACCCCAAAATTTCTTTCAGTGAATTAAAGTCATACGCATCGTTCGCCACCAGCACCGACATGATCTGCAGCCGTACGCTGTGCGCTAAAACCTTATCTAAATGTTCGAACGGGTTTTTCACTTGTCGTACCGGAAATGCATTACCGTTCCATAAATAATGTGCATTACGCCAAATCCTGTTGCCCAGAAGAGTAAGCCGTATCCGGGGATCAAAGCAGAAATAAGTCCTAATGCAATTTCAGTGAACCCGAGGTACCTCACTTCGGAATATGTATTGCGGCTTCCGTTAATAAGTGCAAGACCATAGAATACAAGACAGGCAGGAGCAGCAACGCCATAGTAACCCCTTGAAAGCAGGATGAGTATGAACAATCCACCGGTAAGTAAAGGAATAAGCAGGTCAACCATTAATTGCCGGCTGGCTCTGTTCCAGATTGTAGCTCCGAGTTTTTTCGCTTTACGCAGGCTGAACCAATACCCTGTAGCGATTGACAGCACGAGCACGATCATCGCAATCACCAGCAACTGAACAATGATTTGGGTCTCGTTCGCGTAATAAAATCTGAATCCGAAAGGAGAGTACGGATAGTAAACGAGGTAATAAACATAGCCTGCCCCCAGCAAGGCATAAATGCCCGCAATCACGCCCGACAGCCCGCTGAGCGAAATAAACTTCACCGACCGCTCCATCATGTTCCGGATGGAAGCAATGTCTTTTTCGTATTCCTGAACTTCTTTCATTTAAAGTACTTTGAATTACAAAGTTAATGAACGAAAACAGCGGTGCAAGGTTTCAACATACGGGCACGGGAATTTTTTTGCCTGATTATCAATTAATACCGGAAAAAGCGGGAAGACGGTTGAAATATCGACTGAAAGGCCTTAATATTGCACTCCTTTTTTAGGAATTCCTCCTTAGCTCAGCTGGTTAGAGCACCTGACTGTTAATCAGGGGGTCCTTGGTTCAAGCCCAAGAGGAGGAGCGAAGGCGCTTTTTTAAAGCGCCTTCTTTATTTTTCTAATCGCTGTTTAGTCATGATTGCTGCCAATAACGTATCGCTCCAGTTCGGAAAACGTGTCCTGTTTGATGAAGTAAATCTCAAGTTCGTCAACGGGAACTGCTATGGAGTGATTGGCGCCAACGGTGCCGGAAAATCTACCTTTTTAAAAATCCTGGCCGGGGATATTGACCCGACCCGCGGCAACGTAAGCATTGATCCGGGCAAGCGTATGGCGGTGCTTCGTCAGAATCACTATGAGTTTGACGAAATCCCCGTTATCGATACGGTAATGATGGGCCACGGAAAGCTGTGGAAGGTTATGAAGGAGAAAGATGCCATCTACGAAAAGCCGGACTTCTCCGAAGCCGATGGTATCAAAGCTTCCGAACTCGAAGCTGAATTTGCTGAAATGAACGGCTGGAATGCGCAATCGGATGCTGCCTCTTTATTGAGCGGATTGGGGATTGCGGAGGAAGAACATTTTAAGCTGGTTAAGGAATTAAGCGGAAGTCAGAAAGTGCGCGTGCTGTTGGCGCAGGCCATCTTCGGCAACCCGGATATTCTGATTCTCGATGAACCTACCAACGACCTGGATTTGAAAACCGTTGGCTGGCTGGAAGATTTTCTGCTGGAGTTTAAGAACACCGTAATTGTTGTATCGCACGATCGTCACTTTTTGGATACGGTATGTACCCACATTGTAGATATCGATTTCAGTGCAATCAAATTATATACGGGTAACTATACATTCTGGTATCAGTCGAGCCAGTTGGCATTGCAGCAGCGTTCTTCTGCAAACAAAAAGGCTGAGGAAAAGAAGAAAGAACTCCAGGAATTTATTGCCCGCTTCAGCGCGAATGCATCGAAATCCCGCCAGGCAACAAGCCGGAGAAAATTATTAGAGAAAATTGATCTCAGCGAAATTCAGCCTTCAACAAGAAAATATCCCGCCATCATTTTTCAGCAGAAGCGCACGGCAGGTGATCAGATCCTGCACGTTGAAAACCTTTCCTATTCTCAAAACGGGGAAGTATTGTTTAAAGGACTCGACTTCTTTGTAAACAAAGGCGATAAAATTGCCATCCTCAGCAAAGACAGCTTAGCCGTTAGCTCATTGTTTAGAATTCTTGCGGGTGAATTGAAACCTGCCGGAGGCAAGTTCACGTTCGGACAAACCATTACCTCTGCGTACCTGCCCAGTAACAACGAGACTTTCTTCAATGGCAATGATAACCTGATCGACTGGCTCCGGCAGTTCGCGGAAGAAGAAAACAAGGACGAAGTTTACGTTCGCGGATTTTTGGGAAAGATGCTCTTCTCTGGCGAAGAGGTTTTCAAAAAATCGAATGTGTTATCGGGAGGAGAAAAAGTACGCTGCATGATCTCGCGCATGATGCTGGCACAAGCCAACTTCCTCATGCTGGATGAACCTACCAATCACTTAGACCTGGAATCGATCACGGCTTTTAACAACGCGCTGAAAGATTTTCCTGGAACGGTTCTGTTCACTTCGCATGACCATGAGTTCACGCACACGGTAGCAAACCGCATTATCGAGATCACACCTAACGGATTCATCGACAAGCTCATGACCTACGATGAATACATCGAAAACGAAAAGGTTGCCCAGCAAAAAGAAGCGCTGTACGCTTAGTCAGCCGCAAGAAATTTTCCGGCTGTCCGGTTTCTTTTCCGTATTTTGTGCTAACTCGTAAGCTGTAGCATAAATTAACCTCTTGCCGGAAACCATCACGCATATTGAAGGCTTAATCAGCCAGGGCCGGTATATTGAAGCCCGCATAAAGTCAGAAGAGGCATTGCAAAACTCAACTGAGCTTCGTTACAAACAACTGCATGCTCTTGCTGTTTCTAAGTTAGGCATGCCTGAAACCGCGCTTGCACTCATGGAACCTGTATATCAGCAGTTTCCGGACGATTCTGAATCTGCGGGAATTTTGGGCAGCATCTATAAAGCGTTATTTAAGAAAAATCAGAACAATTCGTTTGCTGTAAAATCACGCGATACATATTTTCAGAACTTCTCTGTAACCAAAAATTATTATACAGGAATAAATGCAGCTTCAATGGCAGCCATGGCGGGCCAGGGCAGCCGGAGCAGAGAAATTGCTACAGAAGTAATTAATCTTATAGGAACTGATACAGCCGGAGATTTCTGGAAGCTGGCAACGCTGGGAGAAGCATATATCCTCACAAAAAACCGGGCGCGTTCCATTGAATATTTTGTTGAAGCGCGCAAGCTTGCCGGCAATGACTGGGGTAAAATTACAAGCGTTCATAATCAGCTCTGGTTATTGGATCACTTTATTCCGGTTTCCGGTGAGATCATGAAGATGTTTAGTCCGCCTACCGTGGTGGCGTTTATCGGGCACATGATTGATCATCCGAACCGGACCACACCCCGTTTTCCGGCATCCATTGAACCGCAAGTAAAAAGTGCTATCGCAAATTCTATCCGTACATTAAATGCACACATCGGGTATTGCTCGCTGGCTTGTGGCGGAGATATCCTTTTTGCCGAGGCAATGGCCGAACAGGGCGGTGAAGTGAATATCTTTCTTCCGTTTGCTGAAGCTGATTTTATTGAAGAAAGCGTGCGCTTTGCCGGGGAAGAGTGGATGACCCGTTATACAAATCTGACAAAGAAATTTCCAATCACTTACGTAACACGGGAAGCGTATGCCGGGCTCGATGATTTATTTTCATTTCAGAATAAAGTGATCTGCGGCTCGGCTGTGCTGCGAAGTTTATCACATCATTCAGAACCGACTTTGTTAACGGTGTTGTCGGGTGTGGACCTGAAACGAAAACAGGGAGGCACACGCGATACAGTTAATGTGTGGCCGTTCCCGAAGAATTACATCAACATTAATCCCGATACCTTTATAACAACCCAGGCCTCAGTCTCAACCTCAACAGAAACCCAGGCATCCCCAAAAGCCGAACGGATTGAACGCCCGGTTCTTTCCATCGTGTATGTTGATATCAGCAACATCCAGGCCATGGCGCGTGAGAAATTGCTGAAGGAAATTGATTCAAAGATTTTTAATGAAGGAATTTCATTTGCTTCCTATCAGGCTGAGCAAACGTATTTAACAGCGGCTTTCGAAATGAATACGTCTGCGATGGAGTTTGTTTCGCTGGTAATGGAATCCTTAAAAAGCAACCGGCAGGATTCGTCCGTAAAAATCAGTCTGGATGCCGGACCGGTTTTCTTAGATTCTAAATCGAGTAAATTGAATAAGAACCTTTCCGGAGAGGCTATTGAATTTGTAAAGGCTATGAATTCGCTGGCTTCGCCCGGTTCTGTTTTCGCGAGCGACCTTTTTGCAGCCCTGCTTGCGCTGGAACTTAAGAAATATACCCTCGACTATTCGGGCATGCTCACCGTTCAGGGTGGAGTTAACCGAAATGTTTATACCATAAATTTTATTTCCCGGTAACTA
>CAZIGG010000042.1:0-11971 GCA_964538575.1 uncultured Roseivirgaceae bacterium
CTTAACCTGCATCGAAGTCCCACAATCGAATGACGATATGTAAGTAAATAAGAAGTAAATTGTATTCTCTATTGCGGGATGCTTCGTACTGCTCAGCATGACGTGCAAAAATTAAAAATTAAAGAAATGACCATCATCGCACTCCTCATTACCATCAGCCTGGCCATCGCCCTGATATTCCTGGGCGTTTTCCTCTGGAGCCTGAAGAGCGGACAATACGATGACACCTATACCCCATCGGTGCGCATGCTGTTTGATGACAAGCCGGTGAAGGCTAAGGATGAAAAATCAGGTAAAGACAAATCTGTACCGAAGCGTTAGAAACCATCTTATCTTCATTGGTGTTTTAATATAGTGAAGTATGTAAAAACCAACCTTACCATTTTCCTGGCGTCAGGAAAATGGTAAAAATCAAAAAATACTCATGTCATGAAAAAGGACATTTCAAAACAAGGGTTATCTGTTTTTGAACAAATTAAACAGACAGACGAGCAAGGCAATGAATTTTGGAGTGCCCGCGCTTTAGGAAAGGCATTGGAGTATTCCGAATACAGGCATTTTATACCGGCAATTGAACGTGCCAAAGAAGCATGTGAAAACAGCGGTCAGCGTATTTCCGACCATTTCGAGGATTTCCTCGAAATGGTATCCATAGGTTCTGGCGCTCAGCGAAGCACAGAAAACATAAAACTTTCACGTTATGCCTGTTACCTGATTGTACAAAATGCTGACCCGTCTAAAGAAGTAGTGGCGCTGGGGCAAAGCTATTTTGCCGTGCAGACAAGGTTGCAGGAAATCACACAAATGGAAGCCTACAACCGTCTGAGTACCGAAAACGAAAAGCGCGTTTTTTTGCGCCATGAAATGGCCAAGCACAATACGCATTTAGCCGCTGCCGCTAAAAATGCAGGTGTTATAAATTCGCTTGACTATGCCATTTTTCAAAATCACGGCTATATGGGTTTGTATGGAGGGCTGGATGCCAAAGGCATACACAAAAGGAAAGGGCTTTCCAAAAGCCAACACATACTTGATCACATGAGCAGTACCGAACTGGCGGCTAACCTTTTCCGGGCAACGCAAACCGAAGAAAAACTACGCAGAGAAAACACAAAAGGTAAACAAAACGCCAACCAGGCACACTTTGAGGTGGGCAAAAAAGTACGCAAGACCATACAGGAATTAGGCGGTACGATGCCCGAAAACCTGGCGCCTGCCGAAGATGTAAAGAAGCTGCAACGTAAACCGGATAACGATGAGAAAAAGTTGTTGAAGGGAAATAAAAGGAAGAAATAAGCTGGACATGGCGGGCAGTTGATAGTCCTCCAACAATTACCCAAACTCAAACCTCCTCAAATACCTTCCCAAGAAAATCAATGCTATCCCAATCGATCCGAACGCCACGTGCAGGAAGTTCACCTCGCGGAGCATGATCATTTGAATAACAATCCAGCCGAGCAAAATGATCCCCTGCCCCATCACGAGCCATGCATGGTGGCGAACGTTTAGTACGAGCCCGAGGAAAGCCAGCAGGCTGAACACACCGTTGCAGATTACAAGGACAAGACCGGGAATGAAGTAAGTGGTGAAAGGCGAATGTTCCAGGTAGCTGGGTGAAATGCCGCTTGCACTTCCATCGGGGTAAGCAATCATCGGGATACCGCCCACCAATGCCCCGAGGCCGTTCAGCAATAACAGGAGGAGCGTGATGTATTTCAGGAACTTCCTGGATTCGGGTGCGTTGGCGCTTACTATTTTCATATTACGTATACCCTGGGGGTTTCATTTTATGCCAGAATAAGACCAATGATGCTGATGAGAAGAATAAGTATGTTCAGCGTACTTCCCAAACCGGCATCTTCCCAGTCTTTAATAATCACGTACTCGGAAACTGCAACAGAAGCAAGACCGAGTATCCACCACCCTTCGGTGAAGGTGTAGAACATAACACCGCACGTCATGATCATGAACGCAGCAACAAGCCAGAGAATCCCGTTCGTTTTAGTGATCGGGTGCGGCATTTGCGGCATGGGCGCAAGCCTAAAGGCTTTCACAAAGCCCAGCACATGCAGCAGGCCGTGAATCGTTATCAGGATTAACAAGAGTTCTCTCATATCGATAGCGTTTAACTAACCAAAACTCACAATTACAGTAAAAATCCGGACTGACAAACGTCAACCCGGCAGATGATTTTTTACAGGAAATCAATCTTCAGCCTCCTATTCAGCAGCTAAACGGATATTTTGTTTCTCATGTCAGAAGATGTTGACGGAATATGATTCAGGTCATAAATCCCATTAAGAGTTGCGGGGTACTTTCGATGCAAAACCAATCGTAATTAAACCGCGTATGAAAAAATCATTTTTAATTCTTGCAGCAGTTGCCCTGGCGGCAGCATGCGCTCCTGAAAAGCCTGGTGAAAACAAAGGGGCTGCTGAAAGCACTCCTAAAAAGAACGCAGTTGAAGCTGTTGCTGATCCTGCCAAAGGTATCGGTCAGGTAACAAGGGTAACACTGGAAAATCCGCTCGACCAGGAACGCATAAAGCGCGGCCTTGCAGTCTATGAAATGAAGTGTCAGGCATGTCATCGCCTGGATGAAACGCGGGTAGTGGGACCGGGCTGGAAAGAAATTACAAAACGGAGAAAGCCCGAATGGATTATGAACATGATCACCAACGTGGATATAATGCTTGATAAAGATCCTGAAGCTCAAAAGCTGCTGGAACTTTGCCTGATGCGTATGCCAAACCAAAACGTATCCATCGGTGATGCACGTGATATTCTCGAATACATGCGCAAAAATGACGGAGAACAATAACCTAACACAAATTTTATGAAACGCCTGTTGCTTATTCCCCTGGTACTGGCACTTGCCTGCAACCAGCAAACGCCTCCTGCCGAAAACACTACCGAAACCGCAAGTCACGCTGCCGGGCAATCGGGTGTACAGGATGAAACTTCCGAGCGTGATGTGGTGCGGATCGCAGTTAATTCACCCGAGCATACAACCTTAGTAGCGGCTTTAAAAGCTGCCGACTATGTGGATGCGCTGTCCAATGCCGGTCCGTTCACGGTGTTTGCACCCGTTAACGATGCCTTTGACAAGCTCCCGGAAGGAACGCTTGATAATTTACTCAAACCCGAAAACAAAGATGCGCTTCGCAACATTTTGGAATATCATGTATATGTGGGCGCTATCCGCGAGAACATGGTTCAGGACGGCATGACGCTCAACCAGGTTAACCTCGATAACATAACACTTAATAAACAAGGCGATAAGATTACGGTAAACAACATCAGCGTGCTGGGAATTGTTAAGGCTTCCAACGGTGTGGTTTATGTAATTGATGGCGTATTGTTACCTCCAGAAAAGAAATAAATTTTAACGATCCACTTTATGAAAAGCATACATAGTAAAAAAATTATCCTGGCACTTTCGGTATTAGCTGTACTCAGCAGTTGTAAACCAAAAGGGCCGGCAGAAGTTGCCATGGGCGATGCCGCTTCAAAAGTTTATGTCGCGCCCGGCCAGTACGATGAGTTTTACAACATCGTTTCGGGCGGGTTTAACGGGCAGATTGGTGTTTATGGAATTCCATCCGGAAGATTATTCAGAATTCTTCCTGTCTTCTCCGTATCCCCGGAAAGCGGTTATGGGTACAGCGAGGAAACCAAGCCCATGCTGAACACATCGCACGGCTTTGTTCCGTGGGATGACCTGCACCACATTGCGCTGTCTACCACAAAAGGTGAGCACGATGGCCGCTGGATTTTTGCGAACGGCAATAACACGCCCCGTGTAGCCCGCGTAAGTTTTAAATCGTTCAGAACGGAAGAGATCCTGGAGATTCCGAACAGTGGCGGTAATCACTCCTCTCCTTTTATTACAGAAAATACCGAATACGTGGTGGCAGGAACCCGTTTCAGTGTTCCGATGGGCGACAACAGAGATGTGCCGATCAGCTCATATAAAGAAAATTTCAAAGGTTCGATCAGTTTTATTAAAGTCGATCCTGTTGAAGGCCACATGAGCATTGCCTTCCAGTTACGCACACCCGGTTTTAACTTCGACCTGAGCCGTGCCGGAAAAGGTCCTTCTCATGGCTGGTTTTTCTTTTCAACCTACAACACCGAATTGGCTCACACGCTGTTGGAAGTAAACGCTTCGCAGAAGGATAAAGACTTCATCATGGCTGTGAATTGGAAAAAAGCAGAAGAGTACATCGCGCAGGGAAAAGGCCGGATTGAGAAAGTAAAATATGCGCACAACATTTATAGTGAGAAAACGCACTCCGCTACCAGCAAAATAGAAACCGAAGTACGTGTGCTGGATATTTCAGAATTTCCGGACATTGTGTACTTCATCCCCTGCCCCAAATCACCCCACGGTTGCGATGTTGATCCTTCCGGGGAATACATAGTAGGCAGCGGTAAACTTGCGGCTATGATGCCCGTGTTCTCGTTTAGTAAAATCCAGGATGCCATTGCGAAAAAAGATTATGAAGGCGATTTCGATGGCATTCCGGTTATCAAATACGAATCAGCTTTGCACGGTGAGGTTAAGAAGCCGGGCCTCGGGCCTTTGCATACCGAGTTTGACGAAAAAGGAAATGCTTACACCTCGTTCTTCGTTTCATCCGAAATTGTAAAATGGAATGTAAAAACACTGGAAGTGCTGGATCGCGTTCCAACGTATTATTCCATCGGGCACTTATCTGTACCGGGCGGCCCTACTGCCAAACCGTATGGCAAGTATGTGATCGCCTATAATAAAATTACGAAGGATCGCTATCTGCCCACCGGGCCGGAGCTTACACAATCTGCGCAACTCTATGATATCTCAGGTGAGAAAATGAAGCTGCTGCTGGACTTCCCGACTACGGGCGAGCCACACTATGCGGAGGCTATTCCGGCCAGTATGATTACCCCTAACTCCACCAAAATCTACAAAATTGAAGAGAACGAGCACCCGTATGTAGCCAAAGGCGAGAACCAGACCAAAGTGGAACGGAAAGGGAATGAAGTGCATGTGTACATGACAGCCATCCGTTCGCACTTAACACCCGATAACATTGAAGGCGTACGCGTGGGTGATGATGTGTACTTCCATGTTACCAACCTCGAGCAAGACTGGGATGTTCCGCACGGGTTTGCCATTAAAGGAGCTTTAAACGCAGAAATATTAATTATGCCGGGCGAAACACAAACCTTAAAATGGAAACCTACCGCTGTAGGCGTAGTGCCGTTTTATTGCACCGACTTCTGCTCAGCGCTTCACCAGGAGATGTCAGGGTATGTGCGGGTATCACCGGCAGGAAGCAATACGCCATTGAAGTTTTCAACCGGCAAGACCGACTAGTATGCGAAACTGGTCAGTAGTACCATATAGTTTCAGGGGTTGAATCAGGTTCCGTTCCCGGAATTTTCCGGGGCGGAACCTTCTGACAAAAGAACAGGAACATGAAAAATACATTAAAGCCGCTTTCGCGAATTGCTATTATCATTTCTGCCTTGCTGATGGTGTCGGCCTATTTTGTTCCTCTCTGGCAAATCCTGATGTGGGCACCGCAGTATCCGGAAGGCCTCGAAATGAAAATCTGGATCAATACCTTAACGGGCGATGTTAAAATCATCAGCGCGCTGAATCACTACATCGGTATGAAGCATATCGAGGTGAGCATGTTCCCCGAGTTTCAGTACATGATTTATATCGTTGGCTTCCTGATTGGAATTGGATTGCTGGCCGCGTTGATTAATAAACGATATATGGTCGGCATCTATGCGCTGCTGATTGTAACTACAGGTTTTGCGGCATTACTTGATTTTTACCTGTGGGGCTATGATTATGGGCACAACCTCGACCCCACTGCACCGATTGTTGTGCCGGGCATGTCGTACCAGCCTCCGTTAATCGGAACTAAAATATTATTGAATTTCACTGCCTTCTCGGGGCCCGACATCGGTGGCTGGTTGTTCATGACAGCCGGAGTTATGGCTGTTGCCGTTTTGGTGTATGAATGGTTTTTAGGCCGAAAGAAAATATGAAAAGAATTTCCATTATCGTGTTCGTGCTGTTCTTCTCCTGCAAGCCCGAACCTGAAGCATTACATTACGGACAGGATGCATGCCAAACCTGTAAGATGACATTAGCCGATAAAAAATTTGGTGCCGAGCTCGTAACCGCCAAGGGTAAAGTGTACAAGTTTGACGATGTGAACTGTATGGCCGGTTTTATAAATTCAGGATACCTCAATGATCAAACCATCAGCTTTAAGCTTATCACCGATTATGCACAGCCCGGCAAGCTCATCCCGGCAGAAGAAGCATTTTATCTCAAATCCGGTAACATCCGAAGTCCGATGGCCAGCGGGATTGCCGCCTTTGAAACCGAAGTTGCCTTAAAAAAACACAAAGAAACACTCACCGGTATTCAACTGGTCTGGAGCGAAGTGTTAACCCAATTTAAATGAGATTTGTAATCCTTGCTTTGTGTATCGGCTGCTTCAGCGCAGCCAGCGCAGCAACCCTGCGCGTAAGCAAGAACGGTTCGATCCGAAGCATTAAGCAGGCGATTGAACTTGCGCAACCCGGTGATACCATTGTGGTTGAGGCCGGTGTGTACCGCGAAGGAAATATCATTATTGAAAAGCCGGTCGTGCTGCTGGGTAAAAATTTTCCGGTGCTGGATGGTGAAAACCGCGTAGAGATCCTGACGATTCATGCACAAGGCGGTGTTGTGTCCGGGTTTAAGTTCCGCGACACGGGGGTTGCCAGTATCAATGACCTGGCCGCTGTCAAAATATTGGATTCGGAAAACATCACGGTGATCAATAACCTGTTTGAGAATGTCTTCTTTGGCATCTATGCCGCCAACTCAGCTAACCTCCGGATTGAAGGCAACATGCTCACCTCCGATGCGGAAGCCGAACACCAGATTGGAAACGGAATCCATTTATGGAAATGTAACCGCATAACCGTTCATAACAACCGCATGGAGGGCTTTCGCGATGGAATTTATTTTGAGTTTGTCACCAACTCGCGCATAACAAACAATCACAGCGAAAATAACATGCGCTACGGACTTCATTTTATGTTTTCGCATGACGATGAATACCAGAACAATACGTTTGTCAACAACGGAGCCGGGGTTGCGGTCATGTATTCCAAAGGCGTAACCATGCACGGCAATTCCTTTGAACATAACTGGGGGGCATCCTCCTACGGGCTGCTGTTAAAAGACATCAGCGACAGCAGGGTTACCAACAACCGCTTCCTCAAAAATTCAGTAGCGGTTGTGATGGAAGGTTCAAGCCGGATTAAGCTTGAAGAAAATGTGTTTACCGGTAATGGATATGCGATAAAGCTTCAGGCAAGCTGCGAGGACAATACATTTACCAGGAATAATTTCTTCAGTAATACGTTTGACCTGGCAACCAACGGCTCGCTTGTGCTCAATACCATCGATGGCAACTACTGGGATCACTACGAAGGTTACGACCTGAATAAAAATGGTATAGGCGATGTTCCGTTCAGGCCGGTAAGTTTATTCTCGACCGTGATGGAACGCGTGCCCACATCGGTGCTGTTGTGGCGGAGCTTTTTTGTTTTTACGCTTGACCGGGCCGAAAAAGCAATACCCGCGATCACACCCGAAAATCTGAAAGACAATTTACCTTTGATGAAACCTTATGATCTCGTTCCGGCAGGTAAGTAAAAATTTCGGGAAAGTGCAGGCGCTTAAGCAACTGTCGCTGGAGCTGCATCGTGAAAACGCGTATGCGCTGATCGGGCCGAACGGATCGGGAAAGACAACTTTGATTAAGGCACTGCTCGGCATGGTTATTCCGGCTTCAGGAGAAATCTTAGTCGATGAAAAAAGTATCCGGAACGATTGGCGCTACCGCGGGAAGATCGGCTACATGCCGCAGATCGGCCGCTACCCCGCTAACATGCGCATCGGTCAGTTGTTTGATATGATCCGGAACATCCACAAAGATTCATCGGATTATGACGAAGAGCTGGTGAGTAAATTCGGGTTAGCTAAAATATCGCACAAGCGTATGCACACACTTTCGGGAGGTACACGACAGAAAGTAAGCGCTGCGCTGGCATTCTTGTTTAATCCACCGGTGCTTATCCTCGATGAGCCCACCGCGGGACTCGACCCCGTATCGGTTGAAGTATTAAAAGAAAAAATCATCCAGCAGCGGGAAGCCGGCAAGCTGATCCTGGTTACATCCCACATCATGAGCGATCTGGAAGAACTGGCTGAGCGGGTCATCTATCTTCATGAAGGAAGCATCCGGTACAATAACACGATGACAGACCTGAAAGCATCAACAGGCGAAAGCCGGCTGGGTAAAGCCATTGCCCGGTTTATTATCCATATGGAAAAACCGGAACCGGATTAATCATGGGCAGAATTCTAAAATATATCTTTTACGATATTCTGCGAACGCGGTTTGTTCTCGGTTATTCCTTGTTTCTGTTGGTCGTTACGCTGGCATTATTTCAACTGGATGCGGACAGCTCGAAAGTGATGCTCAGCCTGATGAACATTGTGCTGATCGTAGTTCCGCTGATCAGCGTTGTTTTCACTACGGTTCACTTCTATAACTCGTACGAATTTATTGAACTCATGCTGGCGCAGCCGGTGAACAGGCGAACGGTATTTTTGGGAGAGTTTTTCGCGGTGGCGCTTTCGTTATGCCTGGCGTTTGCGGTGAGTACCGGAATTCCCATGATCCTGTATGGTGCCGGGGCCGAAGTCTTTATGCTTTTATATTCCGGAATCATGCTTACGCTGGTGTTTGTTTCGCTGGCCTTTCTTGCTGCCGTGATAACGCGCGATAAAGCAAAAGCCATCGGCATCGCCCTGATGTTCTGGTTTTATTTCTCGCTGATCTATGACGGGTTGCTGCTGTGGTTCATTTATTCCTTCAGCGATTACCCGCTTGAAAAAGCTACCTTAGTACTGGTGTCGTTGAACCCGATTGACCTGGCCCGCATTATGATCTTATTGAAGATGGACGTGGCTGCGCTCATGGGGTACACAGGCGCTTTTTATAAAGCGTTCTTCGGAAGCTATGTCGGGTTACTGTTCTCATCGGTGCTGCTTGTTGGTTGGGCTGTACTACCGCTCAGCATTGCGCTCGCCATTTTTAAACGAAAAGATCTTTAGTATGAAATGGCTTATCCTGCTCCATGTGCTCGGGGCAACCGTATGGGTTGGCGGACACCTGATCTTATCCATCGGCTTCCTTCCCAAAGCGCTTCGTGAAAAAAATCCGCAGGTTATTTTAGACTTTGAAAAGAGTTTTGAAAAAATCGGGTTGCCCGCATTACTCATGCAGGTAATCACCGGGGTATGGATGGCGTTGATTTACGTTCCGTTTCGCCACTGGGCAAGCTTAGACACACCTCATCATGTTTACTTGTGGACGAAGTTCGGTTTGCTCACCGGCACGTTGCTGCTGGCGGTTCATGCCCGCTTCTTTATTCTGCCGAAGCTGACGGAACAAAAGCTTCCGCAGTTGGCGTTTCATATTGTGCTGGTTACGGTGCTGGCTGTATTTTTTGTAATCACCGGGTTAAGCTTCAGGTTTTTATACTTTTAACAAGATGGATATTGCATCGCGTGCCGAAATTGAGATTCTTGTAAACGAATTCTATAACCGCGTTAAGAAAGATGAGCTGCTTTCCCCGCTTTTCGCACACCTCAACTGGCCGGATCATTTGCCAGTGATGTACAATTTCTGGGCGTCTGTGCTGTTGGGCGATATGTCCTACACCGGAAGCCCGTTTCCAAAGCATGCCGTGTTAAACCTTTCACCGGAGCATTTCCGGCAATGGCTGAAGTTATTCATGGAAACAGTTGATGTCCACTTCAGTGGATCAGTTGCAGCAGAAGCAAAAGCCCGCGCGCAAACCATCGCCAATGTATTTATGCACAAGCTGGGGCTTATGAGCCCACGGTAATGTTTTTGCAGTCATCGTAACTTTTGCCTGACTTAAAAGTTGGTGATCAGGCAGGTTGTTACACATTCAGCCTGGTGGGGTTCTGGTATGTATTCCAGAAGGTTAACAGGTCGACAGCTTCTTCATCAACTATTTTATAGTACAAAACAATACGCTCGTGAACGACACATTTGTGTACATTCTCTTTTGCACTGTGCAGCGGATATAATTTCGGGTTAGCTTTGATCGTTTCAATAACTTCTTCAACACGGTCAAGAAAATGGTTCAGGATAACTGCATCCCATTCCTTCGATAGATATTCAAGGTTTTGATTAAAGGATTTCTCGGATTCAGAAGTCCAGTTGATTTTTACACTCATGCCTTATGGCGTGTTCTGATTTCAGCCATTACCTGCTTGTGCGGCCTGACTTCCCTCTTCTTTGATTGCTTCAGGCCCCGATCAATGGATGCCGCCAGTTCGTTACTTTCCGTTTGTTTGCTCAATCCAAAGTCTAAAAGGCTTTTAATAGCTTGTATCAGCGAAGCATCCTGAACTTGCTCAAAACGCCTCATGATCTCTGCTTTCTCTGAAGTGATGTCCATAACTTTATTCTTATAATGGTTCACCAAAGATAACGATTTCGCACCTAATTTTAGTTTCACTTTTTACGCAATATCTACCCTGTCAGGGGGTAATACAGGTTCACTTCTTCAGTCAGTACTACCATTTCATTTTGCTTGTATGCTTCTGTCGAGCTGATATGTCTCAGCCGGCAACGAACCGGCAGCCACAGAGGCGAAAGCCCGCGCGCAAATCATCGTCAATGTGTTTATGTACAAGCTGACGCTTATGAGCCCACGGTAATGTTTGCATTCATCGTAACTTTCGATTTAACCGAGTTGGTGATCAGGCACGCTGCCTCCGCTTTTTGAAGAATTCGTTGCGCCCTTTCCCGGTCCTGTTCATTCCGGATCACCAGGGTTGGCTCCAGGATCACCTCCGACATCATAAATTTATTATCGATTTGCTCAAGCTTTCCTTTAGAATGACAATCGAACGATATAAAGTCAAGCTTTGAATTATCGGCAACAGCCAGGAAGGTCGTCATCAAACAACTGCTTACCGCAGCGGTAAAGAGATGTTCGGGCGACCAGATGCCGGGAATTCCTTTCGGAAATTCGGGAGGCGTTGCAACTTCAATGCAGCCCCCGGTATTTTTTGAGGCTGCAAGTTCAGGCGAGCACATCATGCCCTTGCGCTCATTGCTCCACGAAACATTCACGGTGTAAAAATGCGGTTCCATAACAATTATAATTTTATCCGTCTTCCTTCCAGATCGAGAAGACCCTTTTGTTCCATTTTTTTAATGGTCCGGATTACGGTTTCCACCCGCATGCCCGTCATATCGGCAAGCTGCTGACGCGTATAGGGGATTATAGTCCTTTCCTTTTCACTGCCACCCTCCTTTGCTTTCAGATAACTAAGAATAGTAGCCAGGCGATGTTCCGCTGTATGCGAAGATATCTCAGCCAAAATCATAGCCTTGTACTGCAACCGGTAACACAGTGTTTTGTCTAATTTCAGGTGCAGCTCGAAATTTTCCCTTAATAACTTAAGGAACTGCTGGCGGGGTAAGCGCCAGATTTTTGCTGCGGTAACCGTTATGGCACTGCTTGGATAAGGAAAATTTCCAAGCAAGGCCGGCTCGCCAAAACTTTCACCTGCATCAAAGAAACCCTGAGTAAATTCCTGACCTTCTGCATTCAGGGTAAACATCTTCACCTGACCTTCCTTCACCTGAAAGTAGTCGTTGGCCGTATCGCCTTCCGAAAACAAGAGCTGGCCTTTTTCCGTCCGGCTGATCCGCGCATTATACTGTAACAGAATTTTATCCGGAATCAATTTTTCATTTTTTCGGGGGAAAATTAGTGTGTACATCTGAAGTAAGGAGTGATTTTTATCAGCCGTTTAGTTGACCTTTTTCAGGAGCACGTTATTTTCCAGGTGGACG
>CAZIGG010000042.1:12071-22313 GCA_964538575.1 uncultured Roseivirgaceae bacterium
TTTATCAGCCGTTTAGTTGACCTTTTTCAGGAGCACGTTATTTTCCAGGTGGACGATGGCCTCTTTCACATACGTGTGATGCACCTCAATGATATCATTATAGACTTGTGCCGCATCTAACCCAGCCTGCTCACAGGCTGTAGTGAAAGACAGGTTCCCGCCACAGCAATAATCGATTTTATAACGGTTAAGGATGTCGGGGGCGCTGGGAAATGCAAGCGCAATTTCGGCTACCGACAACTCCGATAAGATCTTCTCTCCCGGGATGGCCATATAAAACTTCACGTTTAGTAAAGTCCAAAAGCTACTGGGGTTAAGCTGTTTGTTTTATGATATAGGTCATATTAGCCTGTTTCACATTCATTTAGCGGTCATCACCTGCAAATGCCTGAAGAATGTCAACTGCGGCTTACAGGGAATTGTACCCGGCAAGCTTATAAAGAGCGTATTTTTTGCCCCGGCTAAGGCCGTGCGATAACCTGACAAAGATCATGTGGCTTGCAAACACATGTCATCCTGGGCCCGATCCTATCCGAATACCTTTCGAAAAATTAAAAACTGTCTGCTATGAAATCACTTATAAGAACCGGCTCCCTGCTAACGATTGCAATGCTGATGATCGCTACGGTAAACGCCCAGGACTATGTTTTGAAAAGCTCGAAGTCTGTCATTCAGGGTACTTCGTCTTTGCATGACTGGGAATCAACGATTTCCCAGCTTACCTATAAAGGTGAATTTGTTGTGGAGAATAATGTTCTGAAGAGCGTTAAATCTGCAGAGATCACCATTCCTGTATCGGGGATAAAAAGCACCAAGGGAAAGACCATGGACAATAAAACCTATGATGCCTTCCTGTATGAAAAGAATCCGAACATCACGTTTGTGCTAGCAACGGCTCAATTGCGCCCGGAAGGTTCCGGTTATGCGGTTGATGCTTCAGGCTACCTTACGATGGCCGGCACGATGAAGTCGGTAAAACTAGCAGGTCTTGTTAAAGTCCTGGCAAACGGTGACATCCAGTTGTCCTTATCTAAAAAACTAAAAATGACCGAGTTTAAAATGGAGCAGCCTACTGCAATGCTCGGTACAATCACCGTTGGCGATGAGGTTACCGTAAACTTTGACCTGACCTTAACCCCGTCACCTGAGAATCAACAGGCTAAAAAAAGTAATTAACTATTCAATCCACACATAACTATCATCTTTTATGAAACTCCACAGAATACTCAACCTTACAGCCGTCATGGCACTCCTGGTGACTGTACAAACCGCCTGGGCACAACGAGGCGAAATCCAGTACTTCCGGTATTACGATCAGCGAGGCATTAATGTATTTGAAACTTCGAAGCAGGATACAATTGATTACGATGGCCTTAAGCTTCGCCTGGGCGCGAATTTTACCCAGGGTTATCAGAACCTGAAGCACAGCAATGCCGGTGAAACACCGGGGCAGGCGCTCTATAAAATGTCAGGCGGATTTCCGCTGGCACAAGCCAACCTTAACATCGATGTACAACTTGTTGACGGTGTTCGCCTGAATTTAGTATCTTACATGGCATCTCACCACCACAACGAATTCTGGGTAAAGGGCGGCTACTTTCAGATTGATAAAGTAGGCTTCCTGAAAAGTGAGTTTATGAACAAGCTCTGGACAGACCTCACCCTGAAAGTAGGTCACATGGAAATCAACTATGGCGATGCCCACTTCCGCAGAAGTGATGGTGGAAACACCATGTGGAATCCATTCATGGACAATAACATTATGGATGCCTTTACTACTGAAATTGGCGCTGAGCTTTACTGGCAGAAAAACGGATTGCTGGTAATGGGTGGTGCAACAAACGGTGAGATCCAGGGCAGCGTAGCGAAACGCAGCATAGCAGGCAGTGATGATAATGGCTCCGTGCGTGCGCCCTCACTGTATGGAAAACTGGGATACGACAAGACATTCGGTGAAAGAACCCGCGTTCGTATAACCGGATCGGTGTTGAGCAAAAAATCTTCTATCAACGGTACCTTATACGGTGGCGACCGTACCGGCTCAAACTATCAGTATGTGATGGAGCCCACCACCGCTACGCTTACCGGTAATGCATTCTCTGGCCGTGTTAACCCAAACTTCAAAGACAACGTGACAAGCGTTATGATCAACCCGTTTGTGAAGTTTGGCGGACTTGAATTCTTCGGAACATACGAAGTTGCCAAAGGAAAGAATGCCGTGGAAGGCGGTGAAATCCGGTACAACGAAGGCATAGATCCAACAACCTTTGATGAACAGGACGATCGCAAGTTTACCCAGTTGGCCGCAGACCTTCTTTATCGCTTCGGTGTCCGCGAACAATTCTATGCCGGTGCACGGTACAACAAACTTGATGGTACACAGGTGTTCGGACAATCCACAAACCCGGCAGTGGCCGGAGGCATCAACCAGGGAGTGCGTGAAGACATCTCCGTGAATCGCACTGCCTTCGCTGCCGGATGGTTTGTTACCAAAAATATCCTGTTGAAGGGTGAATATGTGATCCAGAAATACACAGACTTCCCTGCCGGCAACATCCTGGAAAATGGTGAGTTCAAAGGATTTGTATTGCAGGGTGTGATAGCCTTCTAACGAAAATCAAAAATCAGGGAGAGCTGCCGCGCGCGGCTCTCCTCTTTAAAACGCACCTGTTATGAAATACCTGATCCCGCTTTTTATTCTGACAATACTTACCGCAGCCTCACGGATTGAGAACCGGGGCAAGTGGGTTATCGATTATGACAGCCAGTTGCTTATTCACGGCCAGACAAATGTGAATTCATTTACCTGCCTGATCAGTTGCTACAACAGCACCGATACACTAAATTATCAGGTCGATCAGGCAAGCAAAGCGTTTATGTTTGACCAAAACGCAATGGTTATACCGGTCTATAATTTTAATTGCGGCAATAACCTGATTACGAAAGATTTCAGAACAACGGCTAAAGCGGACAAACATCCTTATTTAAGAATTTCTTTTGTGTCGCTCGAACAAAATCCCACGAGTTCAAACAACAAGGCATTACTTACCATTACACTGGCCGGTGTTACCCGGCAGGTGTCGGTAAAGTTTACACAGACCAGGAAAGGCGATTTTATTCTGCTCAGCGGAAATCATTCCGTATGCTTTGCAGATTTCGAACTTCAGGCACCGGAACGGATGCTCGGATTAGTAAAGGTTCAGGACGACCTGCAGGTTGAATTCAGGTTATTAATCCGTCCGGTCGCTGACTAACGCGCTACATTCCATCGGACTACTTTTTCAAGCCGGGCCCGCTGCAGCACTTTGATCTTTCCCCCTTCTGTCTCAATCAAGCCTTCATCCTTAAAATCAGACAGCACGCGGATCACGGACTCCGGAGCGGTTCCCACAATTTTTGCAAGGTCTTCACGCGAGATGCTGATTTTCTCCTTTACATCCGCCAGTTGGCTTACCTTAAGCAAAGCTTCTGCTGTACGCTGCCGTACCGAATTATACGCAAGGTTTACCAACTGACTTTCTTTTTCAGAAACCTTCCGGCACAGTAATGAGATAAAGCTTGCCGAAACATCTGCGTGGCTGTTCAACAGGATCAGGAAATCATTTTTGGGAATGAGGATGATTTCGGAATCTTCCATCGCAACAGCCGTTTCCTGGTACACACTGTTTTCCAGCAGCGATTCAAAGCCAAAAAAATCACCCGTTTTATACAGGTCAGTGATCAGTTCCTTTCCGTCCGGGTGCGATTTGAAGATTTTAGCGTTGCCTGACTTAACAAAGAAAACCGTTGAAGGGGTATCTCCTTCTGAAAAAATCTCTGCTTTCTTTTTAAAAGTCTTTACCTTTTTGTCTTTGCATAAATCCCTGATATTCAATGCTTTTTGAGCATCCTGGATGAAATGGTCAAGGCCGGATTGTGTATTGTCGTATTGTTTGGAACGCAACTGGTGCTTATGCAGCCGCGTTTCAATCGCATTCAGCAGATCGGTATCATCAAAAGGTTTTGTGAGATAATCATCTGCCCCCAATGTCATCCCTTTGCGGATGTCGGTCTTTTCGGTTTTGGCCGTGAGAAAGATAAACGGGATGGATGAGGTCTCTGAATTTTTATTCAGGATGTGCAGTACACCGTAACCGTCAAGCTCGGGCATCATAATATCACAGATAATCAAGTCAGGCTTGAGACGCTGCGCTATATCCACGCCAATTTTTCCGTTCTCCGCTGTTGATACATCATACCCCGCAAGCGCGAGTATTTCACTTGTATTTTCACGGATGTCCGGGTTATCCTCAATCAATAAAATTTTCTTCATAGGTTATTTACTTACTGGAATAGAAACTGTAAAGGTGCTTCCTTTTTGATATTCACTTTCAAATGAAATAGTGCCGTTCAATAACTCCACGTAACGCTTCACAATATTCAACCCAAGGCCAGTGCCCTGAATATTGGAAACATTTCCTGCCCGGAAAAAACGTTCGAATAAATGCTTATGGTCCGCCCGGGGTATACCGATACCATGATCCTTAATCGCAAGTGTCAGCGTTTGCTTTTCCTTTTGAACGGAGATCTCAATCGGCCGGCCGGGCTCTGAATACTTGCTGGCATTTGAAATCAGGTTAAACAGGATGTTTCTTAAAATGCGGGCATCCGATATAACAGGCGCTGCTGTTTTAATGTCCAGTTCGATTGTCTGGCCCGCCTTAAGACTTGCTTTTATCTCCTCGATAATATCCTGAAAAAGAACCTGAAGATTAACTTCTTCATGCACTGCTTCAACCTTACCCTCTTCGAGCTTACCCAGTGAAAGAAAATCGTTTAAAATTGCCGTAAGGTGCTCAACCGATGATTTTACACGGGCCGTATGCTTATCGATCTTATCAAGCTCATTCCGTTGTTTATACTGATCCACTAACGAAACCGAACTTAAGATTGTGCTTAACGGTGTTCTGAACTCATGTGATGCAATGGAAACAAACTTGGATTTCAGGTCGTTAAACTCGCGTTCCTTTTCGAGCGCTTTCCGTGTTTCTTCCTCAGCCTTCTTGCGGTCGGCAATTTCCTTTTCAAGCTCCTGAATCGATTTATGAAGCGCTTCGGTCCGCGACTGCACTTTTCGTTCAAGTTCAGCAGCATACACAATCAATTGCTCTTCGCTCTTCTTCAATGCTTCTTCCGATTTCTTACGTTCGGATATATCGCTGATAAAAGCCATCACTAAAAGTCTGCCCTGCACCCGGGTGTAGCTCAGACCGATTTCTACAGGAAACTCGGAGCCATCCTTTTTAAGCGCAGCCAGATCCCGGCCGTGTCCCATTTTACGCGGCTCAGGGTGCTTGTTAAAACTTTTTCTCAGGCTGGCATGATGGCCGCGATACCGGGCCGGGAGTAATTCTTCAAGCATTATTCCTGTAAGGCCGTTTTTTTCATAGCCGAATATCTGTTCTGCAATGGGGTTGGCAAGCTCAATTTTACCTTCTTCATCGACCATTACAATGCCCTCCGACATGCTGTGGAATATTTCCCGGAAGGCCTCACCGGTTACCAGCGGATTCTTACTCATTTCCATAAAAATACAAGGTACTGATCTTTGCCACACCTGACAAAAATCATGTTTTGAATTGATCAAAGTCTCTCAGCGAGTATTGGCGAAACTGTATGTTTGTTATGTGAATGTTACCCCTGAATCTTCGCTGAAAACCATACTCTGCACAATTGATTTCTCGCAGTCAACCCAGCATTCGCTTGAATGGGCAGTTTCAATGGCACGCCAGCTACGGGCTCACCTTAGCATTCTTTATACGTACCGTCTTATTCAACTCCGCAACGGAGAAATCGTACACCTGAAAAAAGGTATCGAGCAGGAGGCGCGGCAAAAGTTTGAAGCGCTGGAAAAACAGTACCTCTCGGGCGAGGGAATTTCATACGACTTTAAAATTGAAGTAGGGTTTGTTTCTGATCGCATTGAGGATCGCGCAAAAAAGAATTCGCTGGATTTCGTGGTAATGGATAAATCCATGCGGGCCAACAGCAATGAATCCTTTGAAGAACTTATGGAGCACATCCATGTGCCGATGCTGGTTGTTCCGTAAGATTTTGTGAAGCCCTGTTCATCGCAATGCTTCATACATAACCATTCGCAGGGGAAACTCTTACAAGTCATCTCAAAAATACTCATAATGCGGTCATCCCGAGGAACGAGGGATCTTCGAACATACAGAACATGCGAAATTTGAAGATTCCTCTCCCGCTTTGGCGGGATCGGAATGACCAGACTATTTTTGAGATGAGTTCTAGTTAATCACACAACTTTACAAATCATGAATAGGCTTGTACGAAGGCACAAGTGATTTCATCACCAGCCAGGCGATCAGGTATGCAACAGCACAAATCGCAAACATGATGGTGTAGCCGGTTTCGATGTGGCCCAGCGCTTTATAATGATCGAACAATGCGCCACCGGTTTTTGTAAGCAGCACCGCACCCAAACCACCAGCCATGCCCCCGATCCCCACAACGGAAGCAATCGCTTTCTTCGGAAACATATCGGAAACGGTTGTAAAAATGTTCGCGCTCCACGCCTGGTGTGCGGACGCACCAACGCCTATCAGCAAAACAGGAATCCAGAAACTTATTCCGCCAAGCGGCTGGGCTGCTAAAATCACCAATGGAAATAATGCAATGAGAAGCATGGCCCGCATCCGGCCATCATAAACCTGTAAACCTTTTTTTATGAAGAACATCGGAAACCAGCCACCGCTAACGCTGCCTACCATAGCCATTGTATACACAATAGAAAGCGGAAGGATTACACCGTCATCAATTATTCCATACTGTGCTTTCAGGTATGCCGGAAGCCAGAAGAGAAAAAACCACCACACCCCATCGGTCATGAATTTTCCGAATGCAAATGCCCAGGTTTGTTTGTATCCCAACAGCTGGGTCCATTTTACTTTTGAAGCTTTATCTTCGGTTGGAGCTACCTGATTTTCATCCTGATCAAGATTTATGTAGGCTAACTCTGCAGCCGAAAGTCTTTTTTGTTTCTCTGGTTTTTCATAGAAGAACAACCATGCACCCAGCCATAAGAATCCAATACCCCCGACAATAACAAACGCTGCTTCCCATCCCCAATGACTGTAAATCCATGGAACGGTGAGCGGTGCGAGAATAGCGCCAATATTCGCACCTGAATTAAAGATGCCCGTTGCAAAAGATCGTTCCCGTTTAGGAAAATATTCAGCCGTGGCTTTTATCGCTGCCGGAAAATTACCCGACTCTCCAAACGCCAGTATGGCCCGGGAAAACATAAAGCCGGCAACAGAAACCGATAAGACAGTAATGCCGGTCCACCCCAGCACCACGGAAATGCCTTCCCCTATCGGAATGGCTAACGCATGTACAACTGCGCCAATTGACCAGATGATAATAGCCCAGGCAAAACCTCTTTTTGTACCAAGCTTGTCGATGATGCGCCCGGCAAAGAGCATCGACAATGCATACGTAAACTGGAATACGGCTGTGATGTTCGCGTAATCGGTATTCGTCCAGTGAAAAATTTCTTCAAGCCGTGGCTGCAGCAGGCTTAATACCTGCCGGTCTAAATAGTTTACCGTGGTTGCAAAAAAAACTAACGCGCAGATTGTCCAGCGGTAGGAACCGATATGCTTTTCAGTACTCAAAATATGGAACGATTTAGGTCTTTTTTAATCTTTCGGATAATGGATACCGCCTGTGAAATCTTCAGTTGAAGCTGATCCCACGCCTGGTCTTCAATAATCTCTTGGGTAAACAGGTTTGAGCCCAGCCCCACACAAAGCGAACCGGCTTTGAACCACGCAGTAAGATTTTCTTCGCTCAATTCAACGCCACCCGTGATCATTAATTTCAGATCCGGAACAACCGGCATGATCGAAGAGATGAAACCAGGTCCGAGAACAGAGCCCGGGAAAACTTTTACTACCTCAGCGCCAAGATCGCGTGCGTTAACAATTTCCGTTAAGGTTGCGCAGCCGGGAATCCAGGGTTTGTTGTGCTGCCTGCATACTTCTGCCATCTCCGGTTTTAGTACAGGAGAAATAATAAAATCCGCACCAGCATCGATGAATTTCTTCGTTGTTGTTGCATCCATCACGGTGCCAATGCCAAGCAACATCTCCGGGTAAGCTTTGCGGTTTTTTACCAACTGTGTAAACACTTCAAGCGCGTTCTTTTTACGGTTTGTAAATTCAACGATGCGCACTCCTCCTTTATAGGCAGATTCAACAATCTGCTGCGCCACTTCGGGGTTATCATGACTGAACAACGGAACAACTCCGGTGCTTTGCATGACCTCAATCATCTTATTTTTTTTGTCGCTCATCGCAATAGCTTTCCTGTGTTTTCATTTTTTACCAGCGCTTCAACTTCTTCAACCGTTACTACGTTGGCATCACCCTCAACAGAATGTTTCAGCGCGCTGGCTGCTGCCGCAAACTCAAGTGTTTGCTGATCGTCTGAGTTTTTCATCCAGCCGTAAATCAGCCCGGCCATAAACGCATCGCCCGCTCCTACCCGGTCCACAATGTGTGTAAGGTCATGTTCGCGTGAACGAAGCAAGGTTTTTCCGTTCCATAATATTCCATGGATTTTATTGTGCGATGCACTGATCGTATCGCGGTGTGCATGCGTAATCCTCTTAATACCCGGATAGGATTTCATAACCTTGCCGCAGGCCGCTGAGAAATCGGCATCGGTTATTCCCAGGCAGTTTGTGATATCAGATAAACCCGCGATCATATACTGTGTTCCCTCAATCAATGCAGGCATCACATCGCTGGCTTGCTTTCCGTATTGCCAGAGATTTCTGCGGTAATTGATATCACCGGAAACCGGAACGTTGTGCTTCTTCGCTGCGCGGATGGCTTCGAAGCACGCATCGGCAGCGCCTTGCGATATGGCCGGTGTTATTCCTGTCCAGTGAAACCATGCGGCATTCTTCATGATGCTGTCCCAATCGATCTGCCCCGGCCTGATATGCGAAAACGCTGAATCGAACCGGTCGTAAATGATCTTGGGTGCGCGCTGCATTGAGCCGTTCTCCAGAAAGTAAAGTCCGAGGCGCTCGCCTCCGTGTTGAATGTATGACGTACCAACTCCCTGCTGGTTAAGGTATTGAACAACCGATTTGCCCAGGTCGTTATCCGGAAGCCGGGTAACGTGCGCGGCCCCGATGCCGAAATGTGCAAGTGATATGCTCACATTGGCTTCAGCGCCACCGTAAACAATATTGAGGTTTTGAGCCTGTGTAAACCGGCCAAATCCGGGTACAGAAAGCCTCATCATTACTTCGCCAAACGTTACGGCCTGCTTGCTCATGGGTTAAGTTTTGGTCTGATCCGCAAAAGGTACTCAAACTAATTTTAGCTTAAAATTGTCCACCTTGCGATAGACATTTAAAGCATTAAAATTGTAATTTGCGCAATCGATTGCGCAATATATAGGTTTTCTCATTATGGCAAACAGATTTCTCAAAATTCATCCCCAGGACAACGTTTTCGTAGCTCTGACGGATTTGAAAAAAGGTGAACTGATCCGGCATAAAGAACTGACTGTCAATCTTAAAGATGATGTTCAGGCAAAGCATAAGTTCGCTGAGAAAGCATTTATGCCCGATGATGATATCTTCATGTATGGCATTGTGGTTGGAAAGGCAACTCAATCAATCCCGGAAGGTGGCGTGATCGGCACGCATAATGTTAAGCACAAGGCCTCCCCTTTCTCGGGCAAGACAAAATCTTACTCCTGGACTCCGCCCGATGTATCGAAATTCCGCAACAAAACATTTATGGGTTATCACCGGGCTGATGGTCAGGTCGGCACCGCTAACTATTGGCTTGTGATCCCGCTGGTGTTCTGTGAGAACCGGAACGTGAACGTGATCCGCCAGGCATTTGAAGAAGCATTGGGATTCAGTAAGCCTGATCCTTATAAAAAGTACCTCGATAACATGGTGTCGCTCTATAAAGAAGGAAAGACTGACTCCATTTCAGCCTTAACCGTTAAACCGGCTAAGGAGATTAAGCAAGACCGGCTGTTCCCGAACATTGATGGCGTGAAGATGCTGCTGCACGAAGGCGGCTGTGGCGGAACGCGTCAGGACGCGGAAGTTTTGTGCACGCTTTTAGCCGGATACATTCATAATCCAAACGTAGCAGGTGCAACAATCCTGAGCCTGGGTTGCCAGAATGCCGAGATCAAGACCAT
>CAZIGG010000043.1:0-3927 GCA_964538575.1 uncultured Roseivirgaceae bacterium
ATCAGCCTGATGGCAGTCGTGTCGATCGTTGTGTTAATTCTTCAACTACTGATCTATACAGGAGGAATTTAAGCGGCTGTACATTGATTCGAACAATGTTTCATAACCGGTTTTAACCAGCATAAACTACCTGGTAGTGAGGCGGGATTCGAACCCGTTCGATTACGGTTTTGCCATTAAACTAACAACCGGTTTTACTTCAGGTACTTTTTAATTTTCCTGAGAAACGAATCTACCGTCATAGGCTTCACGATAAAATCATTAATGCCAAGTTTGAGCGCCAGGGCAATTACTTCCTCATCGCCATCGGATGAGAACATGACAATGGGCGTATTTTTTTTCATGTCTTCCCGAACAAGTCTTAAAATATCGTCACCATTCTTATGCGGCATGTGCAGGTCTGTAAGGATCAGGTCAAACTCCTCTCCCTTCTCGAGGCGATCCATAGCTTGCTGGCCGTCACGCGCAACCGTCAGGTCAACGTTCTTATCCTGGAGTGCGATCTGCACCACCTTGACCACCATGTCATCATCTTCACAAACGAGTACGCGCATATTAACGGGTGTTAAGTTTTTTTAACAGGGCAATATAAGCAGGAGAAAGTGAAATGTATACAGTATCACCGGGCTTGTATTTGTTCTTTTCGGTTTGAACAATCAGTTCTTCATTCGCGGCAGCAAGCTCCAGTTCATACGTGTTTCCGGTAAAGACAACTTTCGTTACACTGCCTTTTACGGCCTTATCCTTCTTTGATACCAACTGCAAATTTTCAGGCCGGAGATACAATTCTTTTTGTTTGATTTTACTGCGGGACGGAACCGGCATAAAAGTATCTGCTACCGTTATCGTGGAGAACTTGCCAAACAATCCGGCTGTGTAGGCATTCACCGGCATTTTGTAAACATTTTCAGGCGCTCCTTTCTGAACGATTTTGCCATTCCGCATGATCAATATCTTGTCGGCCCACGTGAGTACATCCTGCGGATCATGCGAAACCAGGATGCAGGTGATCTTTAATCCTTTGCAGATATCTTCCAGCACTGTCTTCAATGTGCTGCGCTGCGTCATGTCCAGATTGGAGAAGGGCTCGTCCAGCAACAAAAGCCTGGGGGCCGATATTAAAAGACGGGCAATGGCAATGCGCTGCTTCTCTCCGCCTGAAAGCTCGTCTGTCTTTCGTTTTAATAAATGGTCAATTCGGCAGATCTCAAATAAGGTCTGGGCTTCATCGGACGTGAGTTGGTTAGCATACTCCAATACCTGCTCTACCCGCAAAAATTTCTGCAACTCAAAGTGCTGTGAGAGATAGGCAATATCAGGATGGCCCGCTACCAGTCTTTCATCCGGGCCGGCTATTCGCTTATTTTCAAAAAGAATTGTTCCGCTGTCAGGCTGAACAAGCCCCGCGATCATTTTCAGCAGGGTGCTTTTACCGGAACCCGTTTCACCGGAAATCGCAATTTTTTCAAGCTTCTTCTGGGTGAAACTGACAGCATTAACCGCAACGGTATCTTCCATCTGGCGGGTAACGTTAGAGACTTTTAATAAAGGCATGGGCTATATTAACATGTGCAATCTATCAAAACCTTTACACTTTTGGTATTGCCGGAATAGGGCTAAAATAGATACCTTGTATAAACATCATTTACTGAACCACTTTCAGCGGATGATTGTTGACCGCCCGTATGTTTACCATAGTTTTCAAATCGATCGCTTTTGCCTGGGAAACAAACCGGAAGCTGTTCCTGCTGCTGATCGGGCTGAACATTTTTTTAGGCTCGATTGTCTACGTTCAGTTTGCCAGTTTTTCCTCCATTGTGGATTCCATTATCGCCATTAAGCAGGGAGTTTCAGATTATGACATTTTAATTGAACCCGCTATTATCCTGGGACTCTCCTTTCTTCTGCCCAGCATTGCCGGAAACGTTGCCTCGTATTACCGTAACAAGTTCCGCATGCAGCAAGGTATCCAACTGGAGATGTATAAAATTGAAAAGCAGGGCGCATTGGATATCGGAACAATCGAAAGCAATGATTACCAAACCTTGTTGCGCAGCGCGCAGGAATGGGGCTCCGGCAGCGTGCTGAATCTTCAGGATTTTATTTTTAACTCCGCTACGAATTTTGCCGGCATCATCACATCCATGCTCATCCTGTGGTCGTTAAGCCCGTGGCTTGTACTGTTCGCGTTGCTCGCAGCCGGTCCTGTTTATTTCTTCTATAAAAAATACAGCATGGAGGTATTCCGGGTACGGCATTTATCGATTGACGATCACCGGATGATCGGCAACCGGATTTCACATTTTGAACAGCTTCAAAAAGCGGTTGACGTTATTCTGCTTAAGCTTAAACACTGGCTGAAAGAGCAGGTCCGGGAGAAGAAAATTTCCTTTAACAAAAAGATAATTGAAGCTGAACGCAGAAAGGCTGTATCCTATGGCGTATTAAGCTTGTGGTATCTCCTTTTCTTATTTGCCGCAATCGCTTTAATGACCAAAGAAGCGCTTGCAGGATCTATTGCGGTGGGCGGTTTGCTGCTGGCATTCAATACCTATACACGGTTTTATCAAACGGTCAACGGATACATTGAATCGATTTCCTTTACGGAAGAAGCCGCGCGCTATGCTGCCCGCTGGTTCGAGTTGTTTGATCTCAGGCCAAAAATCGCTTCAACCGAAAATGCGCAGCGTGTTACGTTTACTAAGCCGCCCCTCGTGGAGTTTAAAAATGTATCGTTCCGGTATCCTGGAAATGATGCGCTCAATCCTTATGTGCTTGAAAATCTTTCATTCACGATTAATCCGGGAGAAAAAATAGCGATCGTGGGTGTTAACGGGGCGGGCAAGACAACCCTGATTAAATTGTTATGCCGCGTTTATGACCCTACCGATGGTGCAATCCTGGTAAACGGAACAGACTTACGTGACATTTACCTGGATGACTGGCAGCAGGCCATTGGAATTCTCTTTCAGGATTTTCCGGTTTATAACTTAACCATTCGCGAATCGATTGGCGTTGGAAGGATTTCTGATGAGCCTGACGAAAATAAAATCCGGGAGGCTGCAAAATTTTCAGGCGCAGATGAATTTATAACAAACTACAACCAACTGATCTGGAAAGACTTTAAAGACGGCATCGATCTTTCAAAAGGCCAGCACCAGCGTTTGGCGGTTGCCCGCATGTTCTATCGCAATGCGGCCATCACCATTCTGGATGAGCCGACTGCATCCATTGATGCGGTAACCGAAGAGAAAATCTTTACGTCACTCGAGCAGAACATGCAAGGCAAAACGGTGATCCTGATTACGCACCGGTTCAGCACGGTAAAAAATGCCGACAAGATTCTCATGCTCGAACACGGAAAGCTCATTGAGCAGGGCTCACACCGGACATTGATGCAGCTTAACCAGAAGTATGCAGAGCTTTATACGATGCAGGCCAAACGATACCTGGAAGAAGCAGGTTAATTATCCTTCAGGGAGTTTACCGGGTTTGCAGTTGCAGCTTTTAATTTTTATAAAATAACGCTTCATTTAAAACACCGTCTTCGGCAGTAAAATCTATTTCAAGAAGTCTTGCAATGATCGGTGCAATATCCGGCACGTTCATGAGCTGAATAACTGTTCCTGAATTAAGTCCACTTCCCCACCCAACAAACCCGGTCATGATTTCAGGAAAATCAGCGAAGTAGCCATGTGCTGCACCCGTTGCGGGCTTTATCACCTTGCCTGACCCGGTAGCCTGCACGGCAATTCCCTGCACAGGATTTAATGCAAGTACCGCGTCCGGATCACCGCCAATGTTTATAAGCTCATCCCGATCAATTATTCTGAAAAGTGTTTTTTGATCCTCCGGTAAATCCTCCAGTATACGTTTTACCTTGCGCAGGGTGCGGTCATCTTTCGGGTCGTTCAGGTAAAGAAATGC
>CAZIGG010000043.1:4027-8427 GCA_964538575.1 uncultured Roseivirgaceae bacterium
GTTTTACCTTGCGCAGGGTGCGGTCATCTTTCGGGTCGTTCAGGTAAAGAAATGCCGAGCCATTCGCAGTATAAAATTTCGCTTTCCACCGGCTACTGCTTTTGTAGATGCCTTTTTTCTTAAGCCATACGTTCGGGGAAATTGAGGAGTGGATATCACAAAATCCATGATCTCCAACAATCAGTAATGTTGTATTTAATGTTATACCGGCCTGTTCAATCGCATCAACAATTTCTTTGATTGCGTTATCCACGATAGCGAGTGCGTCTGCCACCGATTGGTTTCTAAGACCTACTTTATGCTGGGCATGATCAATGCCAACTAAATGAATGGCCATCAGCGAAGGCTTATGTGTCTGAATCAGGTACGCTGCTATCTTTCCTGTAGTAACATCATTTTCAATATTTTTTGGTTCAACTATCCCAATGGCATTTTGTTCAAGTTCTTTCCAGAGTCCGGGTGAAGCTACCTGCTTCATAATGTCAGCAGCGGACTGGGTTTTTATTCCTGGTGGCGTAGGCACATTGTACTGAATAGAAGCCTGCATTGTTACCGGCCAGAAAAGAGCTGCCGAAGACAGTCCTGCTGTATGCACAGCATCAAAAACCGTGGGCGTTTTAATCATAGTAGCGTTCCATCTGCGAATATCTCCTACAGGCGGACGGTTATAGTAAATGCCATGTTTATTGGGCAGCACACCGGTGATCATACTAATGTGATTGGGGTAAGTAACGCTTGGGTAAACAGGTTTTACCTGCTCGGCATAAACACCTTCACGCATTAACCGTTGCAGTGTCGGTGCTTTCCAGGCTGAATCAAGATAGAATTCCGGTCTGAAACCGTCAATACTAACCAGTATAACATATCGCTCTTTCCGTGGTTCTTGCGCATACGATTCAAAAGATAAGAGGACTAGGACTACATGGAGTAGACAGATATAAAGCCTTTTCATAGCAGGGTAAGTTGAGAAAAAAGGCGTACAGAATCAACTAAAAGTGTGTAATTACAAACATGTAAGAAACAGAACAGCCCGGGGTTTTTCACCTCCGGGCTGTTCCAGGTAAATGAAATACTAATAAATTACTATTTTATTTCATCTACGGTTTTTTCAGCTGCTTTAGCCATTTCCAGATGATGTTCCAGGGTAGCTACTTTTCCCGCAGCCCATGCCTTAAGGTCAGCGTCTTCACCTTTTTCAGCTTCTTTTTTAAACTTATCGACTGCTTTTTTGTGATCCTTCACCATACAATCTGTGTAAGCATCTTCAAAGTCTCTTCCGCTTTTTTCTCTCAGGTCATTCAGTTTCTTCTGACTCTTGTCGCTAAGCGTGGCTGGCAAAGAAATGTTTTTCTGACTGGCTAAGCCTTTAAGCTCCTGGTTTGCCTTACCGTGAGCATCCACCATGTTTCGTGCGAACTGCTTTACAGCAGGAGTTGTGGCCCGTTCAAGCGCAAGTTTGGAAGCTTCAACCTCCAGCATGCTCATGTCGGCAACAGCGACAGCCCACTCGGCATCGTTTTCAATTTCAGTATCTTCAAATTTCGCCTCGTTTTGCTCTTCGGCTACTTCTCTGGCATCTTCTGTTTTGTCTTTTTGTCCGCAAGCCGCGAACATTAACGCTCCTGCCATCAGCATAAGCGACCAGAAATTATTTCGTGTGATTTTCATAGCATTGGTTTTGTTTATTGTTGATGAGATCATGGATAACATCGTGCCATTGTTCAGAATCCCTTATAGCCGATAATTAAAGACAGTTTGCAAATTGGATTGGGGACTATTTTTCTCAGGAATATGAATGGATATCAACTTTTTCCAATGCTTTTCAGGCACCAATTTTCAGCCGGAATTATTATCGGAAATTGAAAAGCGGTATCTTTGCGCCTTATTTTTCAAAGGCATGATCTCAGTTGACGCAGTTACCGTAGAATTTAACGGTTCAGCACTTTTTAAGGACATTACGTTTAACATCAATGACAACGACCGGATTGCGTTGATGGGCAAAAACGGGGCAGGCAAATCTACTCTGCTCAAGATTATTGCCGGGGTAAATAAGCCCACACGCGGGAAAGTATCAGCCCCCAAGGATGCCATCATCGCCTACCTCCCGCAACATTTGTTAACCCAGGACAATGCGACAGTTTTTGAAGAAGCTTCCAGGGCATTTGGAAAGATTCTGGACATGAAAAAGCAGATGGAAGAGCTGAATAAGCAACTTGAAACCCGCACCGACTATGAATCGGAAGCGTACTCAAAGATTATTGAGCAGGTATCCGAGCTTAGCGAGAAATACTATTCCATTGAAGAAATAAACTTTGACGCGGAGGTGGAGAAAACCCTGATGGGGCTCGGCTTCGTACGTTCAGATTTTACAAGACCTACCAGCGAGTTTAGCGGTGGCTGGAGGATGCGCATTGAGCTCGCAAAAATCCTGCTTCAGAAGCCCGATCTTATTTTATTGGATGAGCCTACCAACCACATGGATATTGAGTCCATTCAATGGCTGGAGGAATTTCTGATCAACAATGCAAAAGCTGTAATTGTGATCAGTCACGATAAAACGTTCGTGGACAACCTCACCAACCGGACGATTGAGGTTACCATGGGCCGCATTTACGATTACAAAGCTAAATACACACACTATCTGGAGCTTCGTAAAGAAAGGCGTGAACAGCAGCAAAAACAATTTGACGATCAGCAGAAAGAAATTGCCGATATCCAGCAGTTCATTGACAGGTTTAAAGGAACGTACTCTAAAACTTTACAAGTTCAGTCGCGCGTAAAAATGCTGGAGAAGATTGAGATCATCCAGGTAGATGAAGTCGATACGTCTGCTTTGAATCTTAAGTTTCCTCCTGCCCCGCGGTCCGGTAACTATCCGGTAATTGCTGAAGGCATTACCAAAAAGTACGGTGACCATGTTGTGTTTAACGATGCTTCCGTAACGATTGCCCGGGGTGAGAAAGTTGCTTTCGTGGGAAAGAATGGTGAGGGTAAATCAACGTTCATCAAAGCCATCATGGGCGAAATTGATTTTGATGGAAAACTCCAGATCGGACACGGAGCACAGATCGGATATTTTGCACAGAACCAGGCATCGTTATTAGATGGTGAACTCACTGTTTTTCAAACCATCGACCAGATTGCTTTTGGAGATATTCGTTCGAAGATCAAAGATATTCTGGGTGCCTTCATGTTCAGCGGGGATACCATCGAAAAGAAAGTGAAGGTACTGTCCGGTGGTGAAAAGACACGCCTGGCCATGATTAAGCTTTTGCTTTCCCCGGTAAACCTGTTGATCCTCGATGAACCTACCAACCACTTAGACATCAAGACAAAAGATATTCTGAAGGATGCTTTGCGCGATTTTGACGGTACGCTTATCCTGGTTTCACACGACCGGGATTTCCTGGATGGTTTGGCAACCAAAGTTTTTGAGTTTGGCAATAAGCGCATTAAAGAACACTTTGAAGACATTACCGGGTTCCTTCGCAATAAAAAGATGGAGAATCTGAGAGAGATCGAACGGACGAAGAAGTAATCTTTCAGTTGTGATATAATAAAAAAATCCCTAACAGGACTGCCAGGGATTTTTCTTTAAAGCCTATACTCTATCTCAATTATTATTAATTGTTACAGTTCTGACATTTGTAGCAGCGTCAACTACTAAAGTAATATCGTACGTTCCAGCCGTAACTACATAGAAGTTATGGTAGAGGTCATTTACGGGGTCAGCAGTAGCATCAATGATATCTCCAGAATCAATAGCTGATCCGGAAACCGTGGCTCCTGTATAATCAATTTGAAGACCCGCACCCCAAGTTGCATTTTGAAGGAAGATAAACTGTTTAGCTTCAATCATTGGTACATCATTCCATGCCCAGGTATACACGTCTCCATTCTTTGTAGGCGCTTTTTGACCATAACCACCTGTTCCATCTCCGCAGAAGCAACCTCCCTCAGTTGCATCACCAATAATGGCTACTTGACTGGCGGAATAATCAACCAGAATTTCGCCAGTTTTAACCACTGATGCTGTCCAAACACCTTCTCCACCCGTTGCTAGATTAGTACTAAATGTCAGGTTAATTGTATAAAGCCCGAGTGCAAAGCAAGGAATGTTTGAATTGAAGAAACCAGGGTTGGCTTCCTGGGCATCCCATGCAATATCATAATCAAGTTCTCCTAAGAAGGAAAACGTAGACATGTTTGCATCAGTATATGAATGCCAGCCTTCATTGAAACGATATTTATACCCTCCAATTTGCATTTTAACATTAGTTGCCTCAAATACAGTTTGAGTTAGCGATGTTGACTTTTGAGTAAGTACAGTTCCTGCACTCCAGGCTAAATCGATAAGCGCATCACCAATCACCTGGCCTTCTACGCGCGTAATTACGAAG
>CAZIGG010000043.1:8527-22275 GCA_964538575.1 uncultured Roseivirgaceae bacterium
TAAATCGATAAGCGCATCACCAATCACCTGGCCTTCTACGCGCGTAATTACGAAGGTAAGGTTATTCATATCCACAAAAACGTAGTACAAACCTTCTTCCGCTACTTCAATCGCATCACCGCCCTCTTGAATTGTTCCATGAATGATATTATCATCAACTGAATTGTGCTCCACGCCATTTTCAGTTACCGCATCGTTTGACCCAAGCAATACACCGTCTTCATCTTTCGGAACTACGGCAAACGAGATTTTCCCGCCTGCACCGATGTAGATATATTTTCCGTACACGCTGTCAAGGGACGTTGTCAAAGGCGCTTTGGTAGGATCAAGCAGCGCCAGCGCCATACGTGCTGCAGGCTCGCTCGGACCGGCCGCTACTGTTTTTTCACCGAACACATAGAATCCTTCTGTCTTTGGCAGAAGCACTTTCGGATCATCATTTTCATCATCGCTGCACGAAAAAAAGTACAGGGGCAATATCAGCAGCAGAATGCCCATTAACTTGTTACGTAGTTTGTTCATAGTAGATTGATTTATTAGTTAAATTGTTAGTATAGTTTAGAGTTCATTCATAAGTTCAATGGCTGCTTCAACATCCAGGTCGGCCAGGCATTTGAAAACTTTTTCAAGTGTGGCTTCAACTTCCGGATTTCCCTTCAGCGCTTTCTTTTGGAGGTAGTATTCATGGATTAGTTCAAGTTCCTGCAATCCATAGGAAACACCGGTGAATTCCTGAATCTGCAGCAGGTATGCAAAGCCATCTTCAAAGGTTGGTTCAATCACGGTTCCTTCTCCGAAATCATTCCAGGTAACTAATTGAACATAGTCGGCTCCTCGTTTATCGGCACGGTCAAGGGTTTTGAAAAGTGTTTGACCATCCTCAGCGCTGACGTAGCCATAGCTATTTCCCCAACCGCCTTCTTCATAGAAATCATGAAAGCGAGGATAGGCTGAACCTATCAGGATTTCTACATAGGGTATCTTATTATAAAAGCTGTTTAACCCGCTGAGCGAGGTATTAAAATCAACCCAGGAAAATTCTCCATGATCGTTATCACCCACATAGGAGCCGTGATTCCACAGTGGCAGAAATTTTGGCTTTGTTTCCATAGACGCAAAAATTTCCGTCCACTGAGCAGGTTGTTTAAAAAACCTCGGCCCGAATGTTAATAATACGGGTGTGTCACTTATTCTTAAATACTGTTTGTTGCCGAAATAATTTGTTTGCAGATAACTCATGTCGGCTTTGGCTGCCTCCATTGCTGGCTTAGAGGTTTGGTCCTGCACTACACCAGCCGTATACTCTTCGTATACAGCAGCAAACTTTAATCCCACATCATCAAGCTTATCAATCGTTGCATTCGTGGCATTCAGGTTTACCCGATAGTCATTTATGTTGTGCGAACCGTACCAATCAATCAATACAGCATCTACCCCGCAGTATTTCATCAGCAGCAGATGATACTCGATTACATCGGGATCTTTTGAATCATAAGGTCCTATTAAGGGATAGTAGTGTGATGCGATTTGTCGTTTACCCGTAGCTTCATCCACGATGATATCCGGATTTTTATTCGCCATTTTCCAATGACTGCCCCAATTGGGAGATACCGGCTTAGCCTGAAACCATGGCATGTAGTGCATATACACCTGCATCGGGTTGGTTTTGGTTACTTGCTTTGGCGAGTCGGGTTTGTCTTCCGTTTCTTTGCCATCATCACTGCAGGCAGCGAGGAGTATCAATACCCAAACAAGCATCAGGTTCAGCACTTTACTATATTCTATTTTATTTTTAAACTTCACGTTATAGTTTTTAGTAGCCGGTGCTGGGTGTCATTTTAGTATTGTTATCAACCTCCTGTAAAGGGATTGGGTAGTAGTAATCTTTTTCATTGAAAATTATTTCCCCGCCTGTTACACGCTTCACATTGTATTTCTCCACTTCTTCCTTTACAATCTTCCAGCGAACGATATCGTACCAGCGGTGACCTTCGCCAAAAAGCTCGCGAAAGCGTTCTTCCCGGATTGAATCGCGAAGCTGATTTCCGGCCAGGCCTGTATAATCCACCGAAGGCTCCGGGGTGTTGGCGTTAAAACCATACGCCCTCCTTCTTATTTTATTCACATATTCGGTGGCCGAAGCATCTTCACCATCATGGTTAAGAATCTCTGCATACATCAGGTACACATCCGCCAGCCGCATCATGTGATAGTTGGCACCGCTGTTGCGATTGGTTACGAGTACACAATAGTCTTTCGGATTATATTTTCTGAAACTATGACCGGTAAAATTGAACTCGCTCACACCGGCCGGGGCCATGGTGCCATCCACGGTTGCCACGAGGTCGGTTGGTGCATAGGTGCAAATGCTCAGTCGCGGGTCGGTTCCAAAACGCTCAATGTTAACGCCATGCGGAGTGCAATTGCTCCAGCCGCGTTCCGGTGCAGCAATTACAAGTGCAATGCCGGAACCAAGCCCATTCTCCCAAATGTTCATGGCCATGTCTACGGTGTAGTTTATCTCCCATAAAGATTCCGGGCTGAATTCATATTTTCCCTGGAACAAATCATCATACCGGTTCGCAGGAACGAGCTGATAGGAACTATTGGCAAGCACTTCATCGAAGTAGGCACGGGCTTCGGTGTATTGCTCCATATAGAGATGCACCTGTCCGAGGAAGGCTTTTGCCGCGAATGAGTTTACCCGTGCGATGTTATCAGAATCCCAGGTAGCCGGCAGGCCTCCTTCAGCGGCTTCAAGGTCAATCAATATTTGATCGTACACCTGCCCTACCGAAGCGCGGGGAACCATCATATCCTCTCTTGTTTTCGCTACTTTTAAAATGAGCGGAACCGCCAGTCTTTCTTTGTCGTCCGCGTAAGATGCTTCGCCCCATAACCTTACCATGTGGAAGTAGGCAAAGGCTCTCAGGAAGTGTGCCTGCGCAACGATCTTGTTCAGGGATTCAACTTCGGATGGTGTCGGGTTTTGCTTTTCAACAAATCCAGGCGCATTTTCAATAAGATCATTCGCACGCGCTATGATCCTGTAAAAACCCCGCCAGGCTATGTACACATTGCCATCGGCCGAGGTTACTTCATTTCTGTTTTGCGCGTTCCAGTAATCGGACTCATGCGGAAGGGCCAATAATGTTTCAATGTAGAATGTCTGGCCAAAAAGGTCGAGGTTCTTTACTGCATCGTACGTTGCGTTCAGCGACAGGTCGAAATGAATAAGCTCTGTATAAAAAGTATTTGCACTCAGCTCATTCACGTTGTCAACGTCAAGAAAACTATCCGAGCACCCGGATGAAATTCCGATTGAAATGAGCAGGATCAGTATTATTTTTTTACGATTCATAATCTTGAAGTATGTCATTGTTAAAACTGTAGTTCCAGACCGGCACCAAATGTTCTTACCTGGGGATACTGACCATAGTCAACACCGCGCGATGTATTGCTTCCGGCTATCTCCGGATCGAAACCTGAATACTTTGTGATTGTTAAAAGGTTGTTGGCATTTGCATACACCCGGAGCTTCTTAATTCCAACTTTAGCAAGGTATTTTGCAGGCATGTTAAAGCCCAACTGAACATTACGGAGTTTGAGGTACGAGCCATCTTCCACAAAATAGGTTGAAGGTCTTCCAAAATTTCCGTTGGGATCAGTTGCAATGTTGCGCGGATGATTGGTGTGGTTTTCGGGCGTCCATGCCTCTTTAATATCGGTGGTGGAGTTATTATCACCGAAGAAATTACGGGTGTAGGCTTTGCTGGCATTAAATACATCTACTCCTGCAATTCCCTGGAATTGCATGGAGAGGTCAATCATCCCCTTATAGGAAACTGAAAGATTAAGCGCATAGGTGAATTTGGGCCAGGGATTACCAATAAACGTTCTGTCACCATCGGGTGTGATTTCACCATCGCCATTCAAATCTTTATACATAAAGTCGCCAGGCCCGGTGCCTGCCTCCTGGTAAATACCATCATCGGCATACGTGTTAATGGCATATACATCTCCGGAGGTATTCAGCATTTGCTGCACCACATATCCATAAAAGCTTGAAATCGGATGACCCGGTTGTGTGCGGGTCATGCCGCCAATCTGGCCGCCACCGTTTCCACCGGTTACATATGCATCGCCATACAGCTTGAGCATTTTGTTTTTCAGGTAAGAAACATTGCCCGATGTGGTTACTGAAAAATTGCCAAACGTTTCCGTATAACCCAGTTCAATATCAACACCATCATTACGCATGGTTCCGATGTTGACATCCGGACTTACCGGATTAAAGTTGTGCGTAGCAATTCCTACGGAGGCCGGTACCGGAATGGGATATAGCAGGTCCTCTGTGTCTCTTCGATACCATTCCACTGTCAGGGAGACTTTGTTCTGCAGGAACTTGGCATCTACCCCGACATTGTAAATGTTAATTTCTTCCCATTGAACCTCGCTATTGGTAAACCGGGAGATATAATATCCGGAAACTTTATTTGCTCCGAGCGCATCAAAAGAATACCGCGAGAATTGTGCGGTATAGGTTGGCAGCCAGCCAAAGGGTGCAGCGTTGGCTGAACCCAACTGACCCGCACTTCCTCTTAATTTCAGGTTCGAAACAAAGGATACGTTCTTAAAAAACTCTTCTTCAGAAATTCTCCAGCCCGCTGATACAGACGGAAAAAGACCCCAGCGGTGACCCGGTGCAAACTTAGATCCTACTGCATCATGCCGCAGGCTAAATTCAAACAGGTAGCGGTCGTTATAACTATAATTCAGCCTTCCGAATTCAGAAAGCATTCTCTCCCCGTTGGGCTGATACGGATCCGGAACGCTTATGGGGCCGCTGGACAGGTTAAAGCTCTGTGCCCGGTCGATAATAAAACCACTGCCTGATGCATTTACACTTTTTGGATCATACTTATTGGCTTCATAGCCAACCATTACTTTGAAATTGTGCTTTTGAATTTGCTGCGAGTAGGTTGCTACAACGTTTCCAAGAATCGATTGACTGGTGGTAGAAAAATAGAAAAGGCGATTAATCGGATCTGCAAATGTTCCGTAATCAAATGATTCGTTAAATTGTTCCGTCATGTAGGAATAAAAATTATACCCCACCGTTCCGCGTATGGCTAACCCCTTTAACGGGGTTATTTCAGCGTATGCGTTACCGTCAATGCGGTTGTGTGCTTTTTCTTCATGCTGCTGATACTGGGTTGCAACCGGATTCGGTCCGTTAAAGTATGCGGGCCCCATTCCCCATCCGCCATACGGATTATTCTCATCGTAGATCGGCATAATCGGAATCGAACGAAAAGGAATAGCGCCTGAGTAATTCTCGTTATTATTACCGATCGGATTTTCCGTTACCTTCGAGAGCAATACACTCTCTCCTATTTTAAACCATTTATTCAGTTTCACATCGGTGTTCAACCGAAGACTATAACGCTTAAAATTATTGTCGATGAGAATTCCATTTTCATTATCATGCCCAAAGGACAGGTAATAGGTAAACTTATCGTCTCCCTTTGAGATTGACAGATCGTACGACTGGAGTAAACCGCTGCCGTTATAAAATGCACTCATCCAATCCGTATCGGCCGTATAATTATCCCATGACGGATCCGGATTTTGCCCTGCATTTAATCTTCCTTCCTTTCTGTACTTAACAAAATCAGCGCTGTTCAGAAAGGTTGGCAGGTTAATAGGCTGCCGTTTACTGATTGAACTTTTAAATGTTATTTGCGTGTCGCCTTTTCCTCTTTTAGTAGTAACCAGAATTACGCCATGTGCTGCCGCGATTCCATAAATCGCTGCGGCTGAAGCATCCTTCAGAATTTCTATCGACTCTACATCATCGACATCAAATTGATTTCCCGGATCCATCCGGACTCCATCCACCACCCACAACGGATCAGTGCCTGAAATAGAACCTGCGCCACGAATATGGATTGAAGGTTTTGCGCCCGGAGCACCCCCGTCACGGGCAACCGTAACGCCCGCAGCCATGCCTTGCAGCGCCTGATCAATTCTTAGCTGGGTTTTGTTCTGCAAATCAGCAGCCTTTACCGAGGTTACCGCCCCGGTAACGTTGGAACGCTTCTGTTCACCGTAACCCACCACCACAACGTCATCCAAAATTTTTGTGTCTTCCTTAAGCGTGACATCGACAACCGTTTGGTTTGTAATGATTATTTCCTGTGTGATCAGTCCGATTGAACTGAACACCAGGGTGGCTCCTTCCGAAACCGTTATCGTGTATGCGCCCGATGCGTCCGATATTGTGCCGTTAGCAGTACCTTTTTCATAGACGCTTACGCCCGGTTGTGGCTCGCCTGTGTCTCCTTTTACTACACCCGTAATTGCTTTGCTTTGAGCAAAAACAGAAAGCGAAGCAACTACAAGAAGAACACTTGTAACAGCCTTACCTGCCTGAGCTAAATGACATTGCAGTAAAAATCTTTTCATAGAATGATCTTCTTAGTTGATTTCATAAAAACGAATTGCTGTGCCACCCCCCGGTGCCAGGTTTAGCGTAAGGGAGGTATCGCTGTCTACTTGCATGCTTGTTATTTCTACCGGCAAAGGATTCGTATCCACATGTGCATCCTTGCCATCCTGGTACAGTTCGGCTTTGTATTTTTTACCGGGCGTTAAGAAGTCCAGCTTTATATTCAGTGATCGTGAATCCTCATTGGTGATGCTGCCCAAGTACCAGTCTGAACTGTTGCGGTCCTTGCGAACTGTTGTTACATACTCGCCAATAACTGCGTTTAAAATTTTCGTGTCTTCCCAGTCGGTGGGCACATCTTCAATGAATTTGAATGCTTCATTACCTTCATAGTTTTCAGGCAGATCAGCAGCCATTTGCATGGGGCTGTAAATCACTACATACAGGGCAAGTTGTTTGGCAAGCGTTGTATGAACCCTGAAGGAAGAAGTTTTATCAAACAGGATGTTGAAAATACCCGGTGTAAAATCAGTCGGCCCGGCAAGGCCGCGGGTAAACGGAATAATTGTTGTATGAGAAGGGGGATTTCCTGAACTCCACGCTTCGTACTCTGTACCGCGAACGCCTTCACGGGTCATCATGTTTGGCCACGTTCTTCGCAAGCCGGTATCTTTTATCGGTTCATGCACATCGAGCATAATCCTGTAGCGGGCTGCTGTTTCGAGCACACGCTGGTAGTGACGCGCCATGAACTGGCTTTGATGATATTCACCGCCCGGCATTTTATTCACATAGCCGGTTTTCAGATGTTGTATTCCGTACTGCTGGCAGACTTTAAAAGCATCTTCAAGCTGCTTTTCATAGTTGGCAACATTGCCGCCCGTTTCATGATGGGCGATTAAGCCGATGTTCTTTTCCTTTGCATACCGGCTGAGTTCAGCAATATCAAAATCATGATAGGGTTTGGTGAAATTGAAATTACCATTGGCCACCCAATCACCTTCCCAGCCTTCATTCCATCCTTCCGCCAATACAGCGGAAAGGTTATGTTTACTGGCAAAATCAATCAATGCTTTTACGTTTGCTGTTGTAGCGCCATGCTGCGGTCCGGATTCCCAGGTATTCTGTTTCATGTGCATACCCCACCACATGCCATTGTATTTCCCGGGCTTAATCCAGGAAACATCATCCAGTTTATTAGGCTCGTTCAGGTTTAAGATTAGGTAAGATGTGGCAAGACCGCCCGCTGAGTTTGCGATCTGAATTGTGCGCCACGGAGTTTTGAGAGAACCCCTCACGTCAACCAGAACGCCTGTACTCCAGGGCACCAGGTCAGCCTTCAGCATGTTTCCGGTTGTATGCAAAAGTGTCATGGATGGATAATCAATCAGGGCAGCTTCATGAATGCTGATGAAGAGGCTGTCGCCTGATTGCATAGTGAGGGGGGTATGTACTTTCTCCGTTAATTGACTAACCGGGTTTTTACGAAACAGGTATTCCGAATCCATTTCAATGTCCGTGCTCTTGCGGTAGGCCGGAATCCACCACGCAGTGAAGTCGTGCGCTAAGGCAAACTCAGTAAGCTCATCGGTAATAATAAAATCCTTGATAGCAGGCTGAGAAGGGACTTCATACCGGAATCCAAGCCCATCGTTATAAACTCTGAATTCAATGAGCATTTTACGCTTAGGCGCAACGTCTTCTTCCAGCGTAATGAGTAACGAATTGTAATTATTGCGAATCGTTTTTACCTCGCCCCAAGGCTGGATCCAGGTTTCATCAAAAGCAGATTTGACTGTTTTTTGAATCTTGAAGTTCTTATCTAAGGCCGGCAGACCTTTCAGCGTAAAGCCCATTTTTGACTCATTGATCAGGGATTTGTTACCATTGGTTACGCTGTAGACCGGTAAACCACCTTTATTCAGCCAGAAAGCAACTTTCACCTTGCCGTCTGGTGAAGTGATTTGAACTCTTTCATCCTGAGTGATCGCAAAGGCAATCAAAAATGAAACTGATAAAATGCTGATAATCAGGATAATATATTTTCTCATATGTAAGCCGAGTTTAGGTTCAACCGATAGCAAATGAGACTTCCCGCTATCGATTGCATTAGCTTTAGGCAAAGCACGGCTGAGGCAGGGCGCTTATAAATTCGTGCAGAAAAAATATAGAAAAAAGGAAGGGGTAAAATTTATAACTATCTGTTTATCAACTATTAACAGATAGTGCAAACGTTGTAAAATATAAATGAAATGTGAACTACAAACTGGCCTGAACGGCACTTACCTCCATAATTTTCTTCTCAAATTGCTCGTTGGGGAGAATGGATTTGCCCTTAACCCGGGCTTTGTAGTTGTAGATCGTGTTGATTGAGTAGTCAAGAATTTTTGCAATTTTCTCGGTGTCATGGATGCCGAGCCGGATCAGGGCAAAGATCCGAAGTTCAGTATTGAGTAATTGCCCCTCTTTCAATACAATTCGATCTTCGTCTTTGAAGTAGGAATTGAACGTGGCTACAAAATCCGGGAAAAGCTTCAGGAAGGTCCTGTCAAAATTGTCGTATAAATCTTCGCGGTCCTTATGCGGGTTAAAATTGTTCACGATAAATTTAATATCCTCAAGTTTCTTAGTTACCAGCTTAAGTTCAATGGATTTTTTAAGCGCTTCAGCCTTATTCAGGTACTCTGAATTTACATTGAAGTAAAAACCAATGTATTCTTCCTTGATCCGGTTTGATTCGAGCAAGGCTTTTTGCGTTACCCTTAGCTTTTTAAGCTGCTTGAAAATGATCCAGGCAAAAACCACAACCAAAACAGAAAGCAGTGTTATGATCGTTGAATAGATCAGCCAGAGCCTTCTTTGCGCTTCCACGTTATGAAGTTTCTCCGCGGCAATCAAGGGAAGTATGGCGCCCACCTGGATTTTGCGCTGCCGTGCCCCGTAAAAAATGGCATCATCCATAGCCTGCTGAATATAAATATATGCAGTGGTAATATCTCCTTTCTTATATAGTTCTTCCGCCAATAATTGCATCGCGGAAGTTTCTTTAGTGGCTGATTCAATATCCGCGATGGCCGCCTGAATCAGCAGATCAATCGCTTTCTCGGATTGATTGTGCGTGATGTAAAAATAACTCAGGGTTGACGCAACCACCGCCAACTGGTGCGGAGTAAGTTCATAGCCCTGAAGAATACTGTTCAGGTCATTGAGCGCATCTTCATCATTTTCGTTCTTGAGATTTTTAAGACCATTCAGATAAATATAATCGTATGAACCCGGTTTCCTCAGACTTCTTGCGGAGTCTATGTACCGGTTGCCCAGATGGGTGTACCGGGGTGTGTAAAATGCATCCCGGTCAAAATCGCCCAGGTCGTAATACGTTCTGGCAAGAATGAAATAGTAATTAAACAGGATGCTGTCGGGCATGTCTTTAACATTCAGCGATGAAAGTGAATCGAGCGTTTCTTTAAATAATCCGGAAGAAATCAGGATAAATCCAAGCTTAACCCGCGCGTGTGCAATCCGGACAGGGTCTTTCATTTTATGCGCAACCTGCTGCAGCTTAAGGATGTAGATGAAAGCGGAATCGTATACAAACGTTTTGTATTCATCCGAAAGTTTATCCAGAAGATCAAAGTGCTGCGCCTCATTCCTGAGTTTTAGTCCTACCAATTGTGTGTGATACTTATCGATTCGGGCCAATTTGGCCTGAACGTAAGTGTCTTTATTGGCAAGTGTGGTGTTGAGCGCTGCCACCAGGCTGTCGTGCTGTCCGAGGGCAAGCCGGGAGAGCATCATAAAAAAAAGTATAAGCAAAAACATTCCAGACTGTGAATAGCTGAAAGAAGGCGCGTTAGCCGCTTCTCCTTTAAACTTTATCCAAATTGTCTGCAACAGCATAGTTCCTTTAAAATCGGTCTGAAAAATAGAAAATTGATGGCCAGGTTAGAAGAGTTTTTGAGTATTTAGTTTGAGCGATTTATTACTTTCCTGCTCCCGTTCCAAACGATACCTGATTATAAAAAATACCTACCTTTAAGCAATTCATGAAGGCAGCCCTCTATTATTGTCTATACCCATTCATTTACCTGGTTGCTCTTCTTCCTTTTCGGGTACTTTACGTGTTGTCCGATGGATTGTTTTATTTACTCCGAATAAGCGGCTATCGAAAAAAAATTATCCTCCGAAACCTTGCGCTTTCGTTTCCAGAGAAAAATCCTTCAGAGATTCATAAACTTTACAAAGCTTACACCCGTTACCTGTGCGATTTAATTCTTGAAGTCCTGAAAACTACCCGCATGGATGAAGCTGAATCGCGCAAGCACTGTGCGTTTCATTCCACGGATTGGCTCGACAAAATGCGCGATGATGGAAAAAGCTTCATCATTATTATGGGTCATTATGGTAATTGGGAATGGGCCGGCCCCGGATTTACCCTGGCTACAGGTTATCCCCTCGTGGTTATCTATCGGCCATTATCAAATCCTTACTTCGAAAAAATGATGACGCGGATGCGTACCCGGTTTGGTACCCGCATTACCCCTGTGAACCTTACCTTACGCGACATGGTTGCCAGCCGGTCAACGGTAACGGCCACGGCTTTTATTGCCGATCAGGCCGCGCGCAAGGATAAAGCATACTGGATGACGTTCCTTAATCAAAACACGGCTGTGTTTACCGGAACGGAACGACTGGCCATTAAGTTTAATTACCCGGTAGTTTATATGAATGTTAAACGGGTTAAACGAGGATATTATGAAGTGTTTCCGGAGATGCTATTTTCAAATCCAGCGGAAACAACTGAAAATGAAATTTCGCATACGTTCATGAAACGCCTGGAAAAGGAAATCATGCTTGATCCGGTTCCGTGGCTTTGGTCGCACCGCAGGTGGAAGCATAAGCAGAAAATCGCCTGAATAAGCTCAAACTAATTGTTTATCAATTCATTGGATAGTTTTCCCTACCTTTGACGAATTGTCTCTTTAATACAGGCTCTAATCTCATGCGAACAGGAAAAGAAATACTGTTTGCCAGCAGGGAATTTACCGGTGAAAACCGGACCAAAAGCTGGTTCGAAACCATTATTACACTTCTCCTTGCAGGTGTTTTCTTTACGGCTACACTATCCGATTATTTTCCGATCCTTATCCGGGTTGTAAGCTGCATAATTTGCGGGTTATTGTATGTTCGACTGTTTGTGATTTACCACGATTACCAGCACCGCGCTATTTTACAAAATTCGGTTTCCGCTGCCCTGATTATGAAAGCGATCGGAATATTTTTACTGGCTCCTGAAACAATCTGGAAACGCTCGCATGAGCATCATCACAACAATAATTCAAAGCTCACCATTGCCGGCATTGGCTCCTATCCTACTATTTGTAAGATGCGTTATTTAAAGCTTACCCGAAATGAAAAGCGTATCTACCTGATCAACCGGCATCCGCTGACTGTTATCTTCGGGTATTTCACCTTGTTTGTGTACTGGCTGAATCTTAAATCATTTCTGCAAAGCCCGTCCCGGCACATTGATTCTCTCTTCGCATTAATCTTTCACGTAACTGCAGGAACACTCGTATGGATTTATGCCGGACCTGTAGCGTTCATGCTTTGCTGGTTCATTCCATTTTTCATTGCGTTTGGCACAGGGTCTTATCTCTTCTATGCACAGCATAATTTTCCGGGAGCCAAATTTTCCGAAAATCACGACTGGACTTATGTAGAGGCAGCACTTACATCCACGAGCTTTATGCCGATGAACCCGGTGATGCAATGGTTTACTGCGAACATCGGGTATCACCACGTTCATCATGTTAATTCAAGAATTCCTTTTTACCGGTTAAAAGAAGCGCATACCGGAATGCCCGAATTGCATAACGCACCTACTACTTCCTGGCATCCGCTGGAGATAATCCGTTGCTTCAATCTTAAGTTGTGGGATGCAGAAAAAGATAAAATGATAACGTTGAAACAGATTAGTTAGGAGCGACAGGCACCGACAATCTTACCTTCTCCCATTCAAAGTTCACATTCGTGGTATCACCAACCGCAAGCATGCTGATGGTAAATTGCTCCATGGGTGGAGATATCTTTTCAACCGGTATTTTGGTTTTCAAAATATCTTTTTCAGGATCGGGTTCAAAAGCGCCCCACACGCCTAACGTTGAATTAAGGATTAACTCAAAAACTTCCGCGCCCGGGATGGCATAAATCCGATAGGTTCCTGCGTTCACCGCGTTGCCGTTAAATAAAACATTCCTGTTAAATGTAATCTCGGTTGCCTCATTGGCGCCCAGTCTCCAATATTCACCATAAGGCTGAAGCGCTCCCTGCTCCTTTGATCCAAAAATAATGCGGTTACGCACAAAATGGCCGGCTGTACTGTACAGAAACTACCAGGTTTCCATTCGCAAGTTCCGTACTGCCCGGAGGACTGAGTGTTCGGTTGCGGTTATTAAGGTAAACATATGCTGCAGCCAGGAATACGATCAGAACAGCAACGGCAATCAGGATTTTCTTTTTCATTCTTGATAAGGTTAGTGTCCTTCGATCTATAAATTTAAAAAATTCGCGGTTCAGGAACGTTTATGCTTTAACTTATTTAACCATTCATTTGCCTGTTTCTCCCGATCTATTCTCCCCTCTTTCATATGCCGGGCAAGTGTTGCGTTAACGGGTCCTTTCGAGGTTAAATGGAAATAGCCGCAATCATCACATCGGTAAACTGCAACCGGGCCATTTTCTTTGGCATAGTCAAACCTCGTACGCGCACCAATCAATGCTTCCTCTGCAAGTTCCTGCGTAAGGTACACCTTCTTTTGGGTCACACATTTTATCATGCATCAAAATTAGCTTTCAAAAACGCATGATGTTACCTTTGTGGAATAATTAAATAATTCAATGAAAATAGCTGAAATCCATACAAAAAAGGGCGTGATGAAGATCAAATTCTTTGAAGCGGATGCCCCGAAAACTGTGAAGAACTTTATTGACCTGGCCGATCATAATTTTTACGATGGGCTGATCTTCCATCGCGTGATACCCAATTTTATGATCCAGGGCGGCTGCCCGAACGGCATTGGTAATGGCGGACCGGGTTATAAAATTGATTGTGAATTAACAGGCGAGAATCAATACCACGACCGTGGAGTGCTCTCTATGGCACATGCGGGAAGAAATACAGGCGGGTCACAATTTTTTATCTGCCACACGCGTGATACAACCAAGCACTTAGACCGCAATCATACTGTGTTCGGTAAAGTTTATGAGGGGTTGGATGTAATTGACCAAATCCGTG
>CAZIGG010000044.1:0-5751 GCA_964538575.1 uncultured Roseivirgaceae bacterium
CGTTCGGCATCGCTAAGCTTAGAGTGCGTTGTGGATGCCGGATGCGTGGCAATCGTCCTCGTATCACCGAGGTTAGCGGAGTGTGAGATCATTTTCAGCGCGTTCAGGAATTTGCGGCCGCCCTCGATGCCCCCGACATGCTCGAACGTAACAACTCCCCCGCCATGGCGCATTTGCTTTTTCGCCAACGCATGTTGCGGATGAGATGCCAGGAAAGGATACTTAACTTTCAATATGCCGGAATGCTTGTCAAGATGCTGTGCGAGGGTAAGTGCATTTTGGCAATGGCGTTCCATGCGAACAGCCAGTGTTTCCAGGCTTCTGGATAAAACCCAGGCGTTGAAAGGCGACAGGGACGGCCCTGTATGACGCGCAAAGAAGCGAACCTCTTTAATCAATTCCTTTTTTCCAAGAATAGCGCCTGCTATCACCCTGCCCTGTCCGTCCATAAACTTCGTTGCCGAATGTGTTACGAGATGCGCACCCCATTTAGCAGGATTCTGTAAATACGGTGTAGCAAAACAATTATCCACATTCAGAATAAGCTTATGTTTCTCTGCCAGCCTGCCCAGCCATTCCAAATCGATAATATCCAACGCGGGATTAGAAGGTGTTTCAACGAAGATCATCTTCGTGTTCGGCTGGATCTTGCTCTCCCACGAAGCCTGATCAGTTATATCGGCATACGTGTATGAGATATTAAACCTCGGAAACAAGGTGCTCAGTATCTGGTGTGTAGATCCAAACAACGAGCGCGAAGCCAAAATATGATCTCCGGACTTTAACAGCGAAGCCATGCTGCAATACATGGCGGCCATTCCGGATGCGGTGGCAATACCATCTTCGGTTCCCTCCATCAAACAAAGCTTTTGAATAAACTCAGTGTTGTTGGGATTGGAGAATCTGGTGTAGATGTTACCGGCAATTTCATCGGCAAAAAGCGCTCTTGCCTGTTCTGCATCATCAAATACAAAGCTGGATGTCAGGTAAAGCGGAACGGAGTGCTCGCGGAAGCTGGTTCGTTCGTGCTGGGCGCGGATCGGGTCGGTTTCCGAGTAGCCGTCAAATTCTGTAGCGTTGCTCATGCGGGTAAAATTTCAAAACTATGGGTGATTTTTGTTTGGGGCTTTAACGATTCGGCTACCGAGCAGTATTTCTCAACCGATAGCGCGACAGCCTTTTTTACTTTCTCTTCGTCCAGGTTTCCGTAAAGCCGGAAGTGAATGTTTGCTTCCGTATACGGTGAGGGCGCAACATTTTCGCGTTCGCCCGTAACGGTAACCTGAATATCTTTTAAGTCCTGTTTTTGCTTTTTGAGGATGCTGATCACATCAATAACGCTGCAACCGCCCAGCGCGGTAAGTACAATTTGCATCGGGCGCATGCCTTTGTTCAGGCCGCCCATGTCAGGCGAGGCATCCATGTGCAGGGTAGCGCCCTCCTGGTTCATTGCCTCCATGTGGTAGGCATCATTCAACCGTTTGATTTCAATTTTTACCATAAACTTTCTTATCCGGGAGCCAATAACTTCCCAAAAAGAACGCAATCATACTGATTAAAGTTGCCGGAACCAAAGCCGGAACCGATAAAGGATTGTACTCAAACCAAAACCAGGCAATCATCCCCGCCATCATGGCAACGATTGCCCCTGCGCTGCTGGAACGTTTCCAGTACATGCCAAAAACCATGGGAATAAAAAGTGATACAAGGGTAAGGACGGATGAGACCCCGACCAGTTCATAAATATTGGAATTCAGGGTGGCCAGGATCGTGGCCGCGATGCTGAAAAAAATCACCGAGAGCCGCGTAATCATCAATAACTGTTTATCGGTGGGTTTCTTTTTCATCAGCGGTTTGATCACATTTTCCGATAGAAGCGCTGCCGGTGCGAGAATGGCCGAACTGGTGGTGCTCATTACAGCCGACAGTAACGAGCCGAAAAACAAAATCTGAACCGGAACAGCGGTATGCTTCAAAACCATATTAGGCAATGTAAGCTGAGTATCCGTTCCAATTTCACCCGGGTACAAATGTTTTACGCATAAGCTGATGAACAGCGGAAGCATGGCTACCGTTAAATATAAGATCGCAGCATAGTAACATGACCGGACGGCTATGCTTGCAGATCCGGAAGACATCGTTCGCTGGAAAACATCCTGTGAGGGGATTGAGCCCAGTCCCAGCACCGACCATGCCGCGAGCCAGGTGATGATTGCCGTACCGTTAAAATCAGGAAAGAATTTTAAATCTTTCTTTGGCACTTCGCTCAGCACTACAGAAGCGCCCCCGGCTTCATCGGCAAGAATGTACGCCAGCGCCAGTAACCCAACAATGATGATTATACTCTGAAAAAAATCGGTAATCGAAATGGCCCACATGCCGCCAATAAAGGTGTACAGGGTAACGACAACCGAACTGATGATAATCGCATTGACCACCGGCACATCGGCCACCACATTCAGGATAAGCCCGAGCGCGACAAGCTGTGCAGCGATGTATCCCAGGTAAGCCGGGATCATAAAGGCGCTGGCGATGATCTCCGTACGTTGGCCATACCGGACTTTAAAGAAATCGCCCAGCGTTACGAGGTTCATGTTATAAAGCTTCCGGGCGAAAAACATCCCGAACAGCAACAGGCATAATGAAGCTCCGAAGGGATCTTCAATAACGGCAAACAATCCTCCTTCCAGAAATTGTGACGATGCCCCGAAAACCGTTTCAGAGCCAAACCAGGTTGCAAAAAGCGCTGAGGTGCTGAGAACGATCGGCAAGCTTCTGCCTGCAAGCATGAAATCACCGGAAGACGAGACCCTTCTGGAGGCCCACAGGCCAATCAGAACCGTACCCATCAGGTATACAATGACAGAAGTGAGTAACAATCCTTAGCTATTCAACGCTAAAGATTACTTTTTTCTGCCTAATTGAAAAGCGCGCGTGATATTAAAACCAAAATGAATATCGCCATCAAAAAAATCACCGGTTGTTTCAGCCATAAACTGGCGTTCAATCATACCGGTAGTATTGGTGAACACCAACTGAAATACGTGGCCGCCTGTTTCGAACTCCAGGCTTACACCCATGGCGTCACTATACGGGCTTTCGGGTTTTTCATTCAGGCGCAGATAGTATTCAAGGATCAGCGCCATACTTTTGGTAACCTTAAACCTGCCGCCCATTCCCAGCGAGATCAGGTTGTTAACCGCAATATCCTGATCGACCGTAGCCCGGTAAAGGAACGATGGCGACAACTGCAGCGAGACCCGCGATGAAAACTTCCGGGCAATCAATAGCTGCGTTGTATAGGCCATTTTATCGGGCGTGCTTAATTCATTAAGCTGGTCATTTTTCAGCCCCAGGTACGCAGCGCTTCCGAAAACGGTAACCGTAACCGGCATGGTTTGGCTTTGCCGGAGGGCTTTATACTTACCGAAGTAATCGAAGGTTTTATCGGAAGAGCTTCTCCCGATCCCGACCATAAACCGGTCTGTTATTCCATATTCAAGACCAAGCCGGATGACCGAATTGTCAAGACCCCAGAGTTCATACGCCCCTGAATTAATCGTCCCAAAACGATGGGTTATTATAAATTCAAGAACATTTTTATGACGTGTTTCCACCGAATGACCATTAACAATGCGTGTTCCGCTAAACGTGGCAATGACCGGCTCATTCTTCTTTGGCTGACTATCTTCAAGCTCTTTTAAGAGATCATCCTGTGAAAAAGTAAAGAAGCTGACGGACAGCAGGCAGGCTGTAAGAAAATATTTCATCTTTTAGGGTTATTTAGGGTTTATAGGTAATGTCAACGGTCACTTCAACTTCTTCGGCAATGTTTTGAAACATGAGCTGTGGTATTTTAACGTTGTAGTCGGCCAGTCTCACCTTGAATTTTGACTTTAGCGTAATTCTATCACCCGATTGAGCAGTACCGGAGAGTTCAACATCTTTTGTTACCCCGTGGATTGTAAGCTTCCCTTTTGCTTTCACGTGCTGCTCATTGGCCTGCGCTGTATCCAGGCTGATAAGCTTGCCGGAAAAAGTAGCTTTCGGGTACTTGTCCGATTCCATGTATTTCTCATTGAAGTGTTCCTGCATGAGCTTCTTCTCAAATTGAAATTCACGGATCGGAACGGAGAAAACAAGCTCACCTGTTTGTTTGTTGAAAATACTGGCTGTTTTTGAATTAGTCGCGGTAATATCTTCAATCAGTGCCTTTGAAAAAAAAGTGATGACACTCTTTTCTGCGACATATTTCTGCGCAGTCCCCTCGAGTGCCATCACACAAAACAACCCCAAAAGCAAACGCCACTTCATGGGTTAATTATCCTTCGCGCCATCGTCTACCCAGCAGGCGATCAATGCTTTTTGTGATGCTGAAAGAGAACCACCGGCAGAACCAGACTTAGGCATCTCCCCGCTTTGTGTTAATTGTTTGATTTTAGCAGCATGTGTACGAACATTTGCAGGACTTGAAAAGTTAGGTTCCTGACTTCCGTTATGACAATTAGTTATAGCACACTTGGTTTGGATGATCGGCATAATCTCATCCGCAAGACTTGTACCCGTGTCGCCACGACCGACAAAAACTGCTTTAGGGAAAAGGCATCCTGCTGCATCCTTAACCGTAACTGTATGATTGCCGGTGGGGAGTGATCCAAACGTTGTGATGTCACCAAAGGCTCCGGTACCGATTTTATACTGATACGGTTCAGTTCCTCCCGTTGCTGTAACGGTAATGCTTCCTGTATTGCCAAGGCATTCCGTATCCGGCTCGGTAACGGCTGTGACGTTCAGATCATTTCCGGGTATGCGTAGCTGAATTTCAGCGGATTGAACTATACAACCATTCTTATCCTTTACCCGAAGAATGTAATCACCTGCGCTGAGCTGGGTAAATACTGCATTCGGGCCAAAAGTTCCGGCATTGAGCGCGTACGTGTACGGTTCTTTACCACCGGTTGCTACAGCTGTAATGGAGCCGTTTACAACTATGCAGCTTTCCGGATCATCACTTTCGAACGTTACTGCCAAATCACTTTTGGAACAATCAATTTCAGCAGGTTCGTCTTCCCCGCTACAACCGTTATAAAAAACCAGGGACAAACATGTTCCGGTAATCATCAGGTATTTTCTTATCATAAGAATCTATTTGTGAGTCAGATCAAATTTCAGATTAATAAAAGCCCCCATACTAACCAGTGAAACCTTGCCCTCACCCACACCGGCCAGGGGGGCTTTTACAAAAGGTTCAAACTCGGCAGACCATCTATTCGTTATCTTCTTCGACACGGCAACCGACAAATTCAGTATTTTAAACCATTCATTGTTTTTACCGGTCACCTGCTCTGCATAATAAACGTCAGCGCCATAATTATCCACGCAGTATACATAGGTTTCCTTGCGCATGATGTAAGAAGAAAAACCCAGTCCAGCCCGAAGTGAAAAGGAATGTTCAGGGAAGAACGTATAATATACATTGATGGGGATATCGAGAATCCGGCAATCGCCATCCAGTTCTTTTACAGGATAATTGTGACCATTCCAACTGTATGAAGTACCTTCAAGCTCTTTCGTATCATAAAGTTTTTTAGAAGAAATAACACCCGTATAAACAGACCAGCGGTTGTTAAATGAATACCCGGCCAGCAAACCATAATTAATTCCGGTTTTGCCGGCTGAAAAGAAATTGACAGATGAGAAATCAGGCGATACGACAGCTTTAATACTTATCACTCCCCTGGCCTTTGTTTC
>CAZIGG010000044.1:5851-22138 GCA_964538575.1 uncultured Roseivirgaceae bacterium
GCCGTTACAGCGATTACTCCGGTTACCGTTACCGCTGAAATTGTTTTCCAGTTCCAGAAGCCGGGTGTTTTAACAGCGTGCTGATCCAGCATAGAAGCCATCTGCTTCCACGCGGATTCATCCTGCGGGGGCGTAAAGCCTTCAGCAGCTTCTTTAAACAGGTTGTCCAGTTCGTTATCAGACATATTTTGCATAAGCACCTTTACGGTTTGCTTTTTCAATCATTGCTTTCAGATTTTGACGGGCCTTCATCAGGTTGGATTTTGATGTGCCCTCCGAAATGTTCAGTATCTTAGAAATCTCGTCATGTGTAAACCCATCGATCACATGCAGGTTAAACACGGCACGGTATGCCGGTGATAAATGCTGAATCATGCCGATCAATTCAGCGTAGGAAATATCATCCAGCACGGTTCCAACCGTAGGTTCAACAATCCGGTCAGCAGTTGCTTCCACGTGGTTATAATGTTTGGATTCCTTGCGGTAGTGATCAATTGCTGCATTGATCATGATCTTCCGCAGCCATCCTTTAAAGGAAGATTCCGTTTCATGCTGATCCAGTTTTTGAAACACTTTCATAAATCCGTCATTCACAATTTCTTTTGCTTCTTCGAGGGAGCGGCAGTAGCGCAGGCAGATGCTCATGGCATAGGCATAGTAATGCTGGTACAGCAAACGCTGACTTTCACGGTCGTTTTTCTTACAACCTTCCAGCAGTAGCCTCATAGGAGCTTCCTCGATAACCAAAAAATTTTTCACAAGACGGGACGATTGGCAAAAGGGTTGCCTTCGATTAGAAATTTACCGATAAAATCGCAGGGCTTTCGGAACAGTAACCCTAAGGTGTAAAATCCGACACGGAAATGCCGTTTTTGCAGGAATTGAAACCCCTAAAACAGAAAATCCCCCGAAGTCCTTGACCCCGGGGGATAATCATTGTCTATAGTTGGCTTTAATCTGATGTAAATGTATGCGCAGGCCTGACATCTGCAATTACTGAATCGGTGACCGGCAATTTTTACGGATAAAATGTCAAAAACATGGATAAAAGAACCTACTTATCCGTTTGGGTTATGGAATCTGCCGCTAACGTGTCCTTTTCCAGGTATTTCTTCTCAAGGCGTTCCTTCAGTTGCGGCTTAGAACCTGGAAATGTTGTGCGTGTGGAGATGTCGTAACTGGCGTAAAACAAGGCTATGAAGAAAATAATGGCTGCGCCCAGGAAGATCTTCTTTGATTTGCTCATTCACGCAAAAATAAAAAAATAAATTCAGGGCAGTTTCTTTCCATCCGGAAAGCCCGGTGAATTCTAGTGAGATCAATCCAACACATTATAAATAACCTCGGGGTTAGTTTTGTTTTTGAGACTAACCTCGCCTACCCGTTCACAATTAAAGGATTCCTTTACTGCATTAAATGCTTTCTCATTAATGATAATCTGGCGCGGACTGGCCTCTGATTGCAACCGTTGCGCGGTGTTCACCACATCGCCAATCACAGTGAAGTCTAATCGTTTCAGGGATGCCGCACCAATATTACCGGTTATCATTTCACCGCTGTTAATACCAATGGCAACTTGGGGCGAAAAGCTCAGCTCGCTTGGCAAGGCATCAATTTTATTGCGAATACTCAGGCTCGCATCTATGGCACGATCGAGGTGAAATTCGCCTTTGAATACGGCCATCACGCAATCTCCCATGAATTTATCCACGATACCGTTTTGGCTGGTAATCTCCTTCACGATCACATCAAAATACCGGTTTAGCAATTGCACCACCGTGTCGGGTGATTCTTTTTCACTGATGGCTGTAAATCCGCAAATATCAATGAAGGCTACTGTCCCCTCAATGGTTTCGTTAGCGGTCAGCGAATGCTCAAATTCTTTCGAGTTCATGAACGTGAGCACATTCGAATCCACATACATTCTCAGGATATTATTTTCCTTAATCGCCTGAAGCGTTTCTTTCATTTGTTCGACATGACGAATGGTCTTCTCCATCGTTAATGCCAGGTCTTCGAAATTGATCGGCTTCGTCACAAAATCAAATGCGCCCCGATTCATGGCGGTGCGGATGTTATCCATATCGCCATAGGCGGAGACCATCACCGTTTTAGAAAGCGGTGCAGTCTCGCTGAGTTTGGTCAGCAAGGTAAGGCCATCCATTTCGGGCATGTTGATGTCGCTGAGCACAATGGCGATATCCGGATGCTCCTGCATTTTCTTAAGGGCATCATTTCCATTCACAGCAAATACAAATTCGTAGTGCTGCTCGCGAATCTTTTGCCTGAATTTCTGCCGGATAAGGGTTTCCAAATCTATCTCATCATCGGCAACTAAAATCTTCGTCATGCAATGCGGGTCTTTAGCTTTTCTTTTAATGCGATGAAGTCAACCGGCTTGGTCAGAAAATCGTCTGCACCCAGCTTCATGGCTTCATTGTAATTGTCGGCATCTCCGTATGCGGTAATCATCATTACCACCGGAGGGGGCACTTCATATTTTTCCTTGATTTCCTTGAGCAGTTCAAGTCCGCTCATGCCGGGCATATTGATATCGGACAGGATCAGCACAGCTTCATGATGATTTTCACGCATGTAAAGCAATGCCTCTTCGCCTGAAAAAGCGAATGCAAAGTTCATTTCCTGATCGCGAATCTCTTTTCGAAAACGCTGTTCAAATAATGTTTTTACATCCTGTTCATCATCTACTACTAAAATTTTCATGTGTTATTGTTGTTTTTAAGTGGTCACATGGAATGGCCTGCTTCACTCTTTATTCTTTACTAAAATGTGTGCGTAGCCATTTCATACGATAGATTATTAAGCCGTTATAAGAATACTAAATGTTGTTCCTTGTCCTTCGCTGGTTTCTACTTTTAACTCCCCTCCATGTGCTTTCGTCACTATATCGTAGCTCATGCTGAGGCCCAGCCCTGTTCCCTGCCCCGCAGGCTTCGTGGTAAAGAATGGCTGGAATATTTTATCAACAATATGCTGCGGAATACCGTTACCGTTATCGGATACCCGGATCTCCACCCGATAGCCATCGGGTTTATCGCCCACTTTGCGCGTTGAAACCGTAACGGTTGGCTCGTACTTCGTACCCGGAACATTCTTCACTTCGTATGCTTTCTTCTCGGTCACCGCGTAGAAAGCGTTGGTGATCAGATTCAAAATAACCCGGCCAAGATCCTGAGGAATTACCTCGATTTTACTCAGACTGCTGTCAAAGTCCGTCTTCATCGCAGCGTTAAAGGATTTATCCTTGGCCCGAAGACCGTGATAGGCCAGGCGCAGGTATTCTTCTGCCAAAGCATTGATATCGGTTGGCTCCTTTTTGTTGTTGCTGCTCCGTGAGTGTTGCAGCATGCTTTTCACTATGGCATCGGCACGCTTGCCGTGATAGATGATCTTATTCTCATTTTCCGCGATGTCATCGGCCAGGTCCTTCGCATTGTCAAGATTGCCCGAAGCCAGTTCCTGCTTCATCTCGGTGATTAATTCCTTATTAACATCCGAGAAGTTGTTCACAAAGTTCAGCGGGTTCTGAATCTCATGTGCAATGCCGGCTGTCAGCTCACCCAGACTGGCCATCTTTTCAGATTGAATGAGTTGTGATTGCGTGGCTTTCAATTCCGTGTAAGCTTTTTCAATTTCTTTAGCCTGCTTCAATTCCCGCTCGCGACTGCGTTCGCGTTCACGCAACTTTATACTTCTGCGCACGGTGCGATCTGCCGTAAAGGCAAAGCCGGCAAATAACACAACATACGAGGCATAGGCCCACCACGTGCGCCACCAGGGTGGCAATATGGTTATCTCTAACGTTAATCCTTCCTCGTTCCAGATACCAAAGGCATTGGCCGCCCGTACTTTAAATTCGTATTTGCCGGGAGCAAGATTAGTATAGGCTGCAAAATTCCGGTTATCATAAATCCAATCCTGATCGTAGCCCTTCAGCATGTGTGCATACTGATTTTTTTTCGGATTGGCATAATGCAATGCGGCAAATTCAAAGCTCAGGCTATTCTGATCGAACGCAAGCGAAATACTTTTTGTGTTCAGCAGGCTTTCGGTAAGGGGCGAATTCTCCTTTATGTCCGACACCGACCTGTTGGAAATGAACAGGTTTGAAATAATAATCGCGGGAGGTGTTTTATTGGAAGTGATACTGCTAAACGTGGTAAGCCCATGCTCACCACCAAAGTAGAACCGGCCATCTGTAGCACGGGTATTCGTTAGAGACAGAAATACATCTGTGCCGAGTCCATCAGAAGAGTTGTAGTTGATAAACGTTGCCTTCCCTAAATTCTCATTGATAACCATTTGCGAAAGTCCGTTTTGAGTGGCAATCCAAATTTCGCCATCATCCCCTTCCACAATGCCTTCCGTAAGATTAGTAGGTAATCCGTCTGTTTCAGAATAGCGGGTAAAGATTTCGGTAGTAGGGTCAAACCTGCTTACCCCATCGTTGGTAGCCAGCCAAATCATTCCGCGACTGTCGGCATGGATGTCTTTAATATCATTATGGCTAAGTGAGTTTACATCATTAGGATCATGGACATAGTGCTTTACCTGGTTGGTAACAGGGTCAATCCGGTCAAGCCCGCTCAACTGAGCAGCCACCCAGATATATTTATCGGTTATCTCAATGTCGTTAATATTCGACCCGCTCGTGAGAAGCTCTTCTCTTTCAGGTATTATCTGGTCTTGTAAGGATTGTAACTGATCTTCGCGCAGCGGCTTTATCAAAGCGATACCGTATAATGATGTTTGGTCGGGCGGGAGATCATTCCATTTTCCAAAGGCATGGCTGTCGTCCGTTCTATACCGCAAGGTATAACTGCCCGGCTGCAAGGTTACGCTGCTGATTTCTATCCTGTTTTTATAAGCGCCACCGGCATAGTGCGTATGTTCATAGCTGCTCATTTTCCAAACCGTATCTTTGGCCGCGTTTTCAATCCATCCCAAATCCACGAGCTGGGCAGGATCCATTTCGGCCACAGCCATTACCCAGTAGGTTCCTGCTGTTTTAATATCGACCGCAACAGTTAAGTCCTGGTTATCAATAACTTTTTCAATGACTCCTATCTTCTGATCGGATGAAATGAGTTTCTCAAGCTCGGCCACGAATTGATCGGGATATTGCAGCGCATGTTTATTTGTAACCCGCTGAATGGTATTGGTTTTCGGGGTTAAGATATTAAGCCCATGGTTGGTGCCCAGCCATAACCGGCCCTGCTTATCGGGTTTAATAACACGCACCTGGTTATGTGAGATTGAATTCTTGTTTATCGAATCGTACTTATACCGCGCTGTTTCTTTGTAATTTTTGTCGAGCTTAATAACACCATCGCCCCAGGTGCCCAGCCAAAGGAAGCCATCCGTATCTTCTGCAATACTTCTGGCCGAACCGCCAAACATATCATCCACTGCATTAAACCTTTTCTTTTCAAATGTTTGCTTTTGCGGGTCATACACGTTTACACCACCGCCCCGGGTACCCACATACACCACGCCCGGCTTTACTTTCGAAGCAAGAATACCAAAGGTTCCGCCAGCGCTCATACTGTTGGGGTTATTTGGATCATTGGCTAAATGCTGAAACGGCTTGTTTACAGGATCATACTTCATCAATCCTGATTCTATGCTTGCAAACCAGAAGATTCCACTGCGATCAGTAATAAACTGTGTGAATGTGATGTTCCATCCAAACCCCCTCATTTTCATTTTACCGGCTATTTCAATTTCCGTATAGTGGTCAGAAATACCATCAAATTTTAAGATGCCTCTTAAATTATTCGCTATCCAGATGTTCCCATCCGGATCGGGAAGGATTTTATTCCATTGATTCCAGCCACTATCATTATTCTCTGTGTAAGTTTTTATGGTTTTAAAATTTCCGGTTTCAGTATTGTATTTATGAATACCGGAGCGCGTAGTAATCCATAAGGTATTAGTTCTATCGGCATAAATGGCCGTAATGATATTATGGGCTTCACCGAAATTGAACCCACCCAGATTCTCTGATGGAACAGGCCTGAATGCATTTTCGCCTTTGGCCATTTGCATTAAGCCATAGTTCCACGATCCTAACCACAGGTTACCCTTCAAATCTTCCACCACTTCATGCGAATGGCCCATGTGATCGGGCTCCGGTACACCGGGCACTTCATACTTTGCCCTCGTCCAGGTATCGGCAACAGAATCGTACTGCACCAATTGAATATTTAACGTATTTGCCCAAAGGCGGTTTTGCGAGTCCTTAAAAAATTTGAAGCCTCTTACCTCTGAATCTAATGTAAAGTTGAATACCCGGGCAAAGTCATAATTTTTGAACTCATTCTTCTTTCGGATGTAACGGGATACACCTCTATTGTTAGCTACCCAGATATCATGGTTATCATCTTCAAATAAGCTCCAGACAAAATTGTGCTGTAGGCTGTTGGGTTTTCCGGATGTGTGCTTGAAAGTTTCAAAACGGTAGCCATCGTATTTCTGCAACCCATTGGCGGTACCTATCCATAGCAGTCCGAAACTATCCTGAATGACTGCATTAACGTAGGGAGATACCAGCCCATCAGCAACAGAGATAAAGGCAGGCTCAATGGTTTGGGTTTGGATCTGTGCCCGGAGCGTAGTGTAAGAAAGGCAGAATAAACTTAAAGTAAAGGCGAGAAGCTGGGTACGTTTTGCAAACATGTAGGCTTGAAGTATTTGTAAATATATGACAATAGTATCGGGATTAAAATGGTTCCGGCAGCGTAATGGTGAATGTGGTTCCTTCATTTTCTTTCGTATCAACCTGCAGCTCTCCACCATGCGCTTTCACAATATCATAACTCAAGGACAACCCTAAGCCTGTACCCTGCCCGGTTGGCTTGGTGGTAAAGAAGGGTTGAAAGATTTTATCCAGTACTTTTTGAGGAATACCGTTACCGTTGTCTTTAACCGTTATTTTGACCTCACCCCCAACCCCTCTCCCAGGGAGAGGGGGGCGGTGTGTGCTAACAGTAACTGTTGGTTCGTATCCCACAATGTTTTGTTTAGCCTTCTCATTGACAGCATAGAATGCATTGGTAATTAAATTCAGAATTACTCTACCAATATCTTGTGAAATGATATTGATACTGCCAATCGTTTCATCAAAATCCGTCACCATAGTTGCATTAAAGGATTTGTCTTTTGCCTTTAATCCATGATACGCCAGGCGTAAATATTCATCGGCCAATGCGTTGATGTCGGTTGGTTCTTTTGTTCCTGATCCGACACGACTGTGTTGCAGCATTCCTTTTACGATATCACCAGCTCGTTTACCGTGATGATTTATTTTTTGTTCGTTGCCTTTGATGTCCTTTGCCAAGGAGGCTATTTCATTCAGGTTTCCTTTCTTAATCTCCTGCTCCAGTTCATCGATCAATTCCGTGTTCACTTCTGAAAAGTTGTTCACGAAGTTTAGCGGGTTCTGAATTTCATGCGCAATACCTGCGGTGAGTTCACCGAGCGAAGCCATTTTTTCGGATTGGATGAGTTGGAATTGGGTGGATTTTAAATCATCAAGTGTGTTTTCTAAAACCTCATTGGCTTTTCGTCTCTGCCGGTTGTTTCTGTAAAGTAGCAAAGCCACCAACAAAAATATCGCCAAGCCGATCAGCAGGGCGTACATCCTGATTCTATTTTTGTTACGGATGTTTTCCTTCTCTAACTCCTGCAGCCGAAGTTGCTCGTCAAATCCAATGTTCTGCAGTTGCTTTATTTTTTCCGCGCTGAATAAACTGTCCTTTGCAACCGTGGCTAACTGAAGGTATACCAATACACTGTCTGATTTACCTAAACTCCTATAAATATCCGCTAATGTTGTCCATGCCTGAATAAAATAAGAGTTTCGTTTCAATCTATTTATTTCAGCCAACCCGGATTTAGCATAATTCAGTGCCGAATCGTATTGACCGATCACATTGTAAAAATTCGCCAATGAAATATAGGCAACGCTAACAGCTGCTGCATTATTTTTCCCCTGACTGGAGTTTAGCTGATTAAAATAATTCACTCTTGCGCTGTCGTACACCTTTTGAATGATATAGCTATCTGCTATACTTTGATAAATGCCTGACTCATACTTTCTGTATCCTGACTGTTGAACAAGTTCCAGCGACTTTTTTAATAGCATCAGCGCTGAGTCAATTTTATGCTTCCTTAGGTAGATTGAACCAAGGCCTCTGTAGGCCAGAGAGAGGACTGTAAAGTCGTTTATAGGTTCAGCAATTTCGATACACTGCCGGAGCGTACTCAATTCCTTTTCATAGTATTCTGTTTCCGAAAATAGCCCTGCCATGTCGCTCAGAATAGTGGCCCGCATACTTAATCTGGCTAATCTGGGTGAAGTGCTGTTGGTGAATTTCTCTATCCTCCAGATGTTTTCTTCACTTTTTTCATCCTCCACTAAAGCTAATGCTTGATTGTACGCTTTCAGCCCTTGTACATATTCACCCATATTAGCTGAAATAATCCCAAACAGATCATGCGCATCGGCTTCCCATAATTTTAAGTGCAGCTTTTTGGCCAGGGGTATATCTTTCGTGATATAAAACATGGCACTGTCAGAATCTGTATCTAAATAAAACAGGGCTAACTCCCGATAAGCAGCCATCCTAAGTGTATCATTGATATTGGCAGTCAACAATTTGCGTAAGCTATCTGCCTCTGATTTCGTAGGCTCAAGAAATAAGGGACTTACCTGAGCGTGGGCATACGTGTGTAATAATACAAGCAACCCTATTTTGATTAATAACTTCATCCCTTAGTTGGTACTTTAATTGTGAATGTAGAACCTTCACCTTCCATGGTCTCCACGCTCAATTCTCCACCATGCGCTTTTACAATATCGTAACTCAAACTCAATCCTAAGCCGGTTCCCTGCCCGGTTGGTTTGGTGGTGAAGAAAGGCTGAAAGATTTTTTCTTTGATTGAATCGGGAATACCGTTGCCGTTGTCTTTAACCGTTATTTTGACCTCACCCCCAACCCCTCTCCCAGGGAGAGGGGGGCGGTGTGTGCTAACAGTAACTGTTGGTTCGTATCCCACAATGTTTTGTTTAGCCTTCTCATTGACAGCATAGAATGCATTGGTAATTAAATTCAGAATTACTCTACCAATATCTTGTGAAATGATATTGATACTGCCAATCGTTTCATCAAAATCCGTCACCATAGTTGCATTAAAGGATTTGTCTTTTGCCTTTAATCCATGATACGCCAGGCGTAAATATTCATCGGCCAATGCGTTGATGTCGGTTGGTTCTTTTGTTCCTGATCCGACACGACTGTGTTGCAGCATTCCTTTTACGATATCACCAGCTCGTTTACCGTGATGATTTATTTTTTGTTCGTTGCCTTTGATGTCCTTTGCCAAGGAGGCTATTTCATTCAGGTTTCCTTTCTTAATCTCCTGCTCCAGTTCATCGATCAATTCTGTGTTCACCTCCGAAAAGTTATTCACGAAGTTTAACGGGTTCTGGATTTCATGAGCAATGCCTGCGGTGAGTTCACCGAGCGAAGCCATCTTTTCTGACTGGATGAGTTGTGCTTGTGCCGCTTTTAATTCTTCAATTGATTTTGTTAATGCTGAATTGGATTCCTCTATTGCTTTTCTTTTTTGTTCTAATTCTTCAATTGTTTCTTCTAAAAGAATTGCTGTTGTTCGCTTTACCTTTTCTGTACGGTCGAGTTTGAAAGTGGTTATCTCTAATTCTTTGTCTGCCTCTTTTAATGATTTTAAAATTGTACTCTTCTTTTCTGCGGACAAGGCTTCATCGTCCTGAATGATACGTACTATGTTTTGAAGGTGCTGATTCATCTACAACTTTTCTTTTAAAGCTACTACGCAACATGTATTATTATGATAGTCGTATTTACCAGTTTTTGATTTTCCATATTCGCCATAGGAAAAAAAGCCTGCCATAGGTGCATCCCAGATTTGTTGTACCTGCTCTATCTCCTCCTTCATTACAACCCCAAACGATAAATATCTGCTCACGCATGAAAACATGATCAAAGCATCGGCCTTCGGCTGTACATTTTCCTGAAAGTCCTTACATTCTTCAACGACTGTATCGATGGAATTAAAATCCGGTGGCAGCGAAAATCTGATTTTTGCCCCTTGCGGCACTTTCCCGGAACAAATAAGTGAACGGTCTACACGATTGGCAAACATAGCTGTACGTATTACAGGATCTACATGTTCACGTTCCACCTGCAATGGATAATACCAGGAGCTGAGGAAAGTTACGATTTCCCGGGTATCTTCCTGTTTTATCTCAACACCCAGGTAATTCATTAACATATCCAATGCCGGTTTATGGTTGATGGTATATACAATATTTCCTTCGCTTTTAGTAACTGTTTTGGTGGTGCCAATAGCTTGCCACCCACAGGTAGCGATACCTTTAACATCTATTTTATCTTCATCAATGATAAGTGCTACGAGCGCGCTGTCGTTACTTTTTCCGTTGGTAAAAACAAATGTTGATTCAAGTGCAAGATCATCTCCTGCCTTACCTCCAAAGATGGTTACTTCCCTTTCTGCCGGCAAAGGAGGTTTCCCAAAACCTTGTGTAATTCCTTCAACAAATGGTTCACCATCCAGCGACACTCCACTGTTTGCTATAATAAATGCAGGATTGGAAAAGGTTTCTTTTCCGGTAATGCCCAGTTTGTTTGCGTCTGCTAAGGCTGTCTCCTGGCTTGTCTCAAGAAAATCTACTTTAAAATAAGCCGGATTCATGTCGAGCAACATCATGACAATGCTACCTGCTTCTATTTCGCCATCAATAAACTCGCCTGCAGTGGTCGCACCAAATATCTGAATGCCCTTTTCGTCAAGTAATTTGGAAACAGCTTCCCAATCCTGTTTAACAGATATGAATACAATGGCTAACGTTGGCTTATAGCCGTCAACCATACTTTTAGTTAATGCAGAACTGACTTCCTCTGTAGATCTTCCTTTGATTGATCTTGCTTTCATTTTTCTACTTTTCTTTTAATGCCACACAACAGGTAGTGAGATTATGCATTTCTAAGTTTCCTCCAGTGGCTCTGCCCAGTTCAGCATTGGAAAACATACCTGCCATCGGTACATTCCATACATTTTTCACACCTTCCAGTTCCTGCTTCATCAACGGACCAAGTGAGAGTATTCTCCCCGCACAACTGAATACGATCAAGGCATCCGCTTCGGGCATTTCTGTGGCTTTTAGATTTTGGACACCCTTCACTACTTTTTCCATTACATCAAAATCGGGAGGCAAAGAAAACCGAACTTTTGACCCCTGAGGTACTGAACCGCTGGTGTAATACGAACGGTCACTCCAATCAACCACCAGGCCAGGTCGCATTACCGGGTCTCCTTTTTCCCGCTGCAATTGCAATGGAAAATTGGCAGCAATTTCAACCAGTATATTATTATTCTGCGGACTGGGATTTTCAATTCCGCCATACTTAGCTGTAAGATCAAGAACCGGAACATCGTCTACTGTGTATACATGGTTTCCCTCACTTTTGGTAACTGTTTTTTCTGTACCTACAGCTTTCCATCCACAGGTGGCAATACCTTTTATTTCTACTTTTGATTCATCCAATGCGATGCATACAATTGCTTTATCACTATCTTTTTTATTTGTATAAACAAATGTCTCCGAAAACGAATAGTCATCTCCTGCAGCTCCGCCAAACGCATTTACACCCGACCCTGCTACACCTTCAATGCCCCGCAATACTTCTTCTCCATCTGCAGCTGCATTGCTGATGCCCAGTAAAAATGCCGAAGCAGGAAATTTCTGAATGGCTTTTTGTGCAATACCTTTTGCTACTTCTCTATAATTTTTCTCCGGATATTCTTCAAAATAAATTTCAAAAAATTCCTTGTTCATGTCCAGTAATAGAATGGCAGCAGAGCTCTTTTCGGGTTCTTCATCAATAAACTCACCGTTCGTTGTACAACCAAAGATGGCTATGCCCTTTGCATCAAGCAGTTCACAAATTGCTTTTCTATCCTGTGCTTTTGAAATGAAACAGATGGCTAAGGTTGGTTTAAAGCCGTCTGCCATGTTTTCTTCTAATGCAATTCTTATTGCTGCTGTGGATTTCCCTTTGATTGATTTTGCTTTCATCTGCTTGTTAAATGGTTGTTGATTAATTTTTTTTCTTTTAACACGATCCAACTGTTTGTGGTCGAATGAAATTCCTGTTGCTCATTCAACGCTCTTCCGAATTCTCCATACGTGTAAAATCCTGCCATAGGGACTTTCCATATTTCCGCGAGTCCTTCGTTTTCCATGTTTGCCAATGGCCCTAATGCGCTTACCCTGCCTGCACAGGAAAAAATCAAAAGTGCTTCGACATCGGACTGCAAAGCGGTTTTTAATTCATTTGCCTTTTCCAGGACCTGATCGACAAAATCAAAATCGGGAGGCATGGTGAAGTGCAATCTTGAACCTTGCGCAACAACAACATCACAGACTAAAGCATTTTCAGCTTTATTAACAGACATGGGGGTAACTATCCTGGGATTTCCAGACGCCTGTTCAACAAGAAAGGGATAATGCACGGAGACATCTTCAAAAAAATCAAATTTACCTTTACCATCATCATAACTCTCACCCAGGTATTTTAAATACATGTCAAGAGCAGGTTTGTCATCAATCGTGTAAATCGTAGTTCCTTCGCATCGGGTAATCGTTCTTTTAATACCGATGGGCTTCCAGCCAGAAATGGCCATCCCTTCCACCTGGATATATTCTTCATCCATCACCAGGGCAGCCAAACCGTTTTTGGTTTCATTTTCTACCGTGAATATATACGAGCCGGATAATAACCAGTCATCCCCTGCCATTCCACCACAGATCGTAACCTGGGGACCAACTATTTTTTCGATGCTTCTTACCACGCTTTCACCATTTAGCATTTCACCACTTTCAGTAAAGGCTGTGGTACACAGAATAAAAGCAGGGCGTTTGAATTTATGTAGTGCTTTTTCAGCTAATCTCATTGACACTTCTTGCAGGCTCCGCTCCTCAATAGGTTCAAATAGAATGGTGAAGTGCTCAGTTTTCATATCCATCAATAAGATAGCTATGCCCCCTTCACTATGATGCCCATCAACAAACTCGCCACAGGAGGTAGCCCCCAGCATTGCTATATTGCTTTGCTTAAGGATTTCTGATATGGCACTTCTATCTTGTTTTATCGATATAAATGCAATGGCGAGGGTTGGGTTAAAACCATCGGCAATGCTCCTTAGTAATGCTGCGTTTATTTCTGCCGTTGAATTTCCATGAATGGACTTTGATACCATCTTATGCTTTTTAGTTTTTTTGTAATGTAATGATAAACTCGCTGCCTTACCCTTCTTCAGTCTCAACGCTCAACCCCCACCATGCACCTTCACAATGTTATAAATCGTCTGCATCACGCCTGCCGGCAGGGATTTCCGTGATTAATGGATTTCACCGATTTCATTTCCTCATTTACAGGTTTTCTACGTCACTCCATTGGGCAAGACTTATCCGGTCATTAAGCATTTCATTAGTTGATCCCTTGTGGAGTAAAATGCCATTTCCGTTTGGTTGATTTCTTTGCCAAAAATTCAGCCCTCGCAACATATTTGTATTGAATTTTTTAGCGGTCTTAATTTCAATGGCTAGCGGGTGCTCTTCTCGTTCCAATATCAAATCCACTTCATTCCCAACGTTATCCCGGAAGTAATACATGAACTCATTAAGCCCATTGTTGAAACTATTCTTTTTGATCTCCGTGATGATCCAATTTTCAAAAATGAATCCGTAGGCAATATGTTTCTTAAGGGCACTTAAGTTCTTTATTCCCAACAGATGGCAAAGCAATCCAGTATCATAAAAGTATAATTTCGGGCTTTTCACAATGCGCTTGTTTAGGTTACTATGCCAGGGCTGCAAGAGGTAGATAAGGTAGCTACTTTCGAGTAGACCAAGCCATGCCTGTATTGTCTTTGTGTCCACCCCAACCTGCCTGGACAGTTCATCGCGATTTACGATTTGCCCGGCATAGTTCGCTGTCAGAGAAATCAGTTTCGTAAAGGCTCCTAGGTCAGTTATATTTCTAAGCAGTCGCACATCCCGCTGCACGTAGGTTTGCACATAACTGTTTAGCCACGTTCCTGGCGAAAGGGATTCCTGCCAAACTTCTGGATAGCCTCCCGTAAGGATTAACTTGTCAATATCTATCGCCTCTTTTTTAGTCTGCTTTAATTCCGCATAACTTAAAGGAAGTAAGGACAGATAACCGGCACGGCCGGCCAATGATTGTGATACTTGCTCTTGTAATAAAAAGTTGTTTGATCCCGTAAGTATAAACTGTCCTCTTTTCGTATTACTATCCAGGATTCCTTGTAAATACCTGAATATATGCGGCACCCGCTGCACTTCATCAAGCACTGCACCTTTCCGATATTTTGCCAGAAATTGTTCTGGATTCTGATCCGCCTCATGCTGCACACTTGGATTTTCGAAATTCACATAATCTTTACCCTTAAACAATAGCTTGCTCAGTGTGGTCTTGCCACTTTGACGGGGCCCCGTTATGCACAATGCTCTAAATTGAGTAAGTGCAAATTTCGCATGCTCAAAGAGTTGGCGGGAAATCACATCAATTCCATTTTTGTAAATATAGGCAAAATCTGGAATTTAATTCCATTTTTGTAAGGTTTTGATAAAATGGACCTCAGTGCGCAATCTTCTGTGAATCAGATAAGAGGTAATAAAATAATAAATTCCGACCCCGTACCTTCCTTACTTTCAATTTTTATTTCCCCACCATGCGCTTTCACAATATCATAGCTCAGACTCAACCCCAATCCAGTGCCCTGCCCGGTAGGTTTGGTGGTGAAGAAAGGCTGAAAGATTTTTTCTTTGATTGAATCGGGAATACCGTTGCCGTTGTCTTGGACTTTTATTAAGATCTCACCCCCGGCCCCTCTCCCAAGGAGAGGGGGGCGGTGTGTGCTAACGATTACGGTTGGTTCATATCCCGCAATGTTTTGTTTAGCCTTCTCATTGACAGCATAGAATGCATTGTTGATCAGGTTCAGAATTACCCTTCCTAAATCCTGCGGAACAACATTTATCTTTGGTAAAGACGAATCGAGGTTTGTTTCAAATGATGCGTTGAATGATTTGTCTTTTGCCCGTAGTCCATGATAGGCTAACCTCAGGTACTCATCCGCCAGCACATTGATGTCGGTAAGTTCTTTTTGACCACTGCCTGCCCTACTGTGCTGTAACATTCCCTTTACAATCGCATCGGCACGTTTTCCGTGGTGATTTATTTTTTCCAGGTTTTGTTTTAGGTCGGCAGCGATCAGCTTCGCATCTTCTGTGTTACCTTTCTCCAATTCAACATTCATTTCTGCAACCAGCTCTCCACTTACTTCACTGAAGTTGTTCACGAAGTTCAACGGGTTTTGAATCTCATGCGCGATGCCTGCAGTGAGTTCACCCAACGATGCCATTTTCTCTGATTGTATGAGTTGCTTCTGCGTATCACGCAATTCATTAAGCGTATTTTCCAGTTCTTCCTTTTGCCTGATAAGCTGCAAAGTTCTCTCCGCCACAATTTTCTCAAGCGCTGCATTCTTTTGCTTCCAATCTTCAATACCAAAAGTATCCGTCTCGCTCTCTACATTTTCCGGCTTTGAACCATGCCAGTGCACCACCAACCATTTATCCCGTTGAAATTCAAAAACAGTGGAGATCCGCACATACATCTCAATTGTTTCATTATTGACGGCTAGTGATATCTGTATGTCATCCGAAAAAATGGCAAAATTCTCATCAGCTGATTTCCGGTGTACCACAGGGGTAATAATCCATTTCATTTGCAAACCCCTACTCTGCTCACGTTGCCTACTCAATAATTCCCGCACCCCTGATGTGAAAAATATTTTTTCATCAACTGTAGTGCCGAATCCCATCACATCCTCTGCAAATAGTTCGTCAACAGTTTCCAATGGCAGGCTGTCGCTTAATACAACTTCCATGAATTTATTGTACGTATCGTTCAGCAGTTTTTCCTTCGAAAAATCCATAGTGACTTTTGTTTATACGGGCAGTTGAATTACGAATGTTGCGCCTGCTTCCCGTCTGGCCGGTTCATCTCGGTAAGCTTCCTTCGTCTCAACTTTTAACTCTCCGCCATGTGTTTTCACAATATCATAACTTAAGCTCAATCCTAAACCCGTTCCCTGCCCGGTTGGTTTGGT
>CAZIGG010000045.1:0-21997 GCA_964538575.1 uncultured Roseivirgaceae bacterium
CCTCTCCCGCTTTGGCGGGATCGGAATGACCAGACTATTTTTGAGATGAGTTCTATTTAAATGACGAATGACGATTTTAGAATGACGAACTGATTCGTGCCATTCGTTATTCGTCATTCCGCATTCGTTATTAAAATCTGGCTTTCCGCCAGAGGTCGATCATGTTATACCAGTCGTTGGTAAAACCTTTTTCGCGGATCAGCACATAATTCTCAGGATCAAAAATGGTGGCCGATTTAACGAATTGAAAGCGTTCCTTAATGTATTCATTCTTGTATTCCCACACTTCACGACCTTCGAACAGGTAAACTTCATCGGGTATCCCATAAATAATGTAAACCATGCCCCGATCGGTTTTCCAGCCTTCTTTATACGAACTGAAGTATTGATTGGCAGCTTCAACCCGCTTAAAATAATTGCGCATGAAAATTCTTGCGCGTTCCGTATTTCCGGTAACGCTCAGAATTACCTGGTCAAACTTTTTCTTGTCGCTTCCGGCCTGCTTTATCTTCTCGTACTCCTGCTTGGTGCAAATGTAAACCAACGGTCCGGCAAGACTTTCCAGTTTCCCCAGCTTGGGATAATCCTGCTCAACCCGGAAGGCAACCCCCAAAGCCGAAGCTGTATCCTGCTGGGCAAGGTACAGGCCCTTTTGCGAAAGTGTTATTCCCGCTTTAGGGTCAGTAAAAAACACAGAATCGGGCTTAATAACTTTTGGAACCCGTGCCTGGGCGGTAGAGAATGCAGGCGCGGCAGCGGGAAAAGCATCCTGGTAGTATGAAACCTGTAACGGACTGGCTTTATCAAAGCCTGAAAAGGTTACGGTTTGATTTTGATTGATAAATACATTGCTGACCGGCCATGCATTTACCGTTGCATAAATGGAATTTGTAACCGGTATTTTCCTGTAAAACGCAAGCGCGTACGACTTTTTTGAATCAGCAACCGTCACTTTTGCAAAAAGTATCGTTTGCCCTGCTTCAACTGAAAAATTCTGGGAGCCCAGTTTGTGCGTATTTGAAACGCTGAGGTCGGTGTGCTCTCCTGTTACTGCTTTACCTGTTTTTTCATGGGTTGATTCGCGCAATTCAAATTGGATCCTGATGCTGTTAAACTTCAAAGAATCTTTTAGCTGCAGATCATAATGAACGGTATAGTTAGTGTTTTCTTTAATGATGCTCCAGCTTAAAAAAACGGCCTCTTCCGGGTTGTACAGGTGCCGGAAATTAATGTCGCGCAAAACCTGAGCCTGAAGGGCCGTGCCAATAAGCAAGAATGAAAGGGTAACAAGTTTCTTCACCATCACAATCCTTAAATTAAAGTTTTCGTTTCAGAATTATTCCGAAGCATTCAATTATTTTTGCGGCTCTGAAATATGGCAAAAATATACACAACCGAGATCACTTCGGAGAATATCCCATCGGATAACCCCCTCCATCAACGATTATTTAAAGCTTATGTTGTGGCGGAACAGTACGTTCAGGGCGATGTGCTGGAAGTAGGCTGTGGCGAGGGGCGGGGGGTGGAATTGCTCATGGGCAAAGCAGCTTCATTCACAGCCGTTGATAAGATCGAGGAGGCGCTTGTTGTTTTAAGGGAGCGTTTTCCGGGCGGCAGGTTCATCAGCATGAACATTCCTCCGCTCGGAGGATTGCAGGACAATACCTATGATTGCGTAGTGAGCTTCCAGGTAATTGAACATATACAAAATGACGTGCTTTATCTGAAGGAAATCAACCGGGTATTGAAACCGGGTGGTATCGCCTTGTTTACAACACCCAATCGGAAAATGTCACTCTCGAGAAACCCCTGGCACATCCGTGAATACCTGGCGCATGAATTAAAAGCCCTCGCATCCGGAATTTTTGCAACCGCGGAAATGAAAGGAATTACCGGTAATGAAAAAGTGATGGAGTATTACGAGCAGAACAAAAAATCTGTTCAGCGGATTATGAAGTGGGATATTCTTAATCTTCAATATCATTTGCCTGCCTGGATGCTCCGGGTCCCGTATGAATTCCTGAACCGCAGCAACCGCAACAAGCTGCAAACCGGTGATGACGAATTGGTAAAAAGCATTCGCCACGAAGATTATCACGTAACAGACGATGCAGACAATGCGCTCGATTTGTTGCTGATCGTTACGAAACGCGAGGCTCGCATATTCGGAAATTAAGGCTAATGCGAACATAACGGGTCGATAATTGCAGTTTTCGATGAATTGCTTACATCCATTTTTATATCACCATAGATTAAGGTAAATTCCTGTGTTAGATAAAAAAATGTTACGGCCGTGCAATTTTTATTTCCAGGCGCAACTTCGGTAGTATTAGATGCGGTAAAGGCCTACGCGCCTGACATTACCATGCGCATCCAGGGAGACGGCAACGCAACCCGCTCGGCCGATAATGTAAGTAACACGTTTTTTCACGAGCTGGCCCACAGCATCCACTACGCCCAGGTAGGAAATAGTTATTGGGTAGAAGAGATATTATATACGCTTAAACCCAATAAAGGCGGTCCATACGGAACTAAGACGACTCCCGGAGCCGGCAGGGCTGCCGTTGTAGAAAGCTGGGGGTTTTATGTGGGGCCTACGTTTAATGATATTAAGTATAGGCCCGTAAATATTACTATTGCTAATGCGGAAAGAAATTTCTTAGAAAGTCAACGTAGAGATGATACAATTCCTTGGCGAGCTTTTAATGGTAGCACCTCCGCAGGCTGGATACCATGGGGCTTTTTGCACGATTGCACAGATGTAGGCGAACCTACCACCACGTTAATAAATGACCAGGTATCCGGCTATACGATGAGTGCGCTGTTTAAAGGGTACACGTCATCAGCAACAACGGTACAGACATTGCGTGCAAATATACTTAGCACAAATGGCAATGCTCAATCTACACAAGTCAATGCTTTAGTAGCAAGTTATGGCTGGTAACATAAAATTTAAGCTGACAGGGTTTTGTACCCTGTTGGCTTTTACATCATTGATATTCATTGCAGCCCGTTGCGGTGATGATAAGCCTTTTGCAAGTCAAAATATTATATTTATTTATCCAATTGAAATTGAGCCTTCTGGTGACGTTATTAACCGGGGCGACACTTTATGGATAACTGCCAACATTCACAAGGACAGCATTCGGGAGTACTTTTCTGGCGATTTCTTTACTCTCGACAATGTACCGATACCATGTAGTCTAAGTCTATTTAAACTAGTATCAAATCAATTAACGCTAAGTGAGCAGCCGGGTGCAACGGAATCTTTCGTTTTCCTAAATATAATAGGCGGTGTGTCTTTATTTGGAGAAACGTTTAGCGTATTGAATTTTCATAATAACAGCAATGAAAACAGGTATCAACTTCGGGTAGGTATAATTCCAAAAGAGGCAGGTGTATTCAGTACGAACATTCTTCCTACAGGAAATCAATATGACCTTGAGAAGGTACTTGATTTAGGTAAAGCTAAAAATGGTGCAAAAATAATTCCCATTCATGATGATAATTTTTTTCCAATTAATAACGGAGAGTCTCTTAACTTTGATCTTTATGTACAATATTGTAAGCCTGTCTCTCCGAACTATCCTGACGATTACAGGGGAATGAACCACGAAGAAAAGGGAACCTTTACTTTTAGGGTGGTAGATTAATGAAAAAATATCTTCAGGCAATTCATTTCAATAGCTTAGTAGCAAGCTATGGCTGGTAACATAAAATTTAAGCTGACAGGGTTTTGTGCCCTGTTGGCTTTTACAGCATTGATGTTTATTGCAGCCCGCTGTGATGATGATAAGCCGTTTGCGTCACAATTGTTGACATTCATAATGCCGATTAGCATACAACCAACGGACAGTGTAATGGCCTGGATTTCGGCTAAGCGATGAGGTTGTTGAAGGTGAAAATTCAAAACCATTGCCGGCAATATCCTTGTGTTTGATTACTCTACCGCATCCGGAGATTGAAATAAAGTCGCATTCTTTTCGTACGCATCCTCATATTTCTTAGCCAGCTCAGCTTCACCATATTTATACAGTACGCGCTGAAGCTCGCCCAGCACAATAATGCTGTTTTGTGTATCCCTTCCAAAATTGCGCTTGCTGAGGTTGTATTCCGCCAGGTCGATCATCCGGTTGCCCAAAATGGTGGCGACTTCAATGGCTTTTTCTTTCTCGCCTATTTCGAACAGTGTTTCCACATTGCGTGCGTTACTTACATCATACGGTACGGTTGCATTCGGCATTTGTTCGAGACTATAGAGCAAAACTTCACGCGCCTTTTCCTTCTTGCCTTTTACAAGCAGGGCATCTACAATTTCAGTAATCGTACCCCGATGGTTCTGAACAAAATTCCGGTAATCCTCATTGTAGTAAACGGTTGAATCCTGCAAGCCGCGGAACTGGAACTTCTTCATAATATTGGTATACGCAACCTCTGTGTTCACCAGGCGGTTTTTCGGCTCAGGATTGCGCACCGGAAGAATCCGGAATGCATTGCCCTCCATTACCACATACGGACGAAGATCAACATTGAACTGATCGAGTGACGTATAGTTTACGTAAACCGGACGTTCCCAATTGTTGGTCAACAACAGATCCAGCAGCGCAAGATCTTTTTTCTCCAGCGCATTGCCTTTCAGGCGCAGCAACATCCTGGGAACAATCAGGCTGTCAAGGTCAGCCGGAACAATCCCGGAAGCTCTAACCTTGTTAACATCCACATCCAGGATAATGTTTTTGGTGGGGATCACATTGGCATCCGGATAAAGCCGTAAGCCCTGGTAATCTTTTGCCAGCAGGCCGATGTACTGCTTCAGGTTCATGTCGGGGATTTTTAAATCCTCGTAGGGCAGGTAATCGTTCGGGCCGCCCTGCAGGTAATGAGTTGCTGAAAGTGTATAGGGCAGCGGCTCTGATTCATAGTGCTTCTGCATGCTTTGCTCAATGTACCAGTCGGTATTGTAGTAACTCAACACAAGCACGCGCATGTCGGTTCGTATGCCTTCAACTTCCTGCGCATACCACAGGGGGAAGGTATCGTTATCCCCACCGGTAAACAGGATGGCGTTCGGAGCGCACGATTGAAGATAGTTAACGGCTGAATCGACTGAGAAATAACGGTTAGACCGGTTGTGATCGTCCCAGCCTTGCTGCGCCATGATCGCGGGCGCTGCCATACCAATCAGGGTTGCTGCGATCGCGGCCATTCGCGGATTAAGCTTAACGTCCATCAGCCACTTTCCGATTCCCAGCACGGCAAAACCAATCCAGAAACAGTACGCATAGTACGATGCTGCATAAATGTAATCTCGTTCGCGAGGCTCAGCAGCCGGACCGTTCAGGTAAACCACAAGCGCGACACCGGTAAGAATGAAGAGCAAGCCCACCACAGCCGTATTCCTGCTGTCGTGTACGGTTTGATAAAACATACCAATCAATCCGAGAAAGAACGGTATCATGAAGAAGTTGTTATAACCTTTGTTGACTAATGAATCCGGGATTTTTTCACCCCATTGCGAAGGGCCTACCCAGCCTGCGCCCTGTTCATCACTTTCCCGTCCGGCAAAATTCCACATGAAATAACGCGCATACATCCACCCGATCTGATGCTTGAACATAAACCGTATGTTATCGCTGAAGGTTGGCTTTTGCCCTTCGCGCAAGCCGAGAATCTGCCGGTACTGCCGTACCTGATTGGGATCGGTGCTGTAAATACGCGGAAGAATTGTTTGCTGATTGGGTTCGTAAACCAGCTCTCGCTTGTAATCGGAGATTTCGTACTTGTCTTTTCCTTTCCGGTATTGAGCTGCACCTTTATTAATTTCCGTTAAGCGTGCAGTGAAGTACTGACCGTATAATAACGGCCGGCTTCCGTACTGCTCACGTTTCAGGTAGCTCACGAAGCTCATTACATCGGATGGATCATTCTCATTAATCGGGGTGTTGTAATTTGACCGGATAACGATGATGGCATACGAGGCGTAACCTATTAAGATGAAGGCAGAAGAAAGCAACAGTGTATTCCAAACCGGTTTTGCCTTTCGCTGGGTATAGCGAATGCCCCATACTAACCCGGCAATAATCAGCAGGGTAAAGAATGCCGCGCCAGAACCAAACGGAAGGCCGATTGAATTCACAAAAAACAATTCAAAGTTGCCCGCGATGGTTGGCAATCCCGGGATGATCAGATCATTAATGAGCAGAATCAAAAATCCGCTGATCAATAAGGTTGCAACAACACCCCATGTGGTAGGCTTGTATTTTTTAAAATAGAAGATCAAGCCAAGTGCAGGCAGTGTTACCAGGTTGAGCAAGTGAACCCCGATGGAAAGACCGATCATGTAGAAAATCAAAATCAGCCAGCGGTTAGCTTTTGATTCGTCTTCGATCACATCCCACTTCAGCATCGCCCACACAACAAATGCCGTAAAGAATGATGACATCGCATACACCTCAGCTTCCACAGCCGAGAACCAGAATGAATCGGAGAAGGTATACGCCAGTGCCCCGACAGCTCCGGCACCCATTAACAATAAGGTATGCGATGAAAGCTCTTCTTCAGTTGTAATTTTCAGAAGCTTGCGGCCAAACAAAACAATTGACCAAAACAGGAATAATATCGTAAAGGCGCTGGACAGCACACTGACAAAGTTGATCCAGTACGCCACCATGGTTACATCGCCAAACGACAGAAAGGAGAACAGCCTGCCGATCAGAAGAAACAGGGGCGCCCCCGGTGGGTGCGGAACTTCAAGCTTATAAGACACCGCAATAAACTCACCGCAATCCCAATAGCTGGCCGTATCCTCCATGGTTAGCCAGTACACCGCCAGGGCGATTAAAAACATGAGCCATCCGGTAATATTATTCGTCTTCTGAAAATTCATGAAACAGTATGTTTTGCCAAGATTAAGGGGCGAAAATAGGGAAATTACTCCAATTGTTTAATCAGGCACTGGGCATTAGGGATTAAGGCTTAAGAGGGCAAACTAATCTCAATTTCTAAGTTCTAATGCCCAATGCCTGATCCTAAGTCCTATTTGTAAACAATTACATAAAACCACAGCCATAACAGGAAGAGCAGGATGTACGAGCTGGCTACAATAAACCACACCATTTTTTTCTCTTTCCGGGCGTAATGATGGATGCCTGAAACCAGCGCAAACCAGTAGACGATTTCAAAAAGATTAAGCGCCCGCAACGGGTAAGCCCACCGCTTGTCAATCGAATAGTAATCGAAAAAGTGCATGAGCGAGAACGGATAAAAAGCGCCAATATCTGAATAGGAGGGATCGGTTTCAATCGCAAAAAAGTATATTATTTTAAGGAGTTCGGGGATCAAAAAAATGAACTCAGCGCCAATAACCACCCCCCAGCATTGAACGTAGCTAACCCGGTACCCGTACATGAAACAGCCGAGCCAGATAACGAACGCGATAACGGTAAATTTCCAGAGGTAGACGATTGGAATTGAAATGAATTGCAGCATGCTGAGTACCCGCAGAACCATGCCCTCCGGCCGGTCTTGTAAAAATTCGAAGGCAGCGGTTTCGTATTCAATGAAGGTTTTTTTAAAGTATAAAAGGAAAAGCGTGAGAACACACAGTAAAACGAACAGCAGCCTTTTGTCTGTAGCGAATATTGATTTAGTTTCGTTGCCTGATTGCATAAAAAAGGGCCGGTCAGCGTTGTACTGCAGTATGGTTAATTACTCAAAGATATTATTGGTACGGTATTTTTTACTGGCAGCGCTCCTCCAGTTTGTCGCGGTTTTTTCCGTTCAGGCACAAAAGACTGCGAAAAAAGATACGACCATCATCTTGCTGAATGACCTTACCGTGCAGCTTCAATGCTCACAGGCATTAAACGACCTGTATAATTTTAAGTTCGACCAGGCCGAAAATGGATTTCACAGCCTTCGGACACAATACCGCTGGCATCCGCTGCCGTATTTTTTAATGGGGCTGATCGAGTGGTGGAAAATCATGCCGAACACAAAAGACACCTCGCACGATAAAAAATTCTTAGCCTACATGGACAGCACCATTACCATTGCAGGAAACCTGTACAAGCATTACCCGGAGTATAAAATAGAAGCAGCCTTTTTTCTTTCTGCAGCGTATGGATTCAAAGGCCGATTGTATTCGGACGAAGAAAGAAGAAGCTGGACAAAAGCCGCGTCAGCGGGGAAAGATGCGCTCGACTACCTGGAAGAGAGCAAAACCAAACAGGATTTGAGCCCGGAATTGTTGTTTGGCGATGCCCTGTTCAATTACTTCTCGGTGTGGGTCCCGGAAAATTACCCAGCGCTGAAAATGATTCTTTGGATGTTTCCCAAAGGCGACAAGGCGCTTGGATTGAAACAATTGAAGGAAGTTTCCTACAATGCATTTTATACGCGTACGGAAGCGATGGTTTGGCTGATGCGTATATTAAACAGTTATGAGAACGACCAGCCGCGTGCGTTTGAAATCAGCCGGTACCTGCACGAAACCTATCCGGATAATCCTTTCTTTCACCGGTATTATGCGCGAATTTTATATTCGATGGGGCGTTACTCGGTTGCGGAGCCCGTGTGTTTGAATATTTTGGAACGGATTGATAGCGCGCAGCTCGGCTATGAAGCTACCAGCGGCCGGTATGCGGCATTTTTCCTGGGGCAAATTTATGAAGCACACAAGCGGCTTGACGAGGCTAAGAAATATTACAAACAGTGTATCAGGTTTGCCGAACAGATTAACGCGGGCGATTCAGGCTATGCATTATATTCACTCATTGCATTGGGCGAGATTGCCGAACTGGGGGGTAATAAAGCCGAGGCGAAAAAGTATTTTAAGGAAGTAAAAAAGAAATCGGGCAGAAAAGATGAAGCGTTTAAGACTGCTAAGAAGCGATTAAAAAAATTAGAAAAAGGAGATTAACATGGAGCTGCGCGATTTTATTGTAACCCCGCTCATCATCTTGTTGGTTTATGCAATCGCGTATGTTATTCGCCCGTATGTTACAACCGGTATAACGAAACGTTATTTTTTGCCCGCGCTTACTGTAAAAATTTCTGGAGCCATAGCGTTGGGTATCATTTATCAGTTTTACTACGATGGCGGTGACACATTTAACTTTCACACACACGGCAGCCGGCATATTTGGGATGCCTTTATGGCCTCACCAACCAAGGGGTTAACGCTTTTGTTTTCAGACCCGGAGCATATGCAGGGAGTGTATGAATATGCTTCCAAAATTTATTTTTTAAATGATTCGTCATCGTATTTTGTTATACGCATCGCTGCCCTGTTTGATTTGTTAACCTTCTCCACCTATTCTGCAACAGCAGTACTGTTTGCCCTTATAAGTTTTGGAGGCGGCTGGGCTCTTTTTACCTACATGTGCCGGTTAAAACCTTCCGTGCATGGTTGGATTGCCATGGCGGTACTATTCATTCCCTCTGTGGTGTTTTGGGGTTCGGGCTTAATGAAGGACACCCTGACCTTTGCATGCCTTGGTTTTCTGACGTACGCCCTGGGAAATATATATGAAAAACGAAATGTGGTGAGTTCGCTGCTGCTGTTGACGGTAGGTGTATTTGTAATTTTCTCTATCAAAAAGTATATTTTGTTTTGTTTTTTGCCTGCGGCCATGATTTGGTTTTACATGCTGCAGATAAGGTCCATACAATCACGGGTACTTAGAATTTTAATTATGCCTTTCTTCGTAACCATTATTGCAGCGGCTGCCTATTATTCATTGTTACTGGTTGGAGAAGGCGATACGCGCTATTCATTGGATAAGATGGCCGAAACGGCAAAAATAACTGCGTACGATATCCGGTATTGGACGGGCCGGGAGGCTGGTTCGGGGTATTCGTTGGGAGAACTGGACGGAACGTTTTCATCGATGCTCAGGCTAACCCCCCAGGCGGTTAATGTTTCATTGTTTCGGCCCTACGTATGGGAAGTCCGCAATCCGCTGATGGCCTTATCGGCTGCTGAGGGACTATTGTTGTTGATTTTCACAATGTATGTACTGATTAAAAAACGCGCAGACCTGTTACGCGCGTGCCGGGAACCGGTAGTATTATTTTCGCTTGTGTTCAGTCTCACGTTTGCCTTTGCGGTCGGTGTTTCTACCTATAATTTCGGAACGCTTTCCCGGTATAAGATACCGTTAATGCCATTTTATTTACTGGCACTGATATTTATACTGCATTACGAAAACAAGGAGAGAAAAACAGAAGTATTGGAACGTGAAAATTGAAAGCGGTCAATTAGCGTAACTCTAAACATAATGTTTGTTATAATGAACATTATTTGTATATTTGTTCGTAATAATGAACGTTATGAATACTAAAAAACCGGTCCTTCTGCCTAAAGTTTCCAGGCTGTTAGCCGAATTCGGTGAAGGAATCAAGCTCGCCAGGCTCCGCAGAAAGCTAAGTGCAGAGCAGGTGGCTGAACGGGCCAACATCGGCCGCACCACCCTTTGGGCCATTGAAAAGGGCTCACCCAATGTAGCGTTGGGGTTTTACGTTCAGGTGCTTTTTGTTTTGGGCCTGGAAAAGGATTTACTCAAAGTGGCAAGCGATGACCCGCTTGGCAGAAGATTACAGGATGCCAAACTGCTTGTAAAAGAAAGAGCGCCTAAAAAAAGCAAGCAGTAATGGCAAAGAGCGTACAACAAAGAAACATCCGCGTGTATGCCGACTGGATCGAATTGAGGCGCCCAGCGTTTATGGGCGTATTGCACTCAACCCAGGTGCGGGGTAAGGAAGTCTTTTCATTTGAGTACAATGAAGCTTGGTTAAAATCCGGAAATGTTCAAAGCCTTGACCCCGATCTCCGGTTGTATGCTGGCCCGCAATACCTTGCCGAAGGGAAAAACAATTTTGGGGTCTTCTTAGACTCCTCACCCGACCGTTGGGGGCGTATGTTAATGGACAGAAGGGAAGCCGTGCTGTCACGTGCTGAAGGACGAAAAGCACGAACACTTTTTGAAACGGATTATCTCCTCGGAGTTTTTGATGGCCATCGCATGGGCGCCTTGCGGTTCCGGGAAAATGAAACCGGAGATTTTCTTAACAACAATAAAGAAATGGCTTCGCCCCCGTGGACATCCATACGCGAGCTGGAAGAAGCCAGTTTGCGGTTCGAAGAAGATGACGCAGATGACGCGCTAAAAATAAAATGGCTTAACATGCTAATGGCACCCGGTTCATCCCTGGGCGGTGCACGGCCGAAGGCCAGCGTAGTTGATTCGGATGGACAATTGTGGATTGCCAAGTTTCCAAGTAAAAATGATGGAAAGGATATGGGTGCCTGGGAAATGGTAGTGCATGAACTTGCCGTAAACGCAGGGTTGAACGTAGCCGATGCCATGACAGGAAAATTCTACAGCAAGCAACATACGTATCTGACCAGGCGATTCGACCGGAATAACGAGGGGCGAATCCATTTTGCTTCGGCCATGACGTTGCTGGGGCATATCGATGGTTCGGATTATCAGCGTGGTGTTAGTTATTTAGACATGGCCGAGTTCATCATGCAGCACGGGGCACAACCGAATGCTGACCTTGAAGAACTTTGGAAACGTATCGTGTTTTATATCAGCGTAAGCAATACGGATGATCATCTCCGAAACCATGGATTTCTGCTGACAGACAAGGGATGGATGCTTTCACCGGCTTACGACATTAACCCTGTTGAAACCGGAACAGGGTTAAGTTTAAATATATCGGACAAAGACAACGCACTTGATTTGGATTTGGCTAAAGAAGTTGCTCTGTACTTCCGGGTTACTGATAAACGGGCCGATGAAATAATAAATCTGGTGAAGAAATCGGTAAGCGGCTGGAGCAAACAAGCCGAACGGATAGGGATTTCAAAAACGGACAGGGATAGCATGGCTAAGGCTTTCAGGGTGAGCTGAGGTCTTGATTTTTGGGTTAAATGTGCTCATTCACCACGAAACAGGGAAAGGAAAACAGGAGTATTCGAAAGCACGGAGTATTGATCAACTATTTTTTTTCGCCCGTTTTTACCCATAGTAATTCGTAAAGACTCCTGGCTGATCAATGCTTCAAGGGTATCAATCCATTCTTGTTGGGTGGAAGCAAAAAATCCATCCATACCCTCGTTCACAATTTTTGTATTTACCCCTACCGGAGATACAACGGTGGGGATCTCCATGGCCATGTATTGTAATGCTTTGAAGCCGCACTTGCCTTTTGTCCACTCATCATCGGGTAAGGGCATAATGCCAATGTCGATTTTATATAAGTTTTCGGTTTCCGTTTCCTTATTCCACGGAACGAAAACAAGGCTTTGCAGGTTGAGTTCGGGTTTTTTATCGGCAATCACCACCACTTCTAAATTTGGGTGTTTGGTTTCTAAATACTTGAGTGCGCCTTCAATTTCTTTGAGGTACTTTAAGGTAGAGTGTGAGCCGGTCCAGCCGATGGTAATTTTTGCTGAAACCTCTTTTTTTAAAATTTCCGGGTTGTGCAATGCCTCGGTATCAATCGTTGTTGGGTTAAGAACAACATTTGAGTTAAACTGTTTCGCGTAGGAACACAGGTATTCATTTCCACAGCTAATCTTGTAACTCCATTTGCAAATCAGCCCGACTTTTGAGCGAAAACGCGCAAATTGTTCAACAACATTTTCGTTTTTTTTGTCGGTGAGCCAGATCGCATCGTCAAAATCGTAAATGATTTTTTTCAGGAAAATTTTTGCAATAATCCATTCAAATACCGGTGGCCCGAGGGGTGCGGCTTCGCGATGAATGAAAACGAAATCAAAAGACGGGATGCTGAAAAGAAGGAAAAATCTCTTAAAGAGCCCGGCAAGAAGCGTGATCATTTTCTGCCCTGTTTTGCCGGGAGTATACAGTATAGTCCACCCGTTTGAATTGAGAAAGCTTTGCACACGACAGGTGAACCCGTTGCGCTCAAGGATTTCAAAGTACTGTTCAAAGCGAAAACGCTGCGAGGGGGACTGTTTAAGCGGATAGGGTACGAGAAACAGTATTTTCATATTAACTTAGCAAAAATGCGGAATACTGCTAAGAATTCCATCTGGCGGGTAAAGTGAGTATACATGAGTGAAATGACCGAAGACGTTATTGATTCCTCCAACCGGGGCGTTTTTAATTGGAAAGAGCTTTGGCGCTACCAGGAATTGTTCTACTTCTTCTCGTGGCGCGACATTAAAGTAAAGTACAAGCAAGCGGCTTTGGGATTTTTATGGGCCATTCTTCAGCCCCTGCTGATGATGCTTATTTTCACCCTGTTTTTCGGACGGGCGCTTAACATCCCTTCGCAAAACTTGCCCTATCCGGTTTATGTTTTTTCGGGACTGTTGATCTGGAATATTTTTTCAACGGGTCTTACCAATGCATCGAACAGTATGGTTACCAATGCACACATTATAAAAAAAATCTACTTCCCCAGGTTGATCATCCCCGTATCCGCAATATTGGTAGCGGTGTTCGATTTTTTAATGGCGTGCATCGTATTTGTTCCTATCCTGGTATACTATCAACAACCTGTTTCGTGGATGGCAATTGTTTATTGGCCGCTCGCAATTTTGCTGAGCATGGTTGCTACGCTGGGGCTGGGCAGTTGGCTCGCTGCCTTAAATGTTAAGTATCGCGACTTCCGTTATGTAATACCATTCCTTGTTCAAATATTGTTCTTTCTTACACCTGTTATTTATCCCATATCGTTATTAAAATATCCTTCCTTGCAATACATGCTGGCAGCTTCGCCCATGTATGCTGCGGTCGAATTATTCCGGATGCCGCTTACGCAAACAATTTCTAATCCAACATTCATGGTTATTAGCCTGGCAACCAATGTAGTGCTTTTATTGGTCGGGGTTATTTACTTTAAAAAGACAGAAGACTTTTTCGCAGACTTTGCATAACCATGAAGCCGATTTTAGAAATACAGCATATTTCGAAAAAGTACAAGATAAGTCATCAGTCTGGCGGCTATTTAAGCCTGCGCGAAAGAATGCTGAGTGCGTTGCGTTTTGAGAAACAGCAGCAGGAGAATTTCTGGGCACTGAACGATGTTTCATTTACTGTAAACCCCGGAGAATCAATTGGCATCATTGGAAGAAACGGTGCGGGAAAGTCAACGCTGCTAAAGGTTCTCTCAAAAATTACCCCGCCAACGAAAGGGAAAATTATTAGTCGTGGACGTATTGCGAGCTTATTAGAGGTGGGTACAGGTTTTCATCCGGAACTTACAGGCCGGGAGAACATTTTCTTCAACGGTTCACTGCTGGGGATGAAGCGTAAAGAAATTGAAGCGAAATTTGATGAGATTGTTGATTTCAGCGGAGTTGAAAGATTCCTGGATACTCCTTTAAAACATTATAGTAGCGGCATGCAGTTGCGCTTGGCGTTTGCGGTAGCCGCTTTTCTTGAACCTGAGATTTTAATTATTGATGAAGTACTTGCCGTTGGTGATGCTGAATTTCAAAAGAAGTGTATGGGTAAGATGGAAGACGTGAGCAAGAGCGGACGGACGATTTTGTTTGTGAGCCATAATATGGCGGCCGTGCAAAATCTCTGTAACAAAGCTATTGTTCTTGATAAGGGTATTATTGTAAAAAATGCTACCATAAACGAAGCCATTTCGTTTTATCAGAAGTCAACTCAGATTACGAGTGTTATTAGTGCGGCAAGCCATAAACCTACGTATGTGTCTCACATTAATGTAAGTTCAGACAGTGGAGGTGTATATACGTTTTCACCGACAATTTTTTCTGTAGAAGTAACTTCTTCCATTGAAGTGGATAATGTGCTAATTGGTTTTGGGGTTAATGATATTACTGGGGGTCGCTTGTTCACTTTGTTTAGCAAGTTTACCAACCAAAAATATCAGGTACAGAAGGGAAAAAATCACTTTTCGGTTGATGTGAAATCGCTGCCGCTAAAGCCAGGTCTTTATACTATGGAAGTTTATGTTGGTGACGGGGCAACTGTTTTTGACTATTACAGCAAGGGCTTTGCTTTTGAAGTTATTGCACCAGAAAATATTAACCATTATTTTTTGCCGGACGAATCACAAGGTTCGTTTATGATTAATCAGGAGTGGAGCTAATTCGACTATAGTTTATGAATATTGAAGATGAAAATTTTGCATTGAAATTTGAATTGGATGCTTTAGCTGATTTAACAGTTCGCAACGAAGCAGAACGATGGGTGCCTGGCTTTATGTGGCAACAAACAGAAGCGGAGCATCGTTCGAGGTATGAGTTGGCCCTTTCTTATGTAAAAGATAAAAAAGTATTAGATGTGGCATGTGGTAGTGGTTATGGTTCGTATCTGTTGGCCGAGAAAGGAAAAGCAAAAGGAGTAATGGGTTTTGACCTGAATGAAAAATCTATTCGTTATGGCAACATTCGTTATCCCTATCCTAATGTAATTCGTAAAATACAGGATGCACAGCAATTTGATTTGCCTGATAGTTTCGATGTAGTGGTTTCGTTTGAAACCATTGAACATTTGAGCGACTATCGGCAATTCCTTGGCAACATCAAACGTTCATTAAAACCAAAAGGTGTATTAATTATATCCACCCCCATTGTACAAAAAACACGCACTACCTGCAGCAACCCGTATCACCTCATTGAGTGGAGTTTTTCGGATTTTCAAAAAATATTGAAAGAGTTTTTTGAAATAGAAAAAGTATACACTCAAAGTTTGGCATGGAAAGAAAGCTTTTTGGATAAAGTGAAGAGAAAAATTTTCTCGACAAAGAGTCCAGTTGATTTCTCCCTCAAAAAGCAGATGGATTTTGTTTCAGATAAGAATCTTGTGGCAGGTTACCAGGTTGTTGTTTGTAAAAAAGAATAAATGGTATCAGTTATTATACCCAATTACAATCACGCTCAATATTTACATCAACGTATTGAAAGCGTACTCAATCAAACCTACCAAGATATTGAGTTAATTTTATTAGACGATTGTTCTGCGGATAGCAGCAGACAAATACTTGAATCATACCGAACACATCCTAAGGTATCGCATATTGTTTTTAACGATCAAAATAGTGGCTCTACTTTTAAGCAATGGAAGAGGGGATTGGAACTTGCAAAAGGAGATTGGATATGGATTGCTGAGAGTGATGATTATTGCAATACTAATTTTGTTGAATCTGTTTTAAAAGAGTGTAATAATAATCAATGTGACCTTGGTTATGCTCAATCCATTCCAGTAGATGAACGCGGAGATGAAATAAAAACCCTTAATTATAAAACAGTTGGGGGTGGCAGATACAATGGTGTTGATTTTTTAAACAATTTTTTATTAGGCTACAATTATATGTTGAATGCCAGTAGTGTGATTCTTAAAAAAGAATTGTTACATAAAAATTTAACTCACGAAGTAATTAGTTACAGATTGTTTGGCGACTGGCTGGTTTGGATCAAAGCCTGTCTGATTTCAGATATTTGTTTTGTTTCTTTTGTTGAGAATTATCATCGTTGTCATACTAATACAGTAAGAACAAAATCTGAATTGATGGAGTCAGGTGTTTATAAAAATGAATTTTCCCAATTCAGATATGACGTGTGTCAAACCATTGGGAGTACAACACTTATAGATAAGGAAATACTTATTGAAAAAAATAGGAATGTGTATGCCCATGAGATTGGACGAATGGGATGTGCTCTGATAAAAAACAAAAGATGGATGGAATCAATCCCTTACATTTTAAAAGCTACAGTAAAACTTCGTTTTAACCTGTACTATGTAAAAAGTGCACTCTATTGGGTGAGAGAAACGTATGCAAAATAAGGGTGTATCGGTTATCATTTGTTGTTACAATAGTTCATTGCGAATTAAAGAAACTATGCGCCATCTTTCTTTGCAAGAGACAGATTCATCACTATTATGGGAAATTATTCTTGTCGATAATGCCTCAACCGATAACACCGAACAAACCGCTTTAGAGTATTGGAGGGATTCACGTATAAAACTTTCAGTTATAAAAGAACCACGCCCTGGACTTTCGCACGCACGTCATACAGGCATTGAAAATTCAATTTATGATGTAATTGTTTTTTGCGATGATGATAACTGGCTGTTTGAGAATTATGTGCAAACTGCGTTTGATGTAATACAGGCCGATGAAACCATTGGCGTAGCCGGAGGCGAAGGCATAGCCGTAGCGGATGGAAAATTGCCCGATTGGTTTGAAGAATATAAAGGATATTTTGCCTGTTACCCACAGGCTGAAAAAACAGGAACATTGCTAAAGCCAGCTGCTTTTTTATATGGTGCGGGTTTAGTGGTGAGAAAACAAGCTGTTGAGCAGGTGTATAAATGTGGAGTAAAATTTTTAACAACTGATCGTGTAGGTAAAAAATTAGTTTCCGGTGGTGATAATGAATTGTGCTATTTGCTTAGGCTCTCAGGCTATAAATTATGGTATGACCAACGGCTGAAGTTTTATCATTATATGCCACCCCAAAGGCTTACACAGGAATATTTGTTGAAAATAGTTTCAACTATTGCACAATCGGGTAAAAAATTACTTCCTTATCATTATACGTTGTCGGGTAAAAAAATTACGGCTACTACATGGCTAATGGACGTAATGTATCGTTTAAAATCACTTTGCTACACAGTTTTGAAAATGCCTTTTCAAAAAAATAAATTGAAGAGAAAAATAGCGTTGATGAGTGATTGGAATAGTTTAATAGGAGTTATGAATCAATTTGGAAAATACAAAAAAGTGAACGAATCGCTTTTGAAAATAAGGGCAAAGCAATGAAAGTAAGCGTCATCATACCCGCCTACTAATGGCGAAAAAAGGGCAACATTCTGGAAGCATTGACAAAAACAGACTTGATGAATAGGGGCGGTCTTGCAAATGCTGATACATTGAAAATGTATTTTTGGTGATTACATTCATCCAAAATACGTATATTTGGTGAATACAATATCAAAACATGCTAAAAAGAGTAATTGAGCAGGAAATAACCAATCGGGTCGATTTCAAAAAAGCGATTGTTCTTTTGGGGCCTCGCCAGGTAGGAAAAACAACGCTCATCACAAAAATAGCAGCTACACTCGACTCTGATTATCTGTACTTAAATGGCGATGATCCCGCCACACGCACGTTATGGAGCAATATTGCACAGGCCACTATTTTTCAACTCATCGGTAATCATAAAGTGATTGTTATAGACGAAGCCCAGCGGATTGAAAACATAGGGTTGGCCGTTAAAATGATAGTTGATGCCAAAAAACAAATACAAGTATTGGTTTCGGGGTCATCGGCATTGGAGTTGGCCAGTACGATCAATGAACCGCTCACCGGAAGAAAATGGGAATATCATCTTTACCCTATATCGTGGGGGGAACTGAGCGATCATTTTTCATTGGCAAAAACATTGCCCATGGTAGAAAATATATTGGTGCGGGGTACCTATCCGGAAGTGATTAATGAACCCGATCAAGCGATTGATGTGCTCCGTAATTTGGCTGGCAGTTACCTGTACAAAGACATCCTTGAGTTGCAGGGAATACGCAGGCCAGAGTTGCTGTTGAAGTTATTGCAAGCATTGGCCTGGCAAGTGGGCAATGAAGTGTCATATCAGGAATTGGCACAAACTGTGGGGGCCGATAAAAATACAGTGAGTTCATACATCGACTTGCTCGAAAAAGCATTTGTTGTTTTTCGGTTACAGCCCTTTGCCCGTAATCAGCGAAATGAAATAAGCACTTCGCGAAAGATTTATTTTTATGACAACGGAATACGCAACACGCTGATAAATAATTATGCCCCGTTGGCACAACGCAATGATGTGGGTGCGCTGTGGGAAAATTTTATTATTTGCGAGCGCAAAAAATCAATTGAATACTCAGGCAATGCTGCCACCGCTTTTTTTTGGCGAAATGTGCGGCAGGCTGAAATAGATTATATTGAAGAGCAAAATGGTGCGTTAAAAGCATTTGAACTAAAGTGGAGTCCGCAGGCCAAATACCGTTTCCCCAGGGCATTTGTAGAAACATATCATCCCGTTGAAATGGCCATAGTGCACCGCGACAATTTTTGGGAGTATCTGCAAAAGATGTGATTTGTGAAAGCCAGTGTTATCATACCCACCTATAACCGTGCCGAAAAAATCGGTAACTTGTTGGACAGCCTCGTGAACCAAACCGTTAACGATTTTGAAGTAATTGTAGTAGTGGATGGTTCAACGGATAACACGGTAGAAGTTGTTGAGCCGTATAAAAACCGTTTTACCCAATTCAAATTAATTGTTAATCAAAACCAGGGAAGGTCAAAAACAAAGAATGCAGGTGCAAGGTCAGCCTTCGGTGATTTGTTTATTTTTTATGACGATGACATGCTTCCATCCCCTGATTCGATAAAAAAGCATTATGAATTTCATTTGCAGAATGGAATGAATGCAATTTTGGGTGGTAACCAAGTTGAATACGAAGAACCACAAAAAACGGATATTCAAAATTATATAGCCAGAATCAGAAAAAAATGGACGACCAAATACATTGACGGAATCAATACTATATCACTAAACAACCTGTTTTTAAGCGCAGCTAATTTTTCTATTCCTAAGCAAATATTTAATAGCTTAAACGGATTTGATGAGCGCTTAAACGATATTGAGGATTATGAATTTGCGTACAGGGCAATTTCAAAAGGCATTCCATTGTTTTTTGATAAAACCAACATAGCCATTCATAACGATCCCATTACCTGTGAAACATATTTGAATCGTAGAAGGCAATATTCACAAGCACAAGCGAGAATAATTACGCTCATTGGAAATATTCCGTTGAGCCAGAAAAGGAATTCATTTCAACAAAAATTGATGTATTGGATTTTTTCTTTTCCCGTATGGATTAAAATCATTGATGGTAACTTTCTTTCGGTCTTGCCTAAAAAAATGAGGTATTTGATTTATGATAAGGTACTGCATGCTCAGAGCGTTGTTTTTTATAATTAAGAATATAGAATATGGGGTTGACGAATAGTGATTGCAAACTACTTTTTTATGGTAAGTCAATAGGAGTGTCTTTTGAAAACACTCTTACATTGGGCAGACTTATGCGTTATTTTTCTAAAAAAAATATTGTCGAATACGAAAAAAAATATTGTAATTCTGCTACGGCTACGTTCGCGAATTTTAGTGATAAATATTCCGATGAATTGTTCGAAGTGCTTGGAACAAAAAAATATATAACACTCGATTTTTCAGCGTATGAGGGAGCGTCATACATTCATGATTTAAATGAACCGATTGCATCTACTCAGTATAGACAGTATTCGTGCGTATTAGACAGCGGTACAATAGAGCACGTTTTTAATTTTCCTGTAGCTATAAAAAATTGCATGAATATGCTTATGGTGGGTGGGCATTACATCAGCATAACTCCGTGCAATAATTTAATGGGTCATGGTTTTTATCAATATAGTCCCGAATTGCTTTACCGTGTTTTTTCGGAACAAAATGGATTTAAAGTAAAGGCAATGTTTGTGGCCCCTCTCGATTCGACAGATAATTGGTATAAAGTAGCTGATCCTGCTGTAGTTAATGGAAGGGTTACGTTATGTAATGCAGCTCCACTCACGTTGATGGTTATAGCTGAAAAGATTACAGATGTTGAGCCTTTCAAAAAACACCCCCTACAAAGTGATTATTCAGCTACCTGGGCATATCGTGAAAGTAAAAATATGCGCGACAAACCGAAGTGGAAAATTTTTCTAAAAAGAGTTCTTCCATATGCGTTGATAGAATCGTTGTCATACATGATCAGATTATTCAGAAACAAAAAAACGGAAGATCCCTTTCTTGGAATGATTTCTCCACGCCATTTTAGTAAAGTAGACATTTAATCATAACAGTTTGAAAATTGTTCACGTCATTGATTCATTGGGCATAGGTGGAACGGAAATTTTATTACGAGACACACTTCGACTTTTAGATGTAGACGAGCATATTGTTTGCTATTCTCAAAAACCAGATACATTATTCTCTCAATTGGAGAACAGTAAAATTTATTACCTTAATCATCAATCAAAGTGGGCTTTTATTAAAACAGTGTTTGCCTTAAGAAAAATTATAAAATACGAAAAACCCGATATCGTACATGCACACCTCTACAGAAGCACAATGATTAGCAGATTGGCATGTTACAAGCTAAATGTAAAGTTGGTATCTACTATTCATAACCAATTAGGAATTGTGTTGTTTGATCGTAGCAAAATGGATTTATGGTTGGAAAAGTTAACGGCATCGTTACAACATCACCTGATAGGTGTTTCGCAAGTTGTGTTAGATGAGTATAAAAGATATATACCCTTTAAAGGAAAAACGTATGTACTGCATAATTTTGTAAGAAAGAATTTTTTTAACCAACCTCATGAGTCGGATAAAATCAATTTTAAAACACTTCAAATTATTGCTGTAGGTAATTTAAAAGCACAAAAAAATTATCAATATTTATTACATGCACTGCGTGAAATAAAAACATTGCCTATAACAGTGGATATATACGGAGAGGGTGCCAAACGGAAGGACCTTCAGGCCGAGATAGAAAGATATCAGTTACCGGTTCGGTTGAAAGGAGCAATTTCAAATGTTGAAGAAGCTCTTCCTCATTACCATTGTTTTATTACTTGCTCATCATATGAAGGCTATGGCATTGCCCCAATGGAGGCAATGGCAACAGGTATTCCGGTATTGGCATCGGATATTCCTGTTTACAGAGAAGTGTTAGGAGATAATGCTCTGTATTTTGATTTAAGCAATACAAAAAGCTTAGCCCAATTGATTAATAAAATCATAAAAAAAGAAATTGACCTTTTACAGTTGTCTGAACGAGTAAAAAAACATGCACAGAGTACTGTTAGCAGTGATCGTTATCTGGCTTCGTTAAAAAAAATATATAGTGATATAAGTGATTAAAATTCATTTTATTTACCGCCTTTACTATACAACAAGAGGGGCGTGTGCAAAAAT
>CAZIGG010000046.1:0-21785 GCA_964538575.1 uncultured Roseivirgaceae bacterium
CCTGTACCCCATCCGTAAGACGGGCCATATCCATATGCCGGACTCATCCAGGGATCACAATATCCACAGCGTCCATAATACGGACTATTCCAGTTGTTGTTTGCATAGTAGCTGCTGCCTGCCGGGTTTACGTTGTTATAGTAGCTGTTGTTAAAATCGCTGGTGGTTGTGGCGGTAGCAGGGCTATAGCCTTCCAGGTAGTAATTGGCTTCATCCTCGCTCGCCTTTTCCGAGTTGGACCGGGATATATACTCCGGATTTACATTTCTGGCAGAATAGCTGTCGGTAGGATTTACGCTATCCTCTTCTTCAATCACTTCAGCCGGTTTTTGCTTTTTTGTTGTTTTGGCAGAAGCATAGGTATTTTCTGCATCTATAGCCTTATTTTTTTCACGGTCTTTTCCGCGAAAATACATATCGTCATATTCGGCACGCTGGGCTGAAACCTCAACCACCATCATGCTTACTAATAAACCCGCTAACACAATTCTTGCTTTCATAATCCCGATTGTTAGGTTGTTTGTATAACGTATAAAACCTGAAAAAGTGTTCCCTAAACCTACGAATTTGACGGGGTAAAATCTATAGAAATTATCTGAACCCCTTTATTCCAAACCTTCCTGCTCTATATTTGCCGGATAGTTCAAAAAAGGCAATAATTATACCAACATGGGCAAGGAATTACCAACCAGAAGTGAGGATTACTCGTTGTGGTACAACGAGTTAGTGAAAAAGGCCGACCTGGCCGAACATTCGGATGTGCGGGGGTGCATGGTAATTAAGCCGTACGGGTACAGCATTTGGGAGAAAATGCAGCAGGCGCTGGATAAGATGTTTAAAGATACGGGTCATGTGAACGCATATTTTCCGTTGTTCATTCCTAAATCGTACCTGGCCAAGGAGGCAAGCCACATCGAAGGTTTCGCAAAAGAATGTGCCATCGTTACACATTACCGCCTGAAAACTTCAGAAGATGGTAAAAGCGTAATTGTTGACCCGGAAGCTAAGCTGGAGGAAGAACTCATCGTTCGCCCTACTTCTGAAACCGTGATCTGGAACTCCTATAAAAAATGGATTCAGTCCTACCGCGATCTGCCGATTCTGATTAACCAGTGGGCAAACGTGGTCCGGTGGGAAATGCGCACGCGACTTTTTCTTCGGACGTCAGAATTTCTCTGGCAGGAGGGCCACACCGCACACTCCACAGCGGATGAAGCCGTAAAAGAAACCTTGCAGATGCTGGAGGTTTATGCCGAGTTTGCGGAACGCCACATGGCATTGCCGGTTGTTAAAGGCAAAAAATCGGAAGGTGAAAAATTCCCTGGCGCGGTTGATACGTATTGCATTGAAGGATTGATGCAGGATGGTAAAGCGTTGCAGGCCGGTACATCGCACTTCCTCGGACAAAATTTCGCGAAAGCATTTGATGTGCAATTTGCCGGTAAGGATGGCAAGCTGGAATATGTGTGGGGAACCTCATGGGGCGTAAGCACGCGTTTAATGGGTGCATTGATCATGGCACATTCCGATGATGATGGTTTGGTACTGCCGCCCAAGCTGGCGCCAATTCATGTGGTGATCGTGCCGATCTTTAAAAGCGATGAGGAATTTGATAAAATATCCAAGAAAGTAAATGAGATCACGGCCGAGCTGCGCAAGCATAACATCACCGTGAAGTTTGATAACCGCGATACCCATAAGCCAGGCTTTAAGTTTGCGGAATGGGAACTGAAAGGCGTACCCGTTCGACTTGCTATCGGGCCTCGTGATCTTGAAAACGGCACGGTGGAAGTTGCCCGCAGGGACACAAAAGAGAAAAAAGTGATGAGCATGGATACCGTGGCGGTGGACGTACTTGTGCTGCTGGAGGATATTCAGAAGAATATTCATCAAAAAGCGCTTAAACTTCGCGAGAGCATGACTACGCGCGTTGACAGCTTCGCTGACTTTAAAAAAGTGATGGAAGAAAAAGGCGGATTTATTCTTGCGCATTGGGATGGAACGAAGGAAACCGAAGCTGCCATCAAGGAAGAAACTAAAGCCACCATCCGCTGCATTCCGTTGGATGCTGTTGAGGAAGCGGGTGTTTGTGTGTATTCCGGAAAGCCATCCTCCAAAAGGGTACTTTTTGCACAAGCATATTGATCAGCAAATTGTGTACTTTTGATTCCTCTAAATTCGTTGGTATATGTGGTTGATTATTGCAGCGCTTATTCTTGCCGGAATTGTATTAATCATTGTAGAAGTGGTCTTTATTCCGGGAACAACTGTAGTTGGTCTACTGGGCGCGGCCTTTGTGATTGCCGGGGTAGTATTTACCTACAGGCAATTCGGTAACGATGCTGGCTTCTATGTGCTGTTGGGAACCGGGGTGGCCACAGGCGCTGCGCTTTACTTCAGTTTCCGCAACGGGGCCTGGAATAAAGTTTCGAATAAATCGGCCATTGAAAGCAAGGTTAATGAGGGCCTGACTGCGCATTTGAATGAAGGCGAAGAAGGAATTACAGTTTCCGCCTTGCGCCCCATGGGTTCGGCAGATTTTCATGGAAAAATTTTTGAAGTAAAAACAAGCGGTGAATATGTAGCCAATGCGATCAGGGTAAAGATCGTAAAGATCCGTGTAAATGATATTTTAGTAGAACCAGTTCAATAACTCCAATAACAAACACCTAAACTTATGGATGGCATAGCACTTATCGTGATAGTTTTTGCAGGGATAATCCTGTTTTTCATTTTTCTTTATTTTGTTCCGGTTAATCTCTGGATCACCGCCCTGTTCTCAGGTGTGCGTGTCGGGTTGGTAGAACTCGTATTCATGCGCATTCGTAAGGTGCCGCCACGCATTATTGTTGACTCGCTGATTACGGCAACAAAAGCCGGGTTGAAGCTTACATCCAATGAGCTGGAAACGCACTACCTTGCAGGCGGTAATGTTCCAAACGTTATCCGGGCGTTGATCTCTGCAGATAAAGCAAACATTCACCTGGAGTTCAAGCAGGCAACTGCAATTGACCTGGCGGGCCGGGATGTGTTTCAGGCAGTGCAGATTTCAGTTAACCCGAAAGTTATCACAACACCCAAAGTTGCTGCGGTAGCAGCAGACGGTATTCAGTTGATCGCGGTTGCTCGCGTTACGGTTCGGGCGAATATTCAACAATTAGTCGGGGGTGCAGGTGAAGATACCATTCTTGCCCGGGTTGGGGAAGGTATTGTGTCCTCTATTGGTTCGGCAGCTTCTCACAAAGAAGTATTGTCAAGCCCCGATAAAATTTCCAAGCACGTATTATCACGCGGACTTGATGCCGGTACGGCTTTTGAAATTCTTTCCATTGATATCGCTGACGTTGACGTAGGCGCAAACATTGGAGCTAAGCTTCAGATCGACCAGGCAACTGCCGACTTAAAAGTTGCGGAAGCAAAAGCCGAAGAAAGACGTGCGATGGCGGTTGCGTTAGAGCAGGAAATGATCGCGAAAGCGCAGGAAGCGCGTGCGAACGTAATTCAGGCGGAAGCTGAAATTCCGAAAGCGATGGCAGAAGCCTTCATTAAAGGTAACCTGGGCGTGATGGATTATTATAAAATGCAAAACGTGCAGTCCGATACGGATATGAGAAATTCAATTTCCGGCAAAGGCGCTACGAAAAAGGAATAATTTATTTATTGAAAATGTAGGGACGCAAAATTTTGCGTCCCCACCCACAAATACAATTGGCGATATACAAAAAGGGCGGCTACACGCCCTTTTTTAATTTCTTATAAATCTCCAGGCAAACCCACGCATCCGTTGCGGCATACACAATTTGTTTTTCATTCAATTGTTCCGCTTCCCAGTTTGAAGTTTGCGCGCCTTTCGAAATTCTAAAGCCCAATAACAGCGCAGTTAATTTTTTTACGCTTTCCACTTCGAGCCCTGTTTCACGCGCCATGGTTGACAGCTCGGCAAAGCCGGCCGGAAGAAATCTTCCTAACCGGTGGAGTGTTTTAATGTCATCGCGAAGGCCAACGCCTGCTTTGATAAGCCTGTCGTTTTCAAAAAAATGAATGATGTCTTCCGTTAACCCGGTCATGTTTAGCCGGATGAGAAAAACTTTTCCGGGAATGGCTAATTGAAGCAGGGCAACTTTAAACACCTGACCTTTAACAAAAGCAGGTTTGGTTTCGGTGTCGAATCCTACAACCGGGTGCTTTTGTATTTCGGCAAAAATTTCAGGAAGGTGCGCGGCTTTTGTAATGAGCAGGATTTCGCCCATGAACGCTTTCAGCGGAAGCGCGTTGATCTCGTCATGGGAAATTGTCTTGCCTGTATTCACCCCGCTCATTCTTCAGAAACCCCAAAGATAGAACGACTTCCGGTACGCTAAAAATGCTTTGGTATTATTTTCGGTACATGTATATAAGAATCACCCGCTCCTAAAACCTGCTGCCGGCAGACAGGTTCAATAAATCCTGATCTTTTTTATTTACTTTACAGTTCATAAACGTAAACCCCATGGCCGGCTCTATCTTCCGAAAGAAACCCATTTCAAATGTTATCCCGGACGGGCATGGCAATCAGCTGAATAAGATTCTGGGTGTGCGCGACCTTACTGCGATGGGCATCGCGGCAGTTATAGGGGCCGGAGTTTTTTCAACCATCGGGCAGGCTGCCTTTAATGGAGGGCCGGGCGTTTCCCTGTTATTCGTCATCACTGCAGTTACATGCGGGTTCTCCGCTTTATGCTATGCGGAGTTTGCGAGCCGGGTTCCGGTATCGGGAAGCGCGTATACGTATTCGTATGTAGTGTTTGGCGAGATCATTGCATGGATTATCGGCTGGGCGCTGATTCTCGAATATGCCATCGGTAACATTGTTGTGGCGATTTCGTGGAGTACGTATTTCAATAATTTATTGGTTCATATTTTCAACATCCATCTGCCCGACTGGATGCTGATTGATGCCACTACAGCAAAAGCTGCATTCAACGAAGCGACTGCCTTCATGGCTGCCGGTAATCTTTCTGATGCTGCGGATGTTCAGAAGTATCAGTTTGCGATCAATGCCTGGAACAGCGCTCCGCGAATCGGGGATACTGCAATATTCTTTAACCTTCCGGCCTTTATTGTTGTAGGGCTTATCACCTGGCTTGCCTACATCGGGATAAAGGAAAGTAAGACCTCCGCTAATTACATGGTAGTCTTTAAAGTTGCGGTAATCATTTTCGTGATCATCGCGGGAGCTTTCTTTGTGGATGTCAATAACTGGACACCCTTCCTTCCGAACCGGTTTGAAGGTGTATTAAAAGGAGTATCCGCTGTATTTTATGCCTATATCGGTTTTGATGCGATCTCCACAACCGCAGAAGAATGTAAAAATCCGCAGCGCGACATACCCCGGGGGATGATTTATTCGCTTGTAATTTGTACCGTACTCTATATTTTAATTGCGCTTGTTCTTACGGGAATAGAAAATTACTCCCGGTTCAATGGAGTGAACGATCCATTGGCTTTTGTGTTTGAGAATCGGGCTCCCTGGATTGAAAAGATTGTATCGGTTAGTGCGGTCGTGGCCACAACGAGTGTGTTGCTTGTCTTCCAGTTGGGGCAGCCGCGTATCTGGATGAGCATGAGCCGCGATGGACTGCTACCGAAAAAATTCCAAACCATTCACCCGAAATATCAAACGCCTTCGTTCGCAACCATCGTTACGGGAATTTTAGTGGCGGTTCCGGCCTTGTTCATGCAAAGTAATTTCATGACGAACATGACCAGCATCGGAACCTTGTTCGCTTTCGTGCTGGTATCAGGCGGAGTGCTGTTGTTGCCGCGGATTGCAAAAGAACCGGGTAAATTCAGGCTGCCCTACATTAACGGACGGTTTATTGTTCCGATCCTGTTCGGATTATTTCTTTATTTATTCCGAACACGGATCAGTGAGATTTTTAATAATCTCGATAAAGCGGAAACTGTACTATTTCTGATTTTTTTAGTCCTGGGATCAATTCTTACAATCCTGACTATGATTAAGAAGTATTCCGTAATTCCGATTCTGGGCGTGCTGTTCTGCGCATACCTCATGATCGAGATTCCGGCTGACAGTTGGGGATACTTCTTCCTCTGGATGGCATTAGGCCTCGCGATTTACTTTGCGTACGGGTATCGTAAAAGCAAGCTGGCGAAAGGTTAATTACTTAACATTTACCTGGTAATTTACATTCCGGTCTTTCAGGTATTGCTGAATAAATTTAAAATGACTTTCGTCTTCCCCTAAGTATTCAGGCGGGCAAATTCCTTTCCGGTTGAATTTTCCACCGGCCACTAAATGCACGGCAGCGGTACAGGTATATCCTGTCGTACGGGCCATCGATAATGTAGCGGTAGTTTTATCTGTCCGGTCAAGCAGGCTGTATTGATAGGTTTTCTTTGCACCGTTCTCATTCCCGCTAATGCGGATGCGCATAACCGTAAACTCTTCCTCGCCTGGTTTTAATTTCCATTTCGGAAAGAGAAGCTTTGCAGTAAGATCAATGGGTCTTACGTGCTGCCCTTTTACCTCTATTTCATCATAGGAAAAGAATCCGCTTTCGCGGAGAACGCGCAAATATTCAATGTTGCCGGGATAGCGCAGCGTTTTTTCAATCATGTTCGGAATGTTCGGCATTGTTTTGATCAGCGAACGCAAGCCATCAGAGTTCCACGACTCCAATGTTCCGACACCTTCAAACTTGATCAGCTCCGAATCGGATAAAGCTTCTTTGGTTACAATCTCACCGCTTTGAACATAGCGTGCCGGACGAACATATTCTTCAATAACATCGATGGGGGAAAACACGGCTTTGTATTCATACGGCCATTCGCGCACAACCGGCAACCCACCCACCAGGCATTCGTACGATTTAACGGTCATGCGTTTATTATGATAGCCTAATATGATGTTACCCATGCCGGGCGCTACACCGCAATCCGTTACAATTGTGACGTTATGCTTTTTTGCGAGGTCATCCAGCAAAAACGGATCTTCCGGAAAGAAAGAAATATCAACCATGTTCTTCCCCGCTTCAATAACGGTCTTCACCGTTTGAAAACCCATAAAGCCGGGAACTGCTCCGATCACTAAATCAAAAGGCTGAATGGTTTGCGCGAGAAGTTTGAGGTCACCGAAATCGAGCTTTTGCGTTTTAATGTTATGCTGTTTAAGCGTGGCCAACGCCTCTTCGCTGAAATCCGCGGAGGTAACATCAAATTTTTTCGAGAGATCAATGGCCATCGCCTTTCCCACAAGACCGGCACCCAGTACAATTACTTTTTGCATGGCGGAAATTACGCGGATTTACCGGATAAATCCATTAGAATCGCAAACGGAATGCCCCGTTAGGGGTTACACAAATTTCGGGTAACTTTCATTAATCAAAACGCATAACACATGCTGAACCCGGATAAAATTCTGCAAAAAGCCAAAACTTCTGCCTTCTACAGAACCATTTTAAATTGGTCGCTTGCGCGGACGATTCCTTTTAACAAGCCGCATGGGTTTAAAATTGTTGAACTTTCAGACTTTCGGATCAAAATTATGATCCCGTACAGGCGAAGCAATTTTAATCACATCCGCGGACTGCATGCCTGTTCGCTGGCTACCATCTCAGAATTTACCACCGGGTTCCTGCTGATCAGCAATCTCGATATGAAGAAATATCGTTTGATCATGCCGCGCCTTGAAATGGATTATCACTACCAGGGAAAAATGGATTCGTTTGCCGAATTCACGATTTCAAAAACCTGGCTTGAAGAGAACATTATTAACCCGTTGAAAACCCAGGATGCAGTAGTGGTTCCGTGTGAAGTTAAAATTCATGATGCGCAGGGAAACCACCTGACAACAGGCAGGATTTATTGGCAGATTAAAGACTGGAGTAAGGTAAGAACCAAAACTTGACAAGTTGTCAAGTTTGTGGTATTTTTGGTATTATGAAAACAGTTACGGTAGGGGAGTTTAAGGCTAAAATGTCATCGTTCATAGAAAGGATATTAAAAGGAGAAGAATTTATCGTTTCCTACGGACGGAAGAAGAATAAAATTTTTAAAGTCAGCCCTGTTGTTAGCGATAAACCTTTTAAAAGAAAGCTTGGTCCATTAAAAGGAAAAGCCACGGCAACGTTTAGTGACGATTGGGAAATGACGGATGAAGAACTTTTGAATTTATGAAGTATCTTTTGGATACGCATGTTTTTGTATGGATGTTAATTTACCCGGAGAAACTTTCAGCAAAAAGCGCTTCAATCATTATCCATTCGAAGGACGTAAGCATAAGTTCAGTTTCACTTTGGGAGATTGCCATTAAATACAAATTAGGCAAATTGAACCTGAAGGATACAACACCTGATGACCTCCTGGCAAAGGCTGAGGAAATGGAGATTCAGGTATTGCCTTTAAAGGGACAAGAGGCTGCAAGTTCGTTTAGACTAACCCCTACTAAACATAAAGATGCATTCGACAGAATGATTGTGTGGCAATCAATCAGAAATAATATGATGCTTGTATCGAAAGATGACAGGTTAAAAGAATTTATGCAGAGCGGTCTTCAACTAATCTGGTAAACGATGAAAAAAATTGATGCACTTTTTCTGGAGTATGGTGAAAGTCACCAGCACTCAACCAACAAGGCTATCCATTGGATTTGTGTTCCGCTGATTTTTTTCAGCATGGTTGGATTGGTTGCTTCGATCCCGGCCGGGCCGTTGCAACGCCTGATGGAGGGCAGTCCGTATGCAAACTGGGCAACAGTGTCACTGGTATTGATTATTATTTATTATGTGTCGCTTTCGATTCCGCTGGCCATTGGAATGATGCTGTTCGGAGTGCTTTGCCTGTTTTTGACAAACCTGATTGTTCAGTTAAATTTTGCTCCGTTATGGCTGGTGAGCGTAATCATTTTTGTTGTCGCCTGGATCGGTCAGTTTTATGGTCATAAAGTGGAGGGCAAAAAACCTTCTTTCCTGAAAGACATTCAGTTCCTGATGATAGGCCCCGCCTGGCTGATGCATTTTATCTATAAAAAAGCCGGGATCCCGTATTAATTGTGCCGTTCTCATTTCACGAAGGATTGCCGGAAAAATCAGCGCTAAACGTTGATGCGGGAATTTTTCATGATCCCCGCCATTTAAAACTTCAGGCTCATTCGGGGTGGCATTCTTTTTATATCCGGCACCATGAACACGTTGAAGGTGTACTTCATGTTCACCTGAAAGGGGATGAAGCAGTAAGCCCGTACCGGAGCCCGTTTGGATCGTACCTGTTTTCGGATGCCGTAACCGAAACAGTATTGACTGATTTTGTTATGTATTGTGAAAAACAGCTAACCGGTAAAAACGCAAAATCCATCGTTCTTAAAAATCAACCCGGGATATATTCAACTGAAAAAAATAAACGATTGCTGAATGTATTGCGTAAACTCAACTGCACAATAACCAAGGAAGAAACCAGTGCGGTGATTTCTGTAAGCAGCCAGGCATTCGAATCGGGCCTCCATAGATCAGAGAAGAAAAGATTACGCAAGTGCCGTGAAAAAGCACTGACCTTTGAGATTATGCCGCCTGAGCAGCTCCAAAAAATTTATGTTTTCCTGGAAGCCTGCCGCGAAGAAAAGGGTTACTCGCTGAGCATGTCGTTTGAGGAAATGAAAAAACTGGCAACTGCCTTTCCGGAACGGGTTATGCTAACCGCGGTGATTGATAACAACAAGATCGTGGCCGCGAACATATCCATTCGTGTGTATGAGCATGTGTTATACAATTTTTATCACGATCATGCGGGTGAATATGATCTGCTCAGCCCGGTGGTATTGTTAAACGAAGGACTTTACCTTTTTTGCCAGAAGGAAAGAATTCAATTTCTGGACCTGGGTACTTCCGACATTGACGGTGAACTCAATGAGTCCCTGCTGAATTTCAAGCTTAACCTGGGCGCAAAAACTTCACGCAAGCTTACCTTTACTAAAACGCTCGTTTGATGGAAATGCCGCTGGTAAGTGTTGTTTGCCTGTGCTATAACCAGGAACGCTTTGTGGAGGAGGCTATTCAGTCGGTTTTGAATCAGTCGTATCCAAACATTCAGTTGATTGTTGTGGATGACGCGAGCACCGACAACAGCACGAACGTAATTAAGTTGGTTATCAATTCGCATCCCGGTATTCAATTCCTGGCTTTAACGGAAAATCTCGGCAACTGTAAGGCTTTTAACCGGGGGCTGGCCCTGACAAAAGGTTCATTTATTATTGATCTGGCAGCGGATGATGTGCTTCTTCCGAACCGGATTGAAAAAGGCGTTCAGGTTCTTTTAGAGAAAGGACAAACGTATGGTGTGCATTTTTCAGATGCAGAAGTGACGGATGAATACGGTGCGCATCTGTACAACCATTCCGAACGCTTCCCGCACCAAACCATCCCGGAGGGAAATGTTTATACGGAAATAATCAGGCGGTATTTTATTTGCCCGCCCACGGTAATGTTCACCCGGCAGGTTGCCGATGTTTTGGGTGGTTACGATGAAACACTTTCGTATGAGGACTTTGATTTCTGGGTTCGTTCATCCCGTGCATTTAACTATTCGTATTCACCCGAAGTGTTGGTTAAACAGAGAGTTTTCAAAAACACATTAAGCGAAAAGCAGTTTAAACGCTTCAATAAACATTCGGATACAACCTATAAGGTTTGTGAGAAGATACTACGACTGAACAATAGCCGGGAAGATCAGCAAGCCCTCCGGAATCGCATTCTCTACGAGATCAAATTAAATTTGAGGCTACTCAATATTGGAGTAGCACTTAAATTTTTCTTCTTACTGATCCGCAACGGACGAAAGAAGTATGCCTGATTATTTCCGGTTGTCTTCACCCATCACCATGCTGTAATAGCTTGCATACCGGCTCCCGGCAATTTCGCCTGAATTAACAGCATCGATCACGGCACACCTTGGCTCAGTTAAGTGAAGGCAGCGGGCTCCGAACCTGCAATTCAGCCGGACATCCCGCATTTCAGGAAAATAGTCTGATAATTCTTCGCGCGACATGTCGATCAGGCCAAACTCTTTAATACCCGGTGTGTCAATGATGAACGTTTTATCATTCAGCCGGAACATTTCAGCGAATGTGGTTGTGTGGGTTCCTTTTTCGGAGTAGTCCGAGATCTCGCTGGTTTTCTGCTGTACTTCCGGAGAGAGCTTATTCAGCAACGTTGATTTGCCAACACCTGAATGCCCGGAAAGCAACGTAACCTTACCCTCCAGCGTTTCACGAACTTTCTCCTGCGTTTCGTTCAACGCAGAAGTTTCGATACAGGTCACCCCGATCTTTTCGTACGTGCGGATGAGGGATTGCTGTTCGTTGAGTGATTTTTCATCCAGCAGATCTTTTTTATTGAATACGATTACCTGCGGAATCCGGAATGATTCAGCCGCCACGAGAAAACGGTCAATAAACCCGACTGAAGTTCGGGGTAGTTTGAGGGTTGCAACCACCATGGCCTGATCAATGTTCGATGCGATGACATGCGCCTGGTGTGCTTTTTTTACGGACTGCCGGACCATGTAGTTTTCACGATCAAGGATTTCGGTAATGGTTCCTTCCGTATCCATCTCCACCCGGTCACCCACCGCAATAGGGTTAGTTTCTTTAATATCGTCCAGCCGAAATTTTCCGCGAATGCGTGCGGGGATTACCGTGCCGTCTTCCGCAAGCACGTCATACCAAGAGCCCGTGGAGCGCATGACAAGTCCTTTCATGTGCTAATATTACGGATTACCGATAATATTTCGGATCAGGTTACAGATGGTGATTGAAATTTCCAATACAATTTGGGTTTTAAGAGTGAGCATTAACCTGGAATTAGAAGTATTTAGGGTCTGCAGGGTGGCCAATATGTGTGTGTGGATAAAAAGCTATATTTTTGTAATTCACGGCAAATCTGTTTGACCTTAATTTACCCCACGCCCGCAGAATATGAGCTCTTTTGATATCGATTTAGTCTACCTGTGGGTGGACGGTAATGATCCAGAATGGAAAAAAAAGAAACAGGTGCTTACGGGTTCCCGTGTCGGGTACTCAGAAGCAGAGACGGAAGGACGTTATGCAAATAACGATGAGCTTAAATATTCGCTGCGGTCGGCTGAAATGTATGCCCCGTGGATTCGGCAGATTTTTATCGTTACCGATAACCAGGTACCTCAATGGTTAGACACCCGGAACCCGAAAGTAAAAATAATCGACCATAAGGATATTTTTCCACCGGAGATTTTGCCGTCCTTTAACTCCAGTGTGATCGAATATTACCTGTACAAAATACCCGGGCTGTCGGAACATTTCCTGTTTGCCAATGATGATATGTTTTTTAACGCCCCGGTAGCGCCCGACTTCTTTTTTGCCGCAGATGGTTATCCGTTTGTAAGATTAAAAAAGAAAATACTGGGCAAAGCGCACCATATGCTGAAGGCGAAGCTTGCGAAACTCGGCCAGTACAGGCAGATGCTAGTAGATTCAATGCTTCTGGTTGAAAAGAAGTTTGGAATTTTCTATTCGGGTGTACCCCATCATAATATCGATGCCTTCCGTAAGTCGGATTACAAAAAAGCTGTGGAGGAGGTTTTTCATGAAGAGGTGGAGAGGTCAAAAATGAATAGAACGCGAAAGTATGGCGATCTTCACAGGTCTGCTTTTGCGTATTACATGCTGGCCATTGGACATGGACACATAAAGTATATTGGCAGGACTGAGGCTCTCAGGATACTCATTTACAAACACGATTTTACGAAGCGTCTGAGCCGTTATGCTCCAATACTATTCTGTTTGAATGATGATCAGCACGTAACCAAAGAGGACAGGGAAAAAGTTAAGCCTTTTCTGGAAGGTCTTTACCCGGATAAATCGCCCTACGAAAAATAATTCTTATATGTTATTTGATTTTTTTCGCTGGAGAAAGTACATGCCAATAAAATACCACTTAACGCGCCCTGTATAATAAACGTTTTTCTTAAAAATAGGGAGCCCAAGAAAGGTATACCGAAATGTCACGTATCGTGGAGTGCAGAATTTCTTGATCTGGTATTGCCGGACGAAATTCTCACAGTAGGCATCAGCCAGTTTTGAATCTTGCTCTCTTTGCTTTACTTTTTGCTTTGTCGAGGAAGTTCGGAGAGAATTTTCACGTTCCCTATAGTAGTATAGTGTGCCCGGAGCTGTTACAATTTTGTTTGAGAAGTAAACTGCCTCCATGGCGAAAACTGTATCCTGAGAGTTTCTTAGTTGCTGGTCGAATATGAGCTTTCTGTCTTTTAGAAAAGAGGCCTTAAACAAGTATTTCACAACCTGTCCCTGATGATAGACATTTGAAAATATGAGTTTATCTTCTGGGTTTATGTAGAGAAATTTTTCAGTAATGATGGATGTAAAACCAGGTATTCGTTCATGAAGTAACCCGGAAAGTGCCATATCTGCATTCACCGGAATAATTGCATCCAGCATCTTTTCATAAAAATTCAGGTTAATAAAATCATCCACATCCATAAAGTGCAGGTATTCACCTGAGGCGGCAGCCAACCCTGCATTACGGGCAGCCGATACGCCCTTATTTTGCTGCCGGAAAAGTTTTACCGGATACTGATTGGCTATTTCAGATGTGTTATCGGTTGAGCCGTCATCAATAACAATAATCTCGAGGTTTTTATAGGTTTGAGAAAGCATGTTCTCAATACACTGCTGTATGAATGAGGATGCATTAAAAGCCGGGATAATGACTGATATGGTAGGTCGTTTTTCCATTCTGGTTATTCAATGATTTACACTTCGAAACTTGATTTTTCCGGCAAAATACTTTCAAATGCAGAACGAATGTCCTGCATAGTCTTATCGTAATTGGTTATGTATTCGCTGTCGTTAATGCAGATAAGCATGTATAATTGTTCCTGTATCGCCTGGATGGCCTGACGGGATTTGAATACCAGCGGAAACATTTTTGTGTCGTCATACGTGTTGTAAGGCTCGAAATTCGAGCGACATATTTGCCAGGTTCTGAAAAGTTCCAGCGTGTAATCTTTTGGGGTGCGAAACCGGTGGGCAGACATTTCCGTCAGTTCTTTTCCCGCGTATTCCCAGACTTCTTCAAATGTAGTTTTGGTATAAGGTTGCGCGTTATGAGGTGTTCGCAGCGTTACAAATTTATTGTACGGTTTTAAAAGCTTAGTTAACCTCGCCTTCTTGCCATATTTCTCATTGAACCATTTGTCATGGTCGCGCTTCATGATCTCCTTTTTGTCGAAACGTTTGTTTATGAGCACGATATTGTTCCGTAAGCATTTGTTCCATACAGAGAACCCAAAGTTCAAACGAAATGCGGCAATATCATTGGGCAGTCCGTTTGTAAAAAACCGCTTCTCTGTTACATGGTTAGTGATGAAAAAATCGTCATTGAAATACACAAAATGTTCGGACAAGCCCGGAATCCGGTGCATGTAGATCTCCAGAACGTTCGAGTTAAAGCAGGGGAGAAACTCCCCGGGCATATAGTCTTCATGGTTGACCAACTGCAGTTTTGGATGCTCGGTATTCAGCCATTCGGGGCTCTGGCCGCACGTAACAAAATGAATTTTCCGAACCCACGGAGCAAACGTATCGATCCCCCTGAACCAGAATTTGAGCATGCCATGATCCCTGAAACGAGCCTCCGTAACTTCGTTTTTCCTGTTGTTTATCCTGCCTGAGTGCGCTGAAAAATCCCGTTGCCATTTCGGGTCATTCATATCCACCCAGGTAACTACAAAATCTATATCCATACTGTGTTTTTAGATGCGGTTTTTCGAAAATCCGGCTCCACCCTTCACTGAAAACAAACTTACTATATTTATACACTACCTCCTCATTCCTGCTGTCCGCGAAAATAATGTTAAAAGTTTTGTAAATTATAGTTTGCCAAAATCCCTAATTTAGGATTCAGGATCATTTAAAAACAGAAAACGCCAAACCCCTTTGTATATGAAGAAAATTTACTGTGCCGTATGTAGTCTTTTTCTCCTGATTAGCCTGGCGATGCCAGTGAAAACAGTGGCTCAAAATGAAGAGGATATTGCAGCCTTTCTAAGTGCAGGAGCGGATGCTTCAAAATTAATAGAGGCTTATACGCAGCCGATGGTAAGAAGTGTATCGTACGGAATGACCAGCGGATGGTACACAACCGCCAAGGCGCACAAACCACTGGGGTTTGATTTGAGTATAACACTAAATGCATCCTTCATTCCTTCGGCAGAAAACTTTTTTGATCCAAACAAACTGAACCTATCCGAATACACACACTATGACGGAGCCTGGAATGACGCAACTGCAACCTATGATCCAAACAAAAAGGCACCCACGCTTTTTGGTTCAAAAGATAAAACTCAATATACTTCAACCTATGACCCGGACGGTACGGGCCCGTTAACGGAACAAACATTTGTATACAACGGCCCGGAAGGATTGGACGTAAAAAAGGAAATAGGTGTTGCGGCAATACCCACACCCATGATTCAAATTGGTATTGGGATAATAAAAAATACAGACATTAAGGTGCGGTTCGTTCCCAAGGTGGAGTTTGGATCATCCAGCCTCGAGATGTTTGGTATTGGTATCATGCACGATATTAAGCAACATTTTAAGGGTCTTAAGATGAAGCCATTTGATCTTTCTGTTCTGGTAGCCTATAACTCAGTTGCCGGATCAACGGATTTATCAAATTCAGACCCATCAGATGCCAGGCCGGACAATGATAACGGTGTTGGAGAATACAAATTTGAATCGTGGGTTATGCAGGCATTGATCTCGAAGAAACTTTCGGTACTTACTGCATATGCGGGAGTGGGGTATAATTTTGTTGATTCACAGGTTGATGTTAAGGGAGACTATACGCTTGTTTCAGAGTCTGGCACTCAAATTCCGGTAAAGGATCCGATCGATATTACCTTCAAGAATAACACCTTTTGTTTTACGGCAGGATTGCGATTGAAATTGGGCCCGGTATACGTTAACGGTGACTACACGTTTCAAAAGTATAATACACTTTCCGTTGGATTCGGATTTACTGTCCGGTAGGGAAGGTATTCGTAAAAAAACCTCTGAATCAATCAGGGTTTTTTATATTAAGGATTGTTCGGGAGATTTTTCTTACTTCAATTTTTCAAACAACTTCTGCATCCCCTCGTCAATGAGTGCAGGCACTTTCTTTTTGTTTTCAGGCACAACGCTTTCCGCTGTTCCCTGCCAAACAAGTTCACTTGTTTTGTGGTCAACCAGGTCGACCGTAACCGAGCCCTGTTTATAGGTGCCCACAACAACCTCCTGCGACTGCCAGTAATAGTTGCGCTGCCCCATATAAGCCGCGCGAACACCCGGATCGGAAAAACTTGTTTCGCGGGTTTGAACCTCCTGTGAAACTACAATACCGATATTCACCATCAAATCAGGATTATCCGTGGCTGGTGATATTCCTTTCGCACTGAATTGTTTGGTTACGGCTTTTTTTAATAACTCAAGGTTGGAAGCATACTCCTCCCCAAGGGCATCACCGCTGGCCTCAACTTGAAAAAAGCCAAAGGTTTTGTATTTCGATAAACTAAAATCGTTTGCCTGCTGAACGCCCTCAATTCTAACGCTGCTGCAGGCCACGAAAATAACGGCTAGTAAAATGATCAGGTTTTTCATAGGGTGAAGTTAATTTATTTGTTTATTGTTGAACATTCAATTCCCGATTTAATTATCATCTTGAAAACGGCATGCCGTAAAAAACAGTATCTTCGCTTTACAACCCCTGCTTACCCCTCTATGAAAAAAATAATTGCCTGCATGATGCTTATTTTGATGGGCACACCTGCAATTCTGAAAGCTCAGATTGATGCCAGTGTCGCTACGCCAGAATACGTTGATGTGACCGACATGCGCCTGGTCATTCGGGGGAAGAATTCCAAAAAAGAACCGGATAGCGGTGTTCCTGAAAAAGGTAAGCTCATGTTATTTGTAGTGCCTGCTGTCGGATCTAACCCATCGCTGGGAGCATTTTATGGAATAGGCGCTACAGGCGCCATGTTCCTGGGAGACCCCGCCACCACCAGCATATCAAACCTGAGCAGTTCTATTCTGTTTACAACTAAAAGTCAATTTGTTGCCTCCCTGAGAGGGATCGTCATGACGCCTCAAAATGAATGGGAAATGCTGGTCGACTTTAAATACAGCCTCTTTTCTGAAAATACGTATGGATTGGGGAGTGATTATAATCAAGCAATTAAAGAAAGTTGGAATTTAGGTGGAGTACAAACTGCCGGCATAAGCGGAGCGCAGCCCATGACTTTTAATCAGATTAAAGTTTACTATACCGCACTCAAAGAAGTTCATAAAAACATTTATGTAGGCATTGGTTATCACCTGGACTATCATTACAAAATACAAGATACCAGCTTGGATATGACAGCAGCCGAACCTGTTTATACAAGTCATTATGCGTATAGCGAAAAGTATGGCTTTAATCCCGAGCATTATGTGACCTCCGGAACAAGTATCAATTTTGTTTTTGATAACCGGGATCATACGGTTAACACCTATCGGGGTGCATTCTTACAGATTGCTTTTCGTACAAATCCGAAATTTTTGGGAAGTGCAAAAGATTCAAAGCAATTGTACATGGAGGCGAGGGTGTTTAAAAGTTTATCCAAAGAGCGGCCGCGTCATGTGCTCGGTTTTTGGGGGATCGCGAACATAATAACTTCGGGTGATGTGCCGTACCTGCATTTACCTGCCAATGCGTACGATATGCGTAACCGAATTGGCCGAGGATATGTTGCCGGAAGGTTTCGAGGTCCGGGCTGGGTAACGGCTGAAACAGAATATCGTTTCCCTATAACCAGGAATGGATTGTTGGGCGGTGTTTTGTTTACAAGCATAACTACCACTTCACGGGATGCACTTACCATTGGTGATGAGTCTATGGAGAAGCTCAATTTATTTGAAGCTATTCGTCCGGCCGGTGGTTTAGGCGCTCGCCTGATGTTGAACCGTACAGGACGATTAAACCTGACGATGGACATGGCATTCGGACAAAATGGTGCCAAAGGCTTTTATCTGGCCGTAGGGGAAACGTTTTAGAAAAATTGCCGTTAGGGTGTGGGGCTTGGTTTTTCTTCCTGATTCAACCAAACCATGAACAGCTTGTATCCGATCGTGAGAATAACAGCTCCCAGGAACAATCCGATAAAACCACTGGTAATGAAACCACCGATGGAGCCTAAGAATACCACCAGCATAGGAGCGGGCGCACCACGTCCTAATAAAAGTGGTTTAAGAATATTATCGGAAACGAGGGTGATTGCTAACCAAATGGCAAGTAGTACTGCGGTTAAGGTATCACTAACAGAGAACATGTAGATAGCCACTGGAATGGCAATTGGTCCTGAGCCTACCTGGATGATGGCAAAGAAAAGACAGGCTACTGTCCAAACGCCAGCATAAGGAACGCCCGCAATAAAAAAACCAAGTCCGGCCATAGCAGCCTGTATTACAGCAACACCCAAAATACCTTTTACGACACTCCGGATAGTTGTTACCGCAGTATCTACAAAGTGCCCTCCATGATCTCCTGAGAGTTTAATAAAAACTTTAGTTATAGCCTCCGCAATAGGCCCTGAGTATGCCAGTAATACACCCGCGATTATGATCGAGATAACAAACTGCAACACGCCCATTCCAATGCCTGCAACAGCGGTGAGTACCCAGGCTCCGGCTACTTTAAGGTGATCTGAATATTTTAGCGCTGCTTCCTGCAAATTTACTGAGGCAAGTTTCCAGATATCCAATACAGGTTTGGTAATGGCAGGCCAATTAGCCGTGTTTTCACCCGGAGGCGGGATTACCAATTCGCCATCTTTGTTCAGCTCCCGCAAATGACTTACCTCTTCAAATACGGATTGCGTTACAAGCCAGCTGGGAATTATCAATATGCTTAGCATAAGGGCAGTTAATACAACCGCTGCCAGTATTTTACGATTGCGAAACATTTTCGTGAATATGATGTGTAGCGGGGAAATCGCTATTGCTATTACGGCAGACCAAATCAGCACCAAGACAAACGGCCTCAATATCGTGAAGCACCAGCCTAAAAGAAAAAACAGTACAGCAAGCCGGACAATCGTATCCACTAATTTTTCGAATCGGAGGTTTTGATTGGGTGATTCCATATTTCTGGGGTTAAGAGGGTTTCAATTAGGGTGCAAATTGGAAACGACTAAAACATAGGGCTTTTTTATGCGCTTTGTGATTTAAGCTCGTCTTCGAGTTCAACTATTCGTTCGAGATAAATTTTTTCAAGGTTGATATTGTCAATCGCAGTTGAGAATGCAATCATGGCAGCCAGTTTCCGCATGTCAGATGCCCAGGCGGGCAGGTAAACCGGTGGCTGCAGCCAGCCGCTTTCAAACATCGGGTCGAGGCGTAATGCATCTGCCATTGTAAGCCGGCCGGCAAAAATATTCCGGATTAAACTCGGCCGGTTATCACGAATGGCAAGCCGCATAAACGTGTGCACTTCCAGCATGCCCTGCAGGTAAACCGCATCTTTTGTAAACGCTATGCCTCCCCGCATATCGCCCCCCCTGAAAATCCGTTGCGCGGAACGAACGGATTCTTCTTCAGACTGGCCAGCGTTAAGGAAAAATTTAAAAATCTCAATAAAATCAGCACCGTCCATGGCTTGTTTAACTGCCAGAACACGTAAAGCAATTCTGCGTAGCCGCGTGATATCAATGGAGTTGGTAATGAGTTCTGCCATCACGGCAATCCCTTCCTGCGTTCGTGTGGTCCGGGGTGCGCCCAGGCCAAGTGATTTCAGATTAGGTTGCTTCTTGCCATTTAACATGGTTGCTGTATGGACGAATGCTTCATGGTACAGAAGCTGGTCTTTATCCAGTTGTGAAAAAACAGCACTTCCCCGAACTCGTATCCGTGTTGCTCCTGCCAGTGCTTTCGATGCCATGTGTTGATCCAATACAACTTCCACTGAATCATGCTCGAAGAATTCATCTACTTCAGATTTCAGCCAACCGACTAATTCCTGTGCAGAGATATCGGTTATGGTAGGCGGAAAGCGGGTGTTGCCCAGCAGGTTATCCGTGATTTTAAGAAAAAAATTTGCACCATCCACGGCACTCAAACCCTGGAGTTTATACACCATGTCGGGCCGGCCATAGATTTTTGTTGAATACCGGGTAAAATCGGGTGTGCCAACGTGGGTTAACATACGGCCTGCATCCGCATAACTCTGGGCAGTGTCTGCTAAGAATTTCTCGATAGGTTCATCCTGGTTGCAGCGGATTACGATTGAGTCAAGTGTAGCGATGGTGTCGCTTAAATTCAGCCGTTCAAATTTTACCCCGGGTAATTGCGGATTACCTTTACGCCAACCCGATAAAAATATTTCCTCCGCGGCCATTGGCCATTCCAGTGTTTTAAGAACGCGGATTTTCTTGGAAGCCTGTACCAGTTCGGAGTCTAATCTTTCAATTTTATTGATATCCATGATTACGAGGTGACGTGCAGGGGTATACTCCAAACGCTGAGACAATAAAGATGTGAAACCCGGGAAGGAACATTGTTCCGCTTAGCCTATGCTGAATGTTAAATCAATCGTCTGTCGCTTCTTCAATGGTTATTATAACAGGGAACCTGATAAATCCGGATTCCCTGTTATTTCACATTGGCTTACTCCTCAGAAACAATCTTGGTTCTGATGGCATTGACTTTTTCGCTCAGTTCCTTCATTACGGCATCGTTCATAAGTTCGACAGCCTGGTTATTGGCGATTTTCTGTTCTACATCTAAATTTTTATAGAGGGCTATTAATTCTTCAAATGCATTCGTGTAGTAGGGATAGTTCGGATTCTGGTCGGGGTCCAATGGATCACTGAACGTTTTAAGGAAATTATAAATGATAACTACATTGGCCCGTTGACTTAATACCATTTTGTACAGCGGAATAAGAATAATGGTGCGGGCGTCATCGGGCAGCATATCTTTTGGGTACGATTCAATTACCCCCAATGTCAGGTGCAGGTTTTCGATCTGGTAAGCAGACATGGCAACGCCTGCCAGCCTTTCACGCTCGGTGCCCTCAAAATCGCGGGTTGATTTGAGCAACAGCTCGTTTACAACAACTTTAACAGAATCATTTTGTTCAAGATTTTCGGCATAACGCTTCATCAGGAACTCCAATACCGCCCGATCACCTCCCAGGGTCTTGCTTAGCTCATGTGCGGCTGTAAAGTATTCTTTCGAAATCGGGCGCTGAGCATACGCAATGCTATAATTGAGATCGGACAGGTAAATACCCAGGTTGGCAGCTGCCTTTACCTCATTGCTGACGTAGACTTCATATTTTTTCGGATCATTCATCAAGCCCGGGTTAAATTCAGCCGCAGTTGCCTGAAGTTGTGCGGCAACTTCACCAGGCTCCAGTAACGCATTGAAAAAAGCCTTTCGCTCGCTGGCGAATGCCTCCTCTACGGGCACCGTATTTTCTTTAGCCTTTTGGCAGGACAGCGTGAGGGATACTAAGATTGCAAAGAATACTATTTTTCTCATGGACGTAATAATTAGGTTTGTTCGCAAAGGATTTATTTTATGGACACTTTCAGTATGTCAAGTTAGCGTTTTGAAAACACTTTTCAAATTACAGGTATTCTGATGAAATCAGGAAAATATTAGAACTCATCTCAAAAATAGTCTGGTCATTCCGATCCCGCCAAAGCGGGAG
>CAZIGG010000047.1:0-21650 GCA_964538575.1 uncultured Roseivirgaceae bacterium
ACCAAACTGCTGGCGCCCAGAATAGGAGCAGCCTGGTTTTGAAGCCCTGAAGGAAGAACTTTAACCTTACCCCGGAATACCGGCATCAGGTTAGCCTCCATGTGCTTGATGGTTGGCTTAAAGATCAGATCTCCGGCAAGGGATAATCCGCCAAATAAGAAGATCGTTTCAGGATCTGTATGCGCTACCGTTTCTGCAAGCTTGGTGCCCAGAATTCGTCCGGTGTATTCAAAAGCTGCGCGGGCAACAATATCTCCACGCTTGGCGGCTTCTGTTATCATTTTTGTATTCAGGTTGTCAAAGCTGATTCCGCGCAATTCGCTGGGCTCCAGGTGATCCGCCAAAAGCTTATATACACTTCGCCTGATACCCGTTGCCGAAACATAGGTTTCCAGGCAGCCGCGTTTGCCGCAGTTGCAATAACGACCGGCATAGTTAACCGTGGTGTGACCAAGTTCTCCGGCAATGCCGTGCTTTCCGTTAATGAGCTGGCCATTGGATACAAACCCGCTTCCCAAGCCAGTGCCCAGTGTGATAACAATAAAATCTTTTAGTCCTTTTGCTGCACCGTAAACCATTTCGCCAACAGCCGCAGCGTTGGCATCGTTGGTAACAAGCGCGGGAACATTAAACTCCTCTTTCAGCATTTCGGCCAACGGAATAATACCTTTCCATTTCAGGTTGGTTGCATGCTCAATTGTTCCTTTATAATAATTACCGTTTGCCGCGCCAACCCCAATTCCTAAAAGCTTATAATCGGTTCCTAAATCCGCCAACGCTTTTCTCAACGCCCCGGAAAGCGATTTCAGATAATCCCTGAATTCTTCAAATTCCTGGGTCGAAATGCTGCTTTGAAAAAGTACATTCCCTTCACGGTCTACAATTCCGAACTTGGTGTTCGTGCCGCCAATGTCTACGCCTACGGTTACTTCTTTCATCTCAATCTTACAACCTGGTTACGGCCAGGGTTTATAGTTAGGAACAATTGCAAATCAACCTTATGATTTGATGGTTAAATCGTTAATATTTTCGCGATCCTGAGCGCTTCAGCATCAATCTCATGATGCTGGGTCATGATCATATCAAATGGATTAAAAACAATCTTGTTATTCAGTATACCAACCATGGCATCATTCTTTCCTTCCATTAAGCCTTCTACTGCGGCAACACCCATCTTGCTCGCCAGTACCCGGTCGAAATAGGAGGGCGCCCCGCCTCGCTGCAAATGTCCGAGGATGGTAACTTTAATATCAAAATACGAAGTGCGCTCCGCTACTTTCTTCGCCAGTTCAGCAACTCCGCCAATCTTAGACCCCTCGGCTACAACAACAAGGTTTGATTTCTTGGAAGTTTCCTCGCCCGCCATCAGCTTTTCGTACAATTGTTCGAATGTTGTCTCTTCTTCCGGAATAATAATGCTTCCCGCACCTCCGGCAATACCGCTGTTTAAAGCAATGTATCCTGAATTGCGCCCCATCACTTCAATGAAGAATAACCGGTTATGGGAAAGAGCCGTGTCGCGTATCCGGTCGATAGCTTCAACACACGTATTGGTTGCCGTATCGAATCCGATGGTATAATCCGTTCCTGCAATGTCGTTATCAATCGTTCCCGGAATGCAGATGGAAGGAATCTTGTATTCTTCGTAAAACTTGTGAAGCCCGGTGAAGGTACCGTCACCGCCAATGGCGATCAGCGCATCAATTTTATCTTTGCGGAGATTGTCGTACGCTTTCTTTCGGCCTTCGGGAGTTTTGAACTCCATGCTGCGGGCCGATTTAAGAATTGTGCCGCCCCGCTGTAAAATGTTACCAACAGAACGGGCACCAAGTTTGACGATATCGCCATCGATCATGCCTTCGTATCCGCGCATAATGCCGAATACTTCTTTCTTATAATAGATGCTGGCACGAACAACGGCCCGGAGGGCGGCATTCATTCCGGGGGCATCGCCACCCGATGTAAATACCCCGATTTTATGAATAGAATCTTTCATTCAAGCGAATAGAACGCGTCAAAAATAAGGGTTGAGTGGCACTTTCCAACACTCTTTAAATTAACCCTGTTTCAATCGTTTGAAATAGTTAATCAGGCCGTTTGTTGATGAATCGTGTGATGCAATTTCATCCGGTGAATTGAGCTCGGGCAGAATTCTGTTTGCAAGCGCTTTCCCAAGTTCTACACCCCATTGATCGAAACTGTATATGTTCCAGATAATGCCCTGCGTGAAAATCTTATGCTCGTACATCGCGATCAGGCTACCCAGCGTATGAGGTGTGAGCCGTTTGAACAGGATACTGTTGCTTGGCCTGTTGCCTTCGAATACCCTGAACGGTGTCTGGAATTCAACCGCATCGCTGTTCATTCCCTTTTGAGAAAGCTCGGCTTGAACTTCTTCCGGGGTTTTACCCTGCATCAACGCTTCCGTCTGCGCAAAGAAATTTGAAAGCAGCTTTACATGATGATCGCCAATCGGATTGTGACTGATGACCGGGGCCAGGAAGTCGCATGGAATCATTTTTGTTCCCTGGTGGATAAGCTGGTAAAATGCATGCTGTCCGTTTGTCCCCGGCTCACCCCAGATGATCGGACCGGTTTGGTACATCACATGATTACCATCGCGGTCTGCCGATTTCCCGTTACTCTCCATATTGCCCTGCTGAAAGTAGGCAGCGAACCGATGAAGATATTGATCATACGGAAGTATAGCTTCGGATGCAGCTCCGTAAAAGTTATTGTACCAAACTCCAAGCAACGCAAGAATAACCGGGATGTTCTTTTCGAAAGGCTCGTTTTTGAAATGATTATCCATCGCATAGGCGCCTTCCAGCAGTTGCACAAAATTATCGAAACCGATTGTCGCAGAAATAGACAACCCGATAGACGACCATAGTGAATACCGGCCGCCAACCCAATCCCAGAACACAAACATATTCTCAGCGGCAATCCCAAACTCCGTTACGGCCTTTTGATTGGTGGATACGGCAACAAAGTGCTTTGCAACATCACCGGCCTGAGTTGTTTTTTCGAGAAACCAATCGCGCGCGGATGTGGCGTTCGTCATCGTCTCCTGCGTAGTAAAGGTTTTGGAAGCGATGATAAATAATGTTGTCTCAGGATTGAGATGCTTGACCGTTTCAGCCAGGTGTGTACCGTCAACATTGGAAACAAAATGCGGAGTTATTCCCTGCCAGTAGGGGCGGAGCGCCTCGGTAACCATGTAAGGCCCTAAATCCGATCCGCCAATGCCAATGTTTACAATATCGGTAATCTTCTTTCCGGAATATCCTTTCCATTCCCCGCTGATCAGCCTGTTGCTGAACTGCTTCATTTGATCCAGCGCTTTATTAATTTCCGGCATCACATCTTTGCCATCGACTAAGATAGGTTTGTTGCTTCGGTTGCGTAAGGCAGTATGCAATACTGCCCGGTTCTCGGTTTTGTTAATAACTGCTCCGCCATACATCGCATCAATGGCCGGTCTGAGTTCGATTTCATTCGCAAGCTCAAAAAGCAGACGAAGGGTCTCCCCGGTTATAATGTTCTTTGAGTAGTCTACCAGGATATCCTCAAAGAGAATGCTGAACTTCTTAAAGCGGTCAGCATCATCCTCAAACAGTTCGCGCATGTGCGTGGCTTGCATGGTAAGGAAATGGACTTCAAGCTTTTGCCAGGATGATGTTTCGGTTGGGTTTACGGTGGGCAGCATAAAGTAAATTTAGGTACCAATAACGCAAAAAAGGCAGTGAATTACCTGCCTTTCGATGTTTTGTAGCGCGGGGGGGAGTTGAACCCCCGACCTTTGGGTTATGAATCCAACGCTCTAACCACCTGAGCTACCGCGCCAAAAGGCTGCAAACTTACAAAGTTTGGTCAAATACTTCCAAACAGAAATTTGATTCCCTTCGGGAAATTATACCGGTTTTGTAAAGAGTTATGAATATGTTGACCTGCATTTTGATAGGCTCCGAAAATCTTATAAATTAAACCATCGACTTTCAATATGTCCAAAAAGAAACTCTTTACCGCAGATTATGAAATACACGCATCCGTAAAGATGTTGTACCCGTACATTCAAACTGCGGGCGGGCTTTCCGAATGGTTTGCGGATGATGTAAAGATCAACAACATCAAGAAGACATTCACCTTTTTTTGGGATCACGAAGAGCATGTTGCCAGGCTGGCAACACACCGCACGAACCACTTTGTGAAATTTGAATACCTTCCTGAAAACCCTGAAGATGAAGAAGATCTTTCTTATTTTGAGCTGCGCCTTGAAGCCAATGAAATGACGCAATCCGTCTACCTGAAGGTTATTGATTATTCTGATTTTGATGACCTGGATGAACTTCAGGACTTATGGGATGGTTTGATCGAAAACCTCCGCAAGACCGTTGGCGGCTGATTTTTAATTCTCTCTCTTATTAACAATCTTGCACTGCCTGTTCTGGCCTGATATTTGATTTTTTACGGCTTTCTCCCATGAAGAAACTTGATAAGCTTATCCTTTCCTCGTTTATCGGGCCGTTCATAATCACCTTCTTAGTAGTGGTCTTTATCCTGCTTACCCAGCACATGCTCAAGTACTTTGATGACATTATCGGCAAGGGTCTTGGGGTTGAGGTAATCGGCCAGTTGCTTTTCTATTTTGCAATTTTTATGACACCCGTGGCAATGCCGCTGGCGGTTCTGCTTTCGTCATTGATCGCGTATGGAAATCTGGGTGAACATTTTGAATTAACGGCTGTAAAAAGTGCAGGCATATCGCTTACAAGAACACTGCTTCCTATTTTCTTTTTCGTAGTCGCGCTTACCGGAGTGGCATTTTATGTCAATAATAACCTGGTGCCTAAAGCTGCGCTTGAAGCTTACAGCTTACTGTATGATATTAAGCAGAAAAAGCCCGCCCTTGATCTGCGTGAAGGCGCCTTTTACGAGGGCATTCCGGACATGAGCATTAAGGTAAATAAGAAGTTTCCCGATGGCGTCACCATAAAAGATGTCCTTATTTACGACCACCGCAAGCATGATGGCAATCGGGATGTAACCAGTGCCGATTCGGGGAGGATGTACACCATTATGCAGGAGCGGTACCTGAAGCTTGAACTTTTTAACGGCTATAATTATACAGAAGGGGCAAGTTCAGAACAGAACCTCTCGGGCCGTAAAAGAGGCGGCAGCCGCAACACGTTCAGCAGAAGTCAATTTGCGAAAACACAGGTGGTGTTTGATCTCTCGTCATTTCAAATGGAAAAAACAGACAAGAAATTGTTTCAGGGCAACCGGTTAATGCGGAATATCAGCGAGTTGGAAACCGATATGGACTCGGTTGATCATGAGGTGTTGCAGGCTAAGTTAAATCACTATGAATTCAGGAAGGTTTTTTTTGGTATGTACAGTGCTGGAGATACAGTTCCTCTCCCGGAAGATTTGCAACATTATAAAGAAAGGAAGCAGAAGAATATTCCGCCTGCGCCTGATCTGGGATTGGTTACTCCAAAACCTGTTGACATACGTGTTGATACACTTAAAAAGAAATCAAAGCCCGATTCAATCCGGCCTGGGAAAAACGTGCCTGAGCGATCTAAACTCAATAAGGGAAAAATGGCCTTAAAATCAAAAATACCGGAAGTAACTCCTCCTGATAAGGTTAAAAAGGAAGTAAAAAAAGCTTTCCTGACAGAGGATGAACTTCTGGCAAAGGTTGATACTCTTTTTAACCAGGAAGCAGATAATGGAATGTTTGAAAACGCAGCGAGCAAAGTGCGCGGTTATAAGAGTCATGTTTCAGGTACAATATCTGAAATCAAGGTATATAATACTGACCGCAGAGTATTTCAAATTCAGTGGCATAAAATCTTAGCCAGTTCGCTGGCCTGCATTGCCATGTTTTTAATTGGTGCGCCTCTGGGAGCAATTATTAAAAAGGGCGGATTAGGCGTGCCCTTCCTGGTTTCTATCATGTTTTTTATTATTTACTACCTGCTTACCATGACGGGGGAGAAATGGGCCAAGCAGGGCATCATTCCTGTTCCGGTAGGAGTTTGGGCTGCTGACGTAATTCTCTTCGTAATAGGCCTGTTATTCCTGCGCCAGGCAAGGTTGGATGCCCGGTTCTTCGAGGCCGACTTTTACCTGGTACAGATCGATAAGGCTAAAAAATGGCTGTCTCAAAGAGGGCTTATTCCCAGGCAGGCATGATGGAAGAAATTTCCCTCAGATTTGGAAAATATCACCTTTTTCCGGTTCTTTGCGGGCTGAAATAAGAGGAAAAACATTTTTTAGAGATGCAATTAACTGTAGAATCAAAAAAGGCACTGTTTAAGAAGCACGGTGCTAAAAAATCTGACAAAGACACTGGTTCGCCAGAAGCTCAGATCGCGCTGTTTACAACCCGTATCAATCATTTGACAGCACACCTGAAAGACAACAAAAAAGACTTTGGAACTCAAACAGGTCTTTTAAACATGGTAGGAAAGCGTAAAAGACTGCTCAACTATCTTCAGAATACTGATATCGCAAGATACAGAGCTATTCTAGCCGAATTAGACTTAAGAAAGTAATCGATACTTCACCAATCAGGGAACCTCATCAGGGTTCCCTTTTTGCATTTATAACACTACAGGTGCGCCTGATTGAAAGCGCCCTGTTACAACCAATTTTGTATGTCATTAAACGTAATAACTAAAAGCTGCAAGCTGCCGGACGGCCGCGAAATCTCCATCGAAACGGGCAAGCTGGCCCGTCAGGCTGATGGATCTGTTGTATTGAAAATGGGCAACACCATGTTGCTCGCTACCGTGGTATCCGCGCAGGAAGGCAAAGAAGGAGCGGACTTCCTTCCCCTGTCTGTTGACTACCAGGAGAAATTTGCATCCACGGGTAAAATCCCCGGTGGATTTTTAAAGCGTGAAAGCAGGCTATCGGATTATGAGATATTAATCAGTCGCTTGGTAGACCGTGCTATAAGACCTTTATTTCCAAGTGATTATCATGCTGAAACTCAGGTGATGATTTACTTGATTTCTGGCGACCTGGATTCAGTTCCGGATGCCTTGGCTGCCTTTGCTGCTTCGGCTGCATTGTCAGTTTCTGATATTCCTTTCCAGGGCCCGATCTCTGAAGTTCGCGTGGCCCGTGTGGATGGTAAGTTCATCGTGAACCCAACCATGGAGCAGAAGAACCGTGCGGACATCGACCTGATGGTGGGCGCCTCGATCGAAAACATTCTGATGGTGGAAGGCGAGATGAACGAAGTGAGCGAAGACGATATGCTGGAAGCATTGAAGATCGCACACGATGCAATCAAAGTTCAGTGTGAATTGCAGATCGAACTTTCAAAAGCAACCAACAAAACTGAGAAAAGAACCTACAGCCACGAAGTTCATGACGAGAATCTGAAAGAAGAGCTTTGGAAGCTGATGTACGATAAAGCGTATGATGTTGCCGGTTTGCTGACTAAAAACAAGTCCGACCGTTCCGATGCTTTCAAAAAGATTGTAAGCGAATACATCGATGCCTTGCCTGAAGATACAACTGTCAGCAAGGATATGGTGAAGCATTATTATCACGATATCCAGAAGAAAGCATCCCGCGACCTTGTGCTTAACAAGGGAGTTCGGTTGGATGGACGTAAGCCTAACGAAATCAGGCAGATATGGAGCGAAGTTGGATACCTTCCTATGCCGCACGGATCAGCCATTTTCACCCGTGGTGAAACGCAATCATTAACATCCGTAACCCTCGGTACAAAGCTCGATGAGCAGATGATTGATGGTGCGATGATCGAAGGATCAAGCAAGTTTATTCTTCACTACAACTTCCCTGGTTTTTCAACGGGTGAGGTGAAGCCTAACCGCGGGCCGGGCAGGCGTGAAGTTGGTCACGGTAACCTCGCGTTCCGTGCCTTGAAAAAAGTGCTTCCGCCTGACGAAAAGAACCCATATACGATCCGTGTAGTATCCGATATTCTTGAATCAAACGGTTCGTCTTCAATGGCGACTGTTTGCGCAGGTTCATTGGCGTTGATGGATGCGGGTGTTCCTGTAAAAGGACCTGTATCCGGTATTGCAATGGGTATGATCTCCGACAGCAAAACGGGCAAGTATGCAATCTTGTCCGATATCCTGGGTGACGAAGATCACCTGGGTGACATGGACTTTAAAGTTACGGGTACTGAAAAAGGTATCACCGCTTGTCAGATGGATTTGAAAGTTGATGGCTTGACCTATGAAGTTCTGCGCGAAGCATTGCTTCAGGCAAAAGAAGGCCGTCTTCATATCTTAAATGAAATGAAGAAAACACTTTCTGCCCCGCGTCCTGATCTGAAGCCTCAGACTCCACGTGCTGAAACAGTAGTGATCGAGAAAGAGATGATCGGTGCGGTAATCGGACCGGGCGGTAAAGTTGTTCAGGATATCCAGAACACAACCGGTGCTACCGTAGTAATCGAAGAAGTGAATGGCAAAGGCATTATCAATGTGTTTGCAAATAATAAAGATGTGATGGAAGCTGCGCTGAGACGCATTCGTGCGATTGTAGCGGTTCCGGAAGTGGGCGCTGAATACACGGGCAAAGTGAAATCAATCATGCCGTTTGGCGCATTTGTTGAATTCATGCCGGGTAAAGACGGCCTGTTGCACATCTCTGAGATTAAGTGGGAGCGCCTCGAAACCATGGACGGTGTGCTGGAAGTAGGTGAGGAAGTGAAGGTGAAATTGGTTGAAGTGGACAAAAAAACCGGTAAATTCCGCCTTTCCCGCAAGGTTTTGATTTCAAAACCCGCGAAAGAGGAAACTGCACCGAAGCAATAATCGTTAAGGTGAAATTGACAGGAACTAACTTTAACCTTAATATTGTTAAACGAACGAATTTAGCCACTGAATGAGACAGCTTAAAATCAGTAAACAGATTACCAACCGCGAGAGCCAGTCGCTGGATAAGTATCTCCAGGAGATCGGTAAGGTTGATTTGCTTACCCCGGATGAAGAGGTAGAATTAGCGAAGCGGATTAAGGAGGGTGACCAGATAGCGCTGGAGAAGCTTACCAAAGCCAACCTGCGTTTCGTAGTGTCTGTTGCCAAGCAGTATCAGAACCAGGGTTTGTCACTGGGTGATTTGATCAACGAGGGAAACTTAGGGTTGATTAAAGCCGCTCAGCGTTTCGATGAAACCCGTGGGTTTAAATTCATTTCGTATGCAGTATGGTGGATCCGCCAGTCGATTCTTCAGGCGCTTGCCGAACAGTCCCGTATTGTTCGTTTGCCGTTGAACCGTGTCGGATCATTAAATAAGATTTCAAAGACTTTCTCTGAGCTTGAGCAGAAGTACGAGCGTGAGCCTTCTCCGGAAGAGCTTGCCGAAGTGCTGGATGTAACAACTGCTGAAGTTGTTGATACCATGAAGATCTCAGGCCGTCACGTATCAATGGATGCTCCATTCGTACAGGGCGAGGAGAATAGCTTGCTTGACGTTCTGGAGAACGACAGCGAAGAAACTCCTGATTCAGGCTTGATGAACGACTCGCTCCGCAAGGAAGTACAGCGTGCCTTGTCTACTTTGACTCAGCGCGAGGCTGACGTAATCACCCTTTACTTCGGCTTGAATGGCGAGCATGCCATGACGTTGGAGGAGATCGGGGAGAAGTTCAACCTGACCCGTGAGCGCGTACGCCAGATCAAGGAAAAAGCGATCAGAAGATTGAGACACACCTCCAGAAGCAAGGCTTTAAAGCCTTACTTGGGTTAATAATTTAGTATTTGACAGAATCTAAGGGGTCTCGCACGAAAGTGAGACCCTTTATTTTAGAACACGAAGTATGGCAGACCACGTAAAAGTTTTGATTATCGGATCCGGCCCGGCCGGGTATACAGCAGCCATTTATGCCGCTCGTGCGGGGCTAAACCCCGTGCTTTACACAGGCGCACAGCCCGGAGGGCAGCTTACCACAACCAATGACGTAGAGAACTTCCCGGGCTATCCCGAAGGCGTCAATGGCTCGGCTATGATGATGGATTTGCAAAAGCAGGCTGAACGTTTCGGTACAAAAATCCATTACAGCGTAGTAACAGCGGTTGACTTCTCTCAGTATCCGTACAAGATAACAATCGATGAAAAGGACGAAGTGATAGCTGAATCGGTGATCATTTCTACGGGTGCAACGGCCAAATATCTGGGCTTGCCATCGGAAGAGAAATATTATAACAAAGGCGTATCCGCCTGTGCGGTGTGTGACGGATATTTCTACCGCGGAAAAGAAGTAGCGGTAGTAGGTGCAGGAGATTCAGCCGCTGAAGAAGCGACCTACTTATCAAAGCTTTGTACAAAGGTTCATTTGATAGTAAGGCGTGACGAAATGCGTGCTTCGAAGATCATGCAGAACCGTGTACTCAATACTCCGAACATTGAGGTTCACTGGAATACGGAGACTGAAGAGATATTAGGCGATGACAATGGCGTACATAGCATTCGCATCGTGAATAATAAGACAGGGGAGAAGAAGGTTATTGAGCTTCAAGGCTTCTTCCTGGCGATTGGTCACAAGCCAAACACCGACATCTTCAAAGATTATATTGAGATGGATGAAACCGGTTACATCAAAACATTACCTGGTTCTACCAAGACCAATGTTGAAGGTGTATTTGCCGTAGGCGATGCTGCCGATAAAGTTTATCGTCAGGCCATAACCGCAGCCGGAACGGGTTGCATGGGTGCGCTCGATGCAGAGAAGTTTTTAGTAGCGAAGGAGTCAGCAGTAGCCGTTTGAGTTATCCACTACAATGAAACTTGACATCCTCGTCCTCGCTTCCCATCCTGATGATGCCGAATTAGGCGCGGGTGGTACCATTGCCAGTCACGTGGCGAAAGGCCGTAAAGTGGGTGTGGTGGACTTTACCAAAGGAGAGCTGGGTACACGTGGAACGCCTGAAACAAGGGCAGCAGAGGCCGCAGAAGGGGCTAAAATACTCGGTTTAGCCGTTCGGGAGAATTTAGGGCTGGCCGATGGCTTTTTCAGGAATGATGAGGAGCATCAGCGCAAGGTGATTGTAGCAATCCGCAAATATCAGCCGGAAATCGTTTTGGCTAATGCGATCCACGACCGACATTCTGATCATGGTAAAGGTGCACAATTAGCTTATGATTCCTGCTTCCTGTCCGGATTAGCCAAAATTGAAACCAGCGATGAGCAAGGCAATGCGCAAAAAGCCTGGAGACCCAACGCAGTTTACCACTACATCCAAAGCCAGTTTATCGAACCCGATTTTATTGTGGACGTAACACCTTATTGGGAAACCAAAGTCAGAGCAATCAAAGCTTTCAAGACTCAGTTCTTTGATCCAAACAGTAAAGAACCTGCCACGTACATTTCAACACCCGAGTTTTTGAATATGGTTGAAGCGCGCGCGATTGAGCTTGGCCATGCGATTGGTGTGAAGTATGGAGAGGGGTTTACAGTGAAACGAACACCCGGTATTAACGACCTGTTTCAGTTACGCTAATCGCCTGAATCAGCATTCTCAGGATTTTAGGACAACTTGATATACAATCCTGAAAATCCACCAATCCTGGAAATCCTGATTCCGACAGTTATGGCGCCAACCTATTAATCTTCCACTCGCTTTCATCCTTCGTATAAAGAATCCTGTCATGCAACCGGCTCGGTCTTCCCTGCCAGAATTCAATCATTAACGGATCGATCTCATAACCGCCCCATTGATTAGGCTTGGGAAGCAGTTCCTGGCCTTTATACTTAGCTTCAATTTGTTTCGCTCTTTCCTCTAATAATGATCGGTCACTGATCACTGAGCTTTGCGGTGATGCCCAGGCACCCACCTGCGAACCACGCGGGCGACTTTGAAAATACTTTTCCGAACGCTTTTCATCAATGCGGGATGCAACGCCTTCAATTCTTACCTGTCTTTCAAGCTCAGGCCAGAAGAATGTGAGTGAGCATGCCGGATTTTGATCAAGTTCTTTTCCTTTACGGCTCTGGTAGTTGGTGTAGAAGACAAACTTATAATTCTCAATTCCTTTTAGCAGCACAATGCGTGAAGCCGGGCGACCGTTTTCGTTTACGGTGGCCAGGTTCATTGCATTAGGTTCAGGAATCTTTGCTGTAATCGCCTCCTCAAACCACTTAGTAAACTGGCTGATAGGGTCCTGTGAAACGCTTTTTGCATCGAGCGCAGCTTTGCTGTATTCATTCCGAAGAGAAGCGAGGTCATTCATACGTTTGAAATTACGGTTCAAGGTCAACTAATTCAATAAAATTTGCATCCTAGTGTTACAAGTATTTTATTGTCGCGTTGTGAACAGGCATTAAATGGATTTTTTCAAATACGCCAATAAAATTACCCCGGAAAAGGGGAGGCTTCTGATATCGGAACCCTTCCTGCAAGACCCTAACTTTGACCGGACGGTTGTGCTCCTGTGCGAACATAACGAAGAAGGGTCGTTCGGGTTCGTGTTAAACAAGCCGGCCATTGTAAAGGTTGGTGAAGTAATGGAGGAACTGAAGAATTTTGATGAAGCGATTTTTATTGGCGGCCCGGTGCAGCAGGACACGCTTCATTTTATTCATCGCGCTCCGAAAATTGAAAGCGGAACTGAAGTAATAAAGAATATTTACTGGGGTGGAAATTTTGAAAATGTGCTCTTTTTATCAGACACAAAACAACTTGAACCATCGCAAATCCGGTTCTTCCTGGGGTATAGCGGCTGGGGCCCCGGCCAGTTGGAGGAAGAACTTGCAGAAAATGCCTGGATTGTATGTGACTTTGTAACGGAAGAACTATTGTTTGAAACCGGGGCCGGAAACCTGTGGAAGAAAGCATTGAGTAACATGGGCGGCAGATTTTCCGTCTATGCTAACTACCCGGTAGACCCAAACCTGAATTAAAAGGGTTTTGGGGCATTTTTAGTAACTTTGCGCATATTGCGTAGTAATGAATTGGACATGGAACTTGAAAACGAGAAGGAAGAACGGGAGTCGGCTTTGAATGGGGTGGGCCATGCCAACGCTACGGTATTGAACAGCGAAGCTGATTTAGTGGATCAGGAGCATGGAGAACATGCGTCTGAAGAGGAACTTGAACACATCGACTATTCAACTTTTTCCAAGCGTCAGTTTGTTGACCATCTTAAGGAACTTGTGAAGGATGGTAATCAGCAAAAGCTTGATCAGGCTGTTCGGGAGATCAAGCCCCTGTTTGATGAGTTGAAAGAACGCGAACGAACTTCAGCCTTAAATCGATTTATTCTCGATGGCGGTGCGGTAGATGATTTTGATTATCGTGCCGATGAATATACCCATCAGTTTGACGCATTGTTAAAGCAGATAAGAGACCGTAAAACGCAACTCCTAAAAAGCCAGGAGGATCAGCGTAACGAAAATCTTAAAAAGAAAACCGAACTACTGGAAAAACTCCGGGAACTGATTGATTCTGCGGACCCTACAACCCAGCAATTCAATAAGTTTAAAGAGCTTCAGAAAGAGTGGAAAAATACCGGGGCAGTTCCGGTCGCTCAGAACAAAACGTTATGGGCTAACTACCATGCCCTGGTTGACAGGTTCTACGACAATCAAAATATTTACTTTGAATTAAAAGAACTTGACCGCAAAAAAAACCTCGAATCCAAAATTGAACTTTGTGCAAAAGCGGAAAGGCTAAAGGACGTAGAAAAGATCAAGGATGCAATTAAGGAATTGAATGAACTGCACCACGAGTTCAAGCACATCGGCCCTGTACCGATGGAGGAAAAGGAAAATGTCTGGCAGCGATTCAAAGCAGCCTCCGATGCGGTTTATTCGAAGCGCGATGAATACCTGAAAACCCTTCAGCAGGAACTGTCCGTAAACCTGGATTTAAAATCGAAGTTATCGGATGAAGTGGCGGAATACAGCTCATTTCAATCGGACAGAATCAAGGAATGGAATCAAAAGACTAAGGAAGTACTCGAACTTCAGAAAAAATGGGATGCCATTGGCGGATTGCCACGAACGAAGTCAAAGGAAGTTAATAAGAAGTTCTGGACAGCCTTTAAAACATTCTTCAGCAACAAGAGTCATTTCTTCAAAAAGCTTGATGAAGAAAGAGGCGCTAACCTTAAAAGGAAAAATGAACTTGTTCAGCGTGCACTCGAACTCAAGGAAAGCTCGGAGTGGGATAAAGCTGCAAATGAATTAAAAAATTTACAGAATCAATGGCGGGAGATCGGTCCGGTTCCTGAAAAGTTCCGTGAAAAAGTATACAAGGAATTTAAGGAAGCATGCGACTTTTTCTTTGAGCAAAAACGGAATCAGCACGGAAAGGCAGAAAGTGAGCAGGTTGAAAATTTAAAAGCGAAAGAAGCTGTTTGTGCCGAGCTTGAGAAACATATAGTCGACAGCACAGCAACTCCTTCAATCTTAAAAGAGCTTGAAAACAAGTTCAACCAGATTGGCTTTGTACCCAAGAAAGACATTGCTGCAATCCGCAAGCGCTATCATGAGGCGGCCCGGAAGTTCGCGGGTTCAATCCAGGGCATTTCGGTAGATGAAAAGAATCAGCTGTTGCTGGAAAATGAACTGGCAGATTTGAAAAATGACCCGATGAGCGGGCAGAAAATTTTCCAGAAAGAACAAACTATCCGGAAGAAGATTTCGAAGGTTGAAAATGACATCGCTACGCTCCGGAATAACCTGGAGTTTTTCGGCAGGTCAAAAAACGCGGATAAATACAAGGAAGAATTCAACGGGAAAATCAAAGAAGCGGATGAAAACCTGAAACAGCTCAAGCAGCAGCTCAAATTACTCCGCACAGTTTCTTAGAATCTTATTTGCAAAGATTGATCTAACCCTTATTTTTGCACCTCCTTTACGCCTCCTTAGCTCTCCCGATAGCTATCGGGAGGTAGAGCAACTGATTTGTAATCAGTAGATCGGGTAAAAAAGGAATAAGCCTCCTTAGCTCAGCTGGTAGAGCAACTGACTTGTAATCAGTAGGTCGCTGGTTCGATTCCGGCAGGGGGCTCTCCCGAAAGCTTTCGGGATCAGGCAGTTACGAAAGTAGCTGCCTTTTTTTGTTTTATGAAGGTTCCGCTGGTTTGAAATGATTGTTCTTAAAAGCCATGCTGTTTTTTGTACCTTTCCTATACGTGGCTGCTTTGGAAAAGACTGTATCTAAAACATGATTGTGTATCTGTTTTTGCTGGTGTGCCTGTTTCAGGATGATGTTCCGTACAAGCCGGACGATGAGTTCATTATTAAATTCGAATTCAGCTTCAGGAAACGAAACGATCCGAATGCTGAAAATCTGGTGTTGTCGCAGGTGGCGTCTTCTCCATACGACCGGATGGACGTTTCACCATTGCCTCATTTGAAAACTACCCTTGAGGTATTGAAAAAGGATTCTCTCGCAGTAAAGCTCAGAATCGTTCGGGATAATTCCATTAACGTTGCGAAACGGAAAATTGAACCGGGAACAAAAATGACTGTCTTTTCAGCGTTCGCGGATGATATCAAAGACCGGATTCAAGGGTATCAGCACACAATTTACTTTCTCGATAAGAAGAGTGTCAGGCTTACTAAAATTGTTATTGAATTTGATGAGGAAGGCTTTTACTCGGTTAACGGTAAAAAGAAAGGAAAGATCTAACAGGCAGGAACATCTAAAGCATAAATCTTCCCTTAAAACAAACTATTAACTGATTGTGTAACGGACAAATAACCTGTAGCACAGCGTTGTTTTTATCCATTACTTTACACTTGATTTTTAACCTCACGATGTTCGATTCTGAAAACCCGCCCATATTCAAAAAATGGAAAAGCTGGTACTGGCTTTTGACGGTTGTGCTGATCATTCAGATTATTTTGTTCTACTCCCTAACTGAAGCGTTCCGATGAATCCGGCAGACTGGATTGTTCTTTTTGGAACGATCGCGTTCATCGTTCTATACGGAACCTGGAAAACCCGCAGCAATAAAAACATTGAGGGCTACCTGAAAGGCGACAACACCATGAAGTGGTGGATGATCGGGGTTAGTATTATGGCCACGCAGGCCAGTGCAATAACCTTTCTGTCAACTCCGGGCCAGGCTGTAGAAGATGGCATGCGGTTTCTTCAGTTTTATTTCGGGCTACCCATTGCGATGATCATCATTTCCGTTACGATGGTCCCGATCTACTATAGGCTGAAAGTTTTTACAGCCTACGAATATCTTGAAACCCGCTTTGATCTAAAAACCCGGACGCTTGCCGCTATTCTCTTTCTTATTCTTCGCGGGTTGTCCGTAGGAATAACCCTTTATGCACCCGCGATTGTTCTTTCCACGCTCTTAGACTGGCCTATTGCTGTAACAACTGTTTTAATCGGATTATTGGTTATTATCTATGTTACCGTAGGCGGCACCCGTGCGGTAAGCCTTACGCAACGGCAGCAGCTTACAATTGTTATGGGCGGGATGCTGCTGGCGGGCATTTACGCATTTGCGCTATTACCGAAAGGCATTTCATTTGGTAACTCAGTTCAGTTAGCAGGAGAGTTGGGCAAGCTCAACCTTGTTAATCTTGAGTTTAACCTAAACGAGCGATATAATATCTGGTCGGGTCTTATTGCCGGAACATTTTTATTCTTATCATACTTTGGTACCGACCAATCTCAGGTTGCGCGGTACCTGGGAGGTAAATCGATTACCGAGAGCAGGCTGGGCCTGATGTTTAACGGCTTGCTGAAAATCCCGATGCAATTCATAATCCTGTTTATCGGGGTTATGGTCTTCGTTTTTTACCTGTTTAACCAGGCGCCCGTTTTTCACAATCAGGTTTTAAAACAACAGGCCATGCAAACCGGGCAGGGTGAAAAAATTCGCGAACTTGATCAGCAATACAGTGAGTTGTATGCTCGAAAGCAGTTGGCGGTAAATGCGTTAGTAAGCGCAATTCAGTCAGATACCGAAACAGGTTCATCAAAGCAAGCATTGTTAAAGCTTGAGCAGGAAGAAAAAGAGATTAGGGCAAATGTAAAGGAGGCTGTTGCAAAAGGCTTACCGGGTGCAAAAACCCAGGACAGGGACTACATCTTTCTCAATTTTGTATTAACACATCTCCCGCATGGCATTGTCGGGCTTTTAATGGCGGTTATTTTTTGTGCAGCGATGTCATCGATGGCGGGTGAGCTGAATGCGCTATCTTCAACAACAACGGTTGATATTTATAAACGTTCGGTGAACCAACATGGTAATCCTGAACATTACCTGGCAGCTTCACGCTGGTTTACCGTTTTGTGGGCTGTTATCGGGATGGTATTTGCCATGCTGGCGGGATTTGCGGAAAACCTGATCCAGTTTGTGAACATTGTGGGTTCACTTTTTTACGGAACGATACTCGGTATTTTTCTGGCTGCGTTTTATGTAAAGCGTGTTCACGGCACAGCCGTTTTCTGGGCTGCACTGATCGCAGAAGCAGTAGTGTTGTATTGTTATAAGTTTACTGAACTTGCCTTCTTGTTGTATAACATTATCGGTTGTATGATTGTAATAGGGTTGGCGCTTGTTTTTCAGACAGTTATTGATTTTAAGAAATCTTCAAAGACTTAATGATTTATGACCTTATCATCATAGGAGCCGGGCCCATTGGGTTAGCGTGCGGTATCGAAGCAAAGAAGGCTGGTAAACGTTACCTGATCCTGGATAAGGGATGTCTTGTTAACTCCCTTTATAACTATCCGCTTAACATGACCTTCTTCTCGACATCCGATCGGCTGGAGATAGGCGGTGTTCCTTTTGTATCGCAGTGGCCCAAGCCAACGCGTTCTGAAGCGCTTGAATACTATCGAAGGGTATGCATGAGCTGGGAATTGAATGTTCATTTGTATGAAGAAGTTAAATCCGTTTCAGCCGGAGGCATCAAAACGGTATACACAGCAAAAGAAGAATACAAGACAAAAAATGTTGTTCTCGCGCTCGGGTTTTATGATTTACCTTACTTGCTGAATGTTCCGGGAGAAGATCTGCCCAAAGTAAAGCATTATTATGACGAGCCTCATCCATATTTCAAACAAAAGGTTGTTGTAGTGGGCGCTGCAAATTCAGCGGTGGACGTTGCATTAGAAACCTGGCGCAAAGGCGCTGAAGTTACCATGGTTGTACGCGAAGCGTCCTTGCGTGAATCTGTTAAATATTGGGTAAAGCCTGATATCGAGAACCGCATAAAGGAGTCTTCGATCAAAGCACACTTTAATTCGTCCATTGTCAGGATAGAAAAGGAGAGTGTCACCATCCAAACTCCGGAAAGTGAACAAACAATTGCCAATGATTTTGTGCTGGCCATGACCGGATATCAGCCTCCCTTTGCATTCATGAAAGCTGTCGGAATTGCTTTTCAGGAAGATGAAGGGCACACACCCGTTTACAATGAACAGACCATGGAAACCAACGTTCCGGGCATCTATCTGGCAGGGGTAGTATGTGGTGGATTAAAAACCGGTAAATGGTTTATTGAGAATTCTCGGGTTCATGCTGAAATCATTCTCAGCCATCTTCAACAGCGCTAAATATCCTTAAAAGAGATCCCGTTACTGCTCGTATAAAACAATTGGTTTGCGTCACTATTTTTTCGTAAATCAACCTTTGAAAAAAAAATAACCTTATGAAGAAAACTATTTTCCTCGCATGCTTCTCCATCGCAAGTACCGGTTTGTTATTCGCACAAACTAAGCTTGTTGAGAAAGTAGAGAAAAAGGGGAGCCAGGTAATCATTCCGTATGAAAAATATGTGTTAGCCAACGGCCTGACGCTGCTCGTCCACGAAGACCACAGCGATCCTGTGGTTCACGTTGACGTTACGTATCACGTTGGTTCGGCCCGTGAAGAGATCGGGAAGTCGGGTTTTGCGCATTTCTTTGAACATATGATGTTCCAGGGAAGCGACAACGTGGGTGATGAGCAGCACTTTAAGATTGTCACGGAAGCCGGTGGAACATTGAATGGTTCAACCAATCGCGATCGTACAAACTACTACGAAACAGTTCCCAGTAATCAACTTGAGAAGATGATCTGGCTCGAAGCAGACCGTATGGGTTTCCTGCTGGATGCTGTAACACAACGCAAGTTTGAAATTCAACGCGAGACGGTTAAAAACGAACGTGGTCAGAACTATGATAACAGACCTTATGGATTAGCAGGTGAGATGACGGCTAAAGCGCTTTATCCGTACGGTCATCCGTATTCCTGGTTAACGATTGGATACCTGGAAGATCTGAACCGTGTTGATGTTAACGATTTAAAGAATTTCTTCCTTCGCTGGTACGGCCCGAATAACGCCACACTTACCATTGGCGGAGATGTTAAGCCTGCGGACGTAGTGAAGCTTGCAGAAAAGTACTTCGGATCAATTCCTCGGGGGCCTGAAGTTAAGAATATGAAACTTCCTGCGCCTGTATTGGAGGCTGACCGCTATATTACATTAGTTGATAATTATGCGCGGGTTCCCCAATTGTCAATCACATATCCAACCGTTCCCAATTACGATGTTGATGAACCTGCACTTGCCTGTCTTGCACAAGTGCTAGGGCAGGGAAAGAATTCCGTGTTCTATCAGGAAATAACTAAAACTCAGAAAGCATTAAACGTTTCAGCGTTTAACAGTGGAAGCGAACTTGCCGGGCAGTTCGGCATCTCGCTCACACCGGCGCCCGGCACATCATTAGCGGATTCTAAAAAGCTGATCGATGAAGCAATTAAAGTATTTGAAGCACGTGGAGTTACCGATGAAGACATTGAGAAATTCAAGGGAGCCTTTGAATCTCAGTACATTAACCGTCTTCAGAGCGTAAGCGGAAAAGTATCGCAGCTTGCAGCCTACCAAACCTATACCGGCAATCCTAACATGATCGGTAAGGAGTTGGAGCGGTATACAAGTGTAAAAAAGGAAGACGTGCTTCGGGTTTACAACAAATATTTAAAAGGCAGGCCTGCCGTAATTCTTAGCATCGTTATAAAAGGCAAAGAAGATAATATTGTTGCCCCTGAAAACTATACCGTTAACACAGCAGGATATAAGTCTCCTGACTACGGCTATGCGGGATTGAAATACAGTAAGCCAAAGGACGGATTTAACCGCAACGAAATGCCGGGTAATGGCCCGAATCCTGTTGTAAAGGTTCCTGCTTTCTGGAAAAAGAATCTGGATAATGGCGTAAAAGCCATCGGAGCGCAGACAACGGAGCTTCCGCTGGTAACGCTTTCGGTTAAAATCCCCGGAGGCCATATTCTTCAGGCAAATGATACTTCGAAGATTGGCCTTGCGCGCATGTTTGCATCGATGATGAACGAGGATACCAAAAACTATACGGCTGAAAAATTTCAGGCTGAGCTTCAAAAGCTTGGAAGTTCTGTAAACGTTAACAGCGGGTTTGACGGAGTTTCATTCAGCATCCAGACGTTGAAGAAGAATCTGGATAAGACACTGGCGCTGCTGGAAGAGCGTATGCTTAATCCTCAGTTCACGCAGGCTGCATTTGACCGGATTCAAAAGCAAAATATAGAAGGCTTCAAGCAGACTAAAGCACAGCCGGCAATTGTAGCTTCTGATGTTTTTGATAAAATGAATTATGGTACCAGTATTCTCGGACTCAGCGCCTCAGGTACAGAGTACACCATCAAGAACATGAAGCTTTCTGATGTAGAAAGCTATTACAACAATTACATGACATCTAAAAATGCCGAGCTTGTTGTTGTGGGTGACGTAACGCAAAGTGAAATACTGGGTAAGCTGGGTTTCCTGAACAAATTGCCGCAGAAGGAAATTAAGCTACCATCAATTCCTGCGCCCTCAAACGTTGACAAGACCCGCATTTATCTTGTAGATGTTCCGAAAGCAGCTCAAACAGAATTCCGGGTTGGAGGCGTTACAGGTCTGAAGTATGACGCCACGGGCGAATACTATCGCTTGATGCTCTCCAACTTTGCGTTGGGTGGCGGCTTTAACGGTCGTGTGAATATCAATCTCCGGGAAGATAAGGGCTGGACCTACGGTGCCCGAACCAATGCATACGGTGATAAGTATACGGGCGAGTTTTATTTCAGTTCCGGTATCCGCGCCAACGCAACAGACAGCGCTGTTGTGGAAGTTATGAAAGAGTTGAAAAACTATGCGGATAAAGGTATCACTGAGGAAGAGCTCAAGTTTATGAAGAGCGCATTGGGTCAGCGCGATGCATTATTGTATGAAACCGGATTTCAGAAAGCTGGATTTATTGGCCGGATTCTGGATTACGATCTGCCTGCAGACTATGTGGATCATCAGAACAAGATACTGGCAAACCTGACGAAAGAAGAAGTTGACAGAATCGCTGCGAAGTGGATCAAGCCGCAAACAACCAACATTCTGTTGGTAGGAGATAAGGCAAAAATTCTTCCGGGACTTCAGCAGCTTGGCTATGAGATTGTTGAACTTGACGTAAACGGCAAACTAATAACCGGAAACGAAAAGCTGAAGGATCAAAAGATTCCAACCCAGAAATAAAGTCCAAATACAAAAGTCGTAAAAAAGCCCTCCTGAAGTTTCAGGAGGGCTTTTGAATAATAAGGTGTGAGTAATTATTTCAAAGATTTGATTAAGTCTTCATTCAGCTTAACATATCCGAAATCACCGTCAGCGCTTTTCTTGGCAA
>CAZIGG010000048.1:0-21501 GCA_964538575.1 uncultured Roseivirgaceae bacterium
TATTCAGGCTGATCCGGGAAACCAGCGGAACCGATTGGAAAGAGATGTATAAAGTTTTTAACATGGGCCATCGCATGGAAGTTTATCTTTCCGAACAATATGCTCAACAGGTGATCGACATCGCAACCTGCTTCAACATCGAGGCAAGGGTTATTGGTCGCGTGGAGGCTGCTGCTGTAAAACAGGTTACGGTAAAAGGTGCGCACGGCACGTTTGAATACGTGTAAATCGAGTGGCAGCTTATTACTGAATACGCTTCTTTAATTCAACCACATACTTTTCCATAATGGTGTCGTGTTTGATTTCATTTTTGTCATGCTTGTCAAAGTAGCCCAGCCCGCGCATCCTGTTAGCCTTCCTCGCCCTTCCGCGGCTGCGCTTTTCTAAAAATTCTTCATAGCTTTTTATGGCATAATGATTGACCCGGATTTGGCTGGTAACGGGCGGGCGCTTCCAAAATGACTTCACTACCCATTTTCCGTCTGAATTAACATACTTACCAAAAATTACCGGCCTGTGTGCGGAGAAGAACGACAATACCCGTCTGGGATTTACAATTGTTTTTACATGACGGTTCAGCGGTTCGTCCGGCAACGAATGGTCGAGGAACCGTTCCATGACGAACCCCTCGGTACGTGTTTTCGCACCGCTGCTGCCATACACAATCCAGTTGATTTGTACGCCTGAAAATTTACCCAGGCTCTGCAGATATTCCGGGATTGTTTTGTGTTCTACCGGAACAATAAATTCATCGATATCGATAAAGGCAATATACCGCGCATCGCGCTTATGTTTTTTGACACAGTCCCGGTATGCCTTTACCTGCATTTTTTTTCCGGGATAGAACGTGTATTCCACCAACCCTCTATCAACATACGGCTGCAGTACATCCTTTGTATTATCCGTACTTTCATTATCGTAGAGGTAAAACTTCTCCACGCCCAGCATGCTGTGGTATTCAATCCATTCCTGTAAATACCGGCCTTCGTTTTTTGCAATGGCACACATGGCCAGATAAAACGGATATTTCTTCTTTATCATTTTTATACTTCCGTGTTCCCTGTTCAATGCCTGAACATACTACGGCCTGAAACTAACTAAAATAGAATGACCGTTAAATAACTTTTATTTCTTTCCTTTCATTTTTCATGGTCGTTACCCGCTCAAAAATATTGAAGTTCTGCGTGTGTTTTTAGCGGTTCAGATTATCCCAAAAACGAACACCGCATGGTGTAACCGAACAGCATGAAATGGTAAACCGGGCCAAAAATTCACTATTTTGGCCTGGTACGCATTTCGTATCATGCTCCCCAAACCCGATCGCCATGCTGAAATATTACGTCCTGTTGTTTGTGAGGAACCTTCGCAGACAAAAGCTTTTCTCCCTGATCAATTTGCTGGGATTAACGGTAAGCATCGCGAGTACGCTGCTGATCTATCTCTATGTTCAGCACGAGTTCAGCTACGACAGGTTCCACAAAAAAGCCGGCAATATTTACCGCATCAATCAAACCTTTATCTGGGGCGATCATGATCCCAACCAGTTTGCATCGTTGGGGCCTGGTGTGGCGTATGCAATTCTCTCCGATGTGCCCGAAGCTAAGGAAGTGGTTCGCATTCATCCGGCCGGAGATTACATCGTTACACATGCAGCCTCTAAAACGGATATAAAATCTTTCGACCAATCGGGTATACTGGCCGCTGATTCCAATTTTTTCAGCGTGTTTACTTTTCCGTTGCTCCACGGCAATGAAGTAACCGCCCTGAAGAAACCCGCCTCGGTTGTTCTTACCGAAAAAACAGCCGCGAAATATTTCGGAACAACCGAGGCGCTGGGAAAACTCCTGCAGTTTTCAACAATCATTCCTTCCGGGAAAATAGAATTTACCTGCGAGGTAACCGGCATTGCGAAAGATATACCGGAAAATTCCTACATCCGGTTCGACATGCTGATGTCGATGAATACGAATCCGCGGGTTGCCAGATCAAACGAGCAATGGTTCTGGACAACCTTTGAAACCTTTGTGCTGCTGGATGAACATGCATCGCCCGAAACACTGCAAGCCAAGCTCGACTTGCTTCCGCGCAAGTATGCCGGCCCATGGTTAGAGCGTGCTACCGGACAAACGTTCGATGATTATTTAAAGAGCGGAAAAAACTGGGAACTGTTTGTGCAGCCCCTTACTGCCATTCGTCTGCATTCCTCCAATATTTATAATCGCCTGAATGATGTAGGCAACGTTAAAATTGTTTATGTGCTGATCGGTATCATGGTGTTTATTGTGCTGCTTTCGTGCATCAACTTTATGAACCTCTCCACGGCACAATACCTCCGCAGAATCAAAGAATCGGGTTTGCGGAAAATATTAGGCTCCAGTCAGCGCCAGCTTGCGCTGCATTTCTTTTCGGAAGCGTTTATGTTTTGCTGTATTGCGGCTGTGATTGGTTTGGGCGTAACACAAATCGTTCTTCCGTTTTACAATCTGTTGGCCGGAACGGATTTACGATTGGGCCTCAGCACGGCATCTGAAATTGCGCTGGTACTTGGCGGTTTAATTGTATTGATGAGCCTGCTGTCGGGCAGCTATCCCGCTGTTTTTCTGAGCCGGCATTCGGCTGTGGAAGCAATAAAAGGAAAGTTGCGAACCGGCAAGCAGGGCAAATTGCTGCGCAACGGGTTGGTAACGTTTCAGTTTTTTATTTCCATGACATTAGTTGTTTCCACGCTTGTCGTGTTTCAGCAAATGCGTTTCCTGGCACAAAAGGATATTGGCTTCAACCGGGCAAACCTGATGGTGCTTAACCGGGTGGAATGGGTAAGCGATGCGGCAGCATTTCAGCATGAATTGGAAACCATTCCCGGTGTAGAGCAGGCTGCATGGAGCAGCTCGGTGCCCCCCGATTTGTACGATGGCGACTCGTTCAGAAGAGAAGGTTCGGACAACCTGATGCCCATGAATTTTTGCAAAGCTGATGAGGCGTTTGTCAACACCCTGCAAGTAGACATTATCCTGGGAAGAAATTTTTCAGAAGCAATTCCGGGGGATAAAGAACGCATTATCCTTAACGAAACTGCTGTGAAGTCGTTTGGCTGGAACGTTGACGAAAGTGTTTTAGGGAAAAAGATCGAATATCCGGGCGGAAGTACCTTCGAAATAGTGGGCGTTGTGCGCGACTATCACTACTGGTCGATACAAAGCCCTATTCAGCCGATGGCCATTTTTCATAAAGAAGGGCCTATGTATTCCGGGCAAAATCATTTTATTGTGATGCGCGTAAAACCAGGTGATACAGAACACCTGAAAACCCTGATTGCCGGTGTAACCAAAACCTGGAGCAAATTTGCGGGCGATCACCCGTTTCAATACAGTTTTGTAGACGACTCCTTCAGCCGTGCATTCCGGTCGGAAGAAAAATTCAGTCAGGGGTTAACACTGTTCGCTGCCCTGGCCATCCTGATTGCCAGCTTTGGGTTGCTGGGTATGATCATTTACACACTTGAGCAACGGCTCAAAGAAATTGGCATCCGCAAAGTAGTGGGCGCTTCTGTATCGGGTATCTGGCTGCTGATGGTGCGTGAGTATATGTATCTGATTTTCATCGCCATTGTGCTAAGTGTGCCCGTGTGTACCTGGCTGCTCAATAACTGGCTGGAAGATTTCAATTATCATACAAAACTATCACCCGTGGCATTTGCCGTTGCGGGCGGAGGCATATTGCTGATTGCCATCTTAGTTACAAGTTATCACGTACTCAAGGCTGCAAACACAAATCCGGTAAACGTTTTAAAAGACGAATAACTATTTGGGAAGATTAAGGTTGAGCCACTCCTGCTGCGAAGCCGCCTCGCGCTCAGCCACAACCTGCTTTTCAATTTTTTGCTGCGCATTGCGGATGGATTTGGTGATAAGCTTAGAGCCGATAACTTCGTTTTCATCCATGCCGAGCTTTTTCATCAACCCGATCGTTTTCTCTCCGCCAAACCACATGAACAATGGTTCGTCTAATGAAGAGAGTACAGGAGCTTCTTTCAGGTTGAGCAGTTTAAAAAGCGCTATTTCCTTCCGGCACAGCGGATGATGTTCTGCAAAAACAACCATCTTATCCTGCAACGGCATTGACGCGGACTGGCTGGCAAGCATCAGATTATTCCCGCTTAAAGAATCCTTCAGGATATTGAATGTTTCCGGGAACCAGCAAATAAAAACACAGCCCGGATTTGCGGCAGCCATAGCCGCACATGCCTTATATTTTGCCTCAGCCGACATCCAGACTTTGTCGATAATTTTTGTTTCAGGCTCTCTTTTGAACAATTCAAACATTCCGCTGTTAAATTATCATTCAATATAATTGTAAATAATTTTACCTTTAAAGCTTTTAACGCAATTCTATGGCACAAACCAAACTTGGCGAACAGTTCGTCAACACCAATGGCAGTCTTCCGGAAGTTAATTCAACCGCACCGGATTTTATTCTAACGGCAACCGACATGAAAGAAATCCGCCTGCGCGACTACGCGGGTAAAAATGTCGTGTTAAATATTTTTCCCAGCGTTGACACAAATGTTTGTGCATCCTCCGTTCGGGAGTTTAACAAGCGTGCTGCATCCCTTCCGGATACCGTAGTGCTGAACATTGCCAAGGATCTTCCGTTTGCCATGAAACGTTTCTGTGCGACCGAAGGCATCAGCAATGTATACCTCGTTTCCGATTTCAGGAACCTGGGCTTTTCCAAAACATACGGAGTAGAGTTAATCGATTCTTCTTTCGCAGGATTATTCGCGCGTGCAATTGTAGTAATTGATAAAAATGGCAAGGTAACACACACCGAACTTGTTCCGCAGATCGGGCAGGAGCCCGATTATGATTCGGCCATCAAAGCTATTTAAGTTATTCAGGTGTCCTACACCTTGAAGGTGTAGGACACCTGAACCTATTGCCCGCCCACCAAAAACACCGCGTTCGAGAAAACCATTTTACCGTTCTCCCAGAAGCTCCGGAACAGCGGGTTGTCGACAAAATAAATTACCTGGCCCCGGCCTTTTTCTTCCACGCCAAACACTAAGGAGTTATCCAGCTTGCTGTTTGCCCTGAACCCGGTGAACCCCTGTACGGGTTTTGCTTTTCCTTTTATGATGCCCACATTCCAGCCGTCTTCGATAAACCCAAAGCGCAAACTGTTTTCACGCAATGAATAATACGTCTCTCCCAACCCGAACGCCAGCGGGTGCGATTTATCGAGCGTGGTTTTATAAATCGCGCCCGGCATAAATTCGGAAATTGATTTTCGTTCGGCTGCCTCATACGTTAACAAGCCTTCTTTTTCTTTCCGGGCAGTCTCCAGTTTTTCCATGGCCTTCTTCTCCTCTTCATTGGTGTACAGTTTTAAGCCGAAGCCTTTCTGATCAACAAATGAGTTTAACGCATTCGCGATCACGATCAGCCTTCCGCCATTGCTCACCCAACTGCTTACATCGCCCAGCGTCTTTTCATCAAACAACCGGTAATTGCCTTCCGGAACCACCAGCACATCATACTTGTGAAGCTCAACGGATTTAAAGTAATCTGTTCCGATCTGCGTTACCGGGTAATGCAATTGCTGCTCAAAGAAATGCCAGATCTCACCCACGGATAAGGAAGAAGTCTGCTCACCCGTAAGCATTGCCACCTTAGGCGCTTTCAGGTACGCCACGTAATCCGATCCGAAATCCCTTCCGGCATCAACAAAACCGGTTGTAGTGGTATAAATTTTCCGGTCCATCTGTTTCGCCTGTGTTTGAACCAGGTTATCAAAGTCCTGAACGCTTTCGTTGTTGCGCTGTGTAACAATCAATGTTCCGGCATCAAATGCTTCACCCGATACTTTAAACGGCTGGATCGCCAGCCGTACCTTGACTTTTTTATTCAGCAACGCTGCGAGAAATTCAACATCGCGTAAGCTCTTATATTTAAACATATACGCATACGGTTTTGCGCTGACCGTGGAATTATCCGCTGTTTTCGGTTGATAAGGTTTGGTTACATTAATTCGCTCATTCAGTGCATAGGCTTTAAGGCCGTAGCTGTACATCAGGTTCCACGCGGTAATGTCGTAGGTTGCGGAGTCTGGCAATTTCGATTGCGGTTCGAAGAGCGTTGTAATGAATTTCGACTTAGGCTGATACACACTGATCACTAAATCTTCGGCAGTTACGTTAACATTCTGAACAGTTTGTGTTGCGTACTCAAACCCGCGCGAAGCTTTTGCTGATCCATGACCGTATTTAATACCATGTTTGTCCATCCAGGAAGCCAGTTGCTTTATCTTATCCGGACTGTTATCACTTTTAATCACGTACGTTTTATAGGTTGACGAAGGATTGTTCACGCTTTCCTTAAAATATTTTTCAAACTCATCCACAACCCGGGTTGCGTTCTGCGCAGTAATTTCCACGGTTGACATGCCGGAGGTGTGATGGTGCATCAGCCGGTCTTTCAGCGTAAGCGGGTCGTCTTCGTTGGTTGTTATCGTCAGCCCGGCTCTTCCGCTTCCCCCCTGCTCGTACGTCATACCGATTGCTCCGCTATACGTTGGATACGTATCGCCATAGCTGGGATAATAGAGGTCAAAAATTTCTTTGGTGAAGTACAGCCAGCCTTGCGCGTCAAAATATTTCGCGTGGTTTTTACCAATCATCACCTGGAACTCGCGCTGCCAGGGTGTGATCACTTCATGAAACGGCTCAACGGCCGGTGCAAAGTAATACGGGTTGTTCGCGCCTTGTTCATGAAAATCAACATGCACATGCGGAAGCCATTCGTTGTACACTTTTATGCGCTGCTGCGATTCCGCCTGGGTCATCCATGCCCAGTCGCGGTTCAGGTCGAAGAAATAGTGATTCGATCTTCCGCCCGGCCAGGGTTCACGATGCTCTTTGCCATCGCTATCCGGGTTTGGCGGAAAGTTTCCGTATTGATTATAAAAGTTTGCATACCGGTCGCGTCCGTCCGGATTTATGCAGGGATCAAGAATGACAACTGTATTCTTCAGCATTTGCTGCGATCGTGTGTTGTTGGGATCAGCCAGCTCATAAAGCGTTTGCATGGATGCTTCCAGGGAACTGGCTTCGTTACCGTGAACATTATAGCTTAACCACACCAGCGCAACTTTTGTGGCCAGGGTTCCGCTCTCCATCCCGGCTCTCCGCAAATTATCCAGGCGGATTTGTTCCAGGTTTTTACTGTTCTCCGGTGATGCCACCGCGGCATAAATTAACGGCCGGTGTTCATACGTTTCTCCATACATGAACAACGACACATTCGGCATCACGCTGGCCACATGCTGGTAATACTCCACTACGCGATGATGGCGTGTAAAGCGTTCGCCCAGTTCGTACCCTAAAAATTCCTTCGGACTTAAAAGCTTTTGTTGTGCGGTAGCAGAAACAGAAATAAAAAGAAGCGCGATAAAAAGCCTGAGTCTATTCATGGAGGATAGGGTTAAAAACGAAAGATAGTTCAGCAAGCCAATAAAACCTTGCAAAATATTTACAGGCATCGGATTAACGGTTTAAGAGGCGATGGATCTGGGGCAGGTGGTGATTGATGTGTTCATACATGAATTTCAGAGCCTGTTCAGCGTTCAGCATCCCGGCTATGGGATGCTTAAAGATGAGCCTGCGGTAATGCTTAGAGGGAATGCTTTCAAGAAATTGTTTCAGGTCATTTCTGGATTTATCCCAATCTCGTATTACTTCTTCAGCGGGAAGAGCTTCGGGTGTGTTTTCAACAATTACAGCAGGCGCCTAGTACCGGAATGGAACGCGCTGCGAAATTTTAAGAATACCCGATACAATCACCTGCTTAAGCCCGGAGTCCGGAAGAGTTTCGATGCCTAACGATTTTTTCTTCATATAACCGACAGAAAGTCTTTCTGAAGTAAGCAGGTGCATTACGATTTGGGCAATGGACCATTTGCCCTTCGGGGCAGTTGCGTAAACGTCTTCCGGCAGATCTTTAATCCGACCCAGCAATTGCTGACGCTGGCGTTCAAGTTTATCGTAGGCTTCTTGAAAATGTGAATGCACGGAGGAAGTTTAATAAAGAAATTTAATCCTTCCCGGGATAACTTCCACGCGGGCCGGAAGAAATCCAAGCAATTCACCATCTGCCTCAATCCTGCAGAGCAATTCAGATGTCAGTTCTAGTGTTTCAGCCGTTTTATATTCAATTTTCGGGTGAATAACGTTGCGCTCATTTTTTAATGTGTTTGTATACCGGATAAAATCCAATACTGAAACCGCTCCGCAAACAAATGCTGAGAACATTCCGTCATTGGGTTTTGCATCCGGGGCAATGCACAACCCGCTTCCGAAAAACTTTCCGTTCCCGACAGCCAGTGTGCGCAGTTTATTATTCCATTGCCATGATGATGTTTTAATAGCAACCGGCATGCATCGATACGACCAGAACGTTGACAGGATTGCCGCATAGTATGCCATGGCAGAACCCAATCGCTTTTTTCCTGAACTCATCCTGTTCAATACCTCTGGCCCCATGCCGGCAGAGGCCACATTAATAAAGTATGAATGATGCTCCTTGCCTTCTTTTTGAAAGGTTACAGCGCCAACATCAATCAGGCCGGGCATCAGGCATGTCAATCGTTTCTTCAGATCTTCAGCGCGCAGCGTAATGTTAACCGTTCGGGCAAAATCATTTCCGCTCCCCACCGGGAGAATCGTGAGCATGGGTAATCGCTCAGCCGAAGCATTTGATTTGAGCATACCGTTTACAACCTGGTTGATCGTTCCATCACCTCCGGCTGCAATAATCAGCTCATAATTTTCAGAAACGGCCTTTACAGAAAAGTCAAAGACATCAGTTCGTGAACGCGTTTCAAAAACACCGGCAGTCGCGTATTCACGAATTACCGGAAGCAGGCGGGAATAAAAAAGTTTCTTTCTTCCGGAAAGGCCGTTCAAAATAACCGCGACCTTCACTCCGTAACTATTTACAGTTCTTCCTGATGGCCGCTTTCGCCTCCGGTGAACCAAGCTCTTCTGCTGTTTTGAAATCCAGGCAGGCATCGTAATTGTTGTTCATGGCCAGCTTAACAAGCCCGCGCTGATAAAACGTATCTGCATCGGTTGGGTAAAGTACAATGGATGTACTCAGGTCTTCCAGTGCGCCTGTGTAATCCTCCTTCTCTTTACGGCTTAACGCGCGGTCATCATAATAGGCAGGATTTGTCGGATCAAGACCGATCGCTTTCGTATGATCTGCGATTGCACCATCGTGATCATCCAGGTAATATTTAACGATACCCCGCAAATGAAAGAGATCGGGGTTATCGGTGCTTAACTCGATTGCTTTGTTGTAATCCGCGAGCGCACCTTTAAAATCATCTTTCGCCACTTTCGCTAACGCGCGGTTCTCAATTTGCAGCGGGTCTTTCGGGTCGAGCCGGATGGCCTCTGTGTAATCGGCAATAGCTTTATCATAATTTTCAACACTGTAATAGGCTACACCCCGGTAGTTAAACAGCGTTGCATCGGTTTTATCAAGTTCAATCGCTTTGGTATAATCATCAATGGCGCTGATGTATTCACCCAGGTCGGCCTTGGTCGAGCCGCGGTTAAAATACTTATCCGCATCAGCCGGCCCGATTTCGAGCGCTTTTGAAAAATCGAAATATGCGCCTTCTATATCCTCAACATCGTATTTGGCAAATCCGCGGTTTGTATAATATTCGCTCTTCTTCGCATTGAACTTAACCGCTTTATCGAAATCAAGTATGGCTCCTTCGTTATCACCCAGTGCAGCTTTCGCAATGCCGCGGCTGTTCCAGGCTTCTGCCAGGGTTGAGTCTATTTCAAGCGCATAGGTATAATCACCGATGGCTCCGTAAAAATCCTCCAGGCCCAACCGCGACTGCCCGCTTAAAACATAGGCTTGCTTGTTTTTAGGATTTGCCGCGATGATTTTGGAAAGATCTGCCTTTGCTCCGGCAAAATCTTTCTTCTCGATTTTCTTTTTCGCTGCATCCAGTTGATCCTGGGCGCCTGCCGCTGAAGCAATCCATACAAATAAGAGTGTAAGCAGTGTATTCCTGTTCATGAAGCTAAAGTATGAAAAAATGTTTGGCCAGCCAGATTTTATACCATTCAGCCAATCCTGTACCGGTTTTTCCACTGGTAACAATCTTGCCCGTGATGGGAGGTTTTTAACAATTATTGTGTTGTTAGTCCGTATTTTGTCACAAATCTTTCCGCATGATCCGTAACACCTCCCTTCTGCTCATCCTCTTTTTCGCAATTGCTCTTTCTGTACGCGCGCAGGAAAAGGCGCTCGATATGAAAATGGATTTTGAAAGCTATGATCCGCCCTCAACCTTAGTGGTGCCGGGGCATAAGCTTACCAAAGCAAAATTTCCGTTCATCGACATTCACAATCATTACTTCGACATGCACACCGCTGACCTGAGCCAGCGCGTGAAGTTCATGGACGAGCTAAACATGGGCGTAATGGTCAACCTAAGCGGACGCGGCTTCCGAAGTGCCGGTGATCACCTTGAAAAATCTTTTGAAAATATCCGAACTCATTTCCCTGCGCGTTTCATTCTCTTCACAAACGTTGACTTCGCTGACATCGATAATCCGGAATGGCAGACGCGCATGGTTAAGCAACTGGAAGATGATGTAAAACGGGGCGCGAAAGGATTAAAGATTTATAAAAGTCTTGGCCTGCATAATAAAGACAAAAGCGGTAAACGAATTGCCATTGATGATCCGCGCATCGATCCCATCTGGGCAAAATGCGGAGAACTGGGCATCCCGGTATTAATCCATTCAGCAGATCCCAAGCCTTTCTGGGACCCGATCGACAGTCTGAACGAACGCTGGCTTGAGTTGAAAACACATCCGGGCAGAAGATACGACAGTTCCTTTCCAAGCTTCGAACAAGTAATTGCCGAGCAGCACAACGTTTTCAAAAAACATCCGAAAACAAAATTCATCAATGCACACTTAGGCTGGTATGCAAACGACCTTAAAAAGTTAAGCGGCTTACTGGATCAATATCCAAATATGTATACCGAGATTGGCGCTGTGATTGCCGAGCTTGGCAGACAGCCGCGCACGGCTAAAGCATTCCTCATCAAATACCAGGACCGCGTTCTTTTTGGAAAAGATTCGTGGGTGCCGGAAGAATACTCCACGTATTTCAGAGTGCTTGAAACGGAGGATGAATATTTTCCGTACCATAAGCGCTACCACGCATTCTGGAGAATGTATGGGCTGGGCCTTCCCGATGACGTGCTTAAAAAGATTTACTATAAAAATGCCATGAAGCTTATTCCGGGCATTGATCCGAAAATGTTCCCGAAATAATGACTACAGCAGAAACAGTAAACAAGCTTATTCAGTCCAGGCGTTCAATTTTCCCCAGGGATTACACGGGAGAAAAAGTGGATGATGCAATCATTCATCAAATGCTGGAAAATGCAAACTGGGCGCCTACGCATAAATTCACGGAACCCTGGAGGTTTATTGTGTACAGTGGTGAAGGCAGAAAAAAGTTGGGCGCTGTTCAGTCGGCTCTTTATGAAAAGAAGTCGAAAGCAGAAGGAACGTTCGATGAAACCAAGTACAATAATTTATTAACGAAACCGCTTGAATCATCACACATCATTCTCGTGTACATGAAGCGGGACGAAAAAAAATCCCTCCCGGAAATTGAAGAGCTTGGCTCAGCCTTTATTGCCGTACAGAACATGCATTTAACAGCTTCGGCCAACGGCATTGGGGCTTACTTAAGCACGGGTGGAGTTACGTTTTATAAAGAAGCGAATGAAGCCTTCGGCCTCGCACCGGAAGATAAGATCATCGGGTTTTTTCATGTGGGTATGCCGAAACATACCAACCAGGTTAGCAGAAGAAACCCGGTTGCAGAAAAGGTTCAGTGGGTTAATGCGTAGTCACGCTGCTTTAACAAAAGTTAAGCATGAAAAAGCAAGTTTCGATTCCGTTTCGTTTTGTGCTGGATGAGCTTGATTCCCTGAATCCGCGCACCAATCCGATGTTTGGCTGCTTTGGAGTTTATGTAGGTGAAAAGATCGTATTGGCTTTACGCAGTAAAGATTCGCACCCCGATGACAACGGAGTATGGGTTGCCACAAAACCCGAACATCACGAAGGATTGAAAAAAATTCTTCCGTCCATGCGCTCGATCTATGTGCTGGGCGGGGGCAGTGAAACCAACTGGCAGATCATTCCTGAGCAAGCCGATGACTTTGAAGAATCCGTGATGAAGATTTGTTCGCTTATCAGAAAAGGCGATCCGCGGATCGGAAACATTCCAAAATCAAAAAAGAAAAAGAAAAAGAAAGATTAGTTAACCTGGTTGAACAATACATCAATCTGTGTGTAGTACAAGGTAGTCTGACCTTCAAAACCGGAATCCGTTCCTACGATCAGCCATAGCTCACCCAGGTCATTCGTGGTTGCATACATGCCGCTGCCTGAGTTGTTGTTTCTAACGATGATCGCATAGTTCACCGTAGTGGGCGCAACGCCAACATGCCCGATCACAATCATATTCTCCCCGCCCTCCGACTGGTTCCCCTTATCAATATTGAGTTGATAAGAACCATCAACAATTTCCTTTTCGGGTTTCACCGTGGAGGCACCAACTTTAAGATACACATCTTCTCCGGGCACTCCGACTGTATCAATTTCACCCGTTGGGGCATTGGAAGCAAGGCGCACATTGAACAGGATCTCGTAAGTTGTATTCTTACGTAACCCGGAAACTTTTCGCCTGATGAACATGAACAGATCATCGTTGAGGTTAGTGCCCGAAATTAAAAATGCTTTTTTTGTCGAGTCCGCATTGAGGTTATACGGAAGTGTGTCTAATTCAGCCTTAAGATCATATCCGGTTGCACCTACCGGGTAATCAGCAAAATCCCCTTCCCACCCGGATACTGAATCTTTAAAAATGTAAGTAACAGCGTATAACCTAACCTCCTGCTCCGGCAAGCAGGAAACAACCGCCACGGCAAAAAGAACAACTAAAAAACCTTTCAATACCTGCATACGAAACAAAACTCAAATCTGACTATTAGACACGAAACCTATAGATCCGGTTGCAAAGCAAGTGCCGCGTTATTTTTTACCCATGGCAAGAATAAGCTCCCTTTTCGACATCCAGATATTCCATGTCCCTTTAATTTCAATCGAACTATCGGCTCGCGTAATAACAACGGGGTTTGTGTACAATAAAGAGTCTTCACCGATTTTCTGAACATTGTCCTGTAAGGGTGTGCCTGTAAGCAGGCTGTTAAGATACGCTTCGATAAGCTGCTGCTCAATCTCTAAGCCGTGTGCTTTGCCCGGAGCAAGCCAGTGAATTCTCACCGTTTCTTCTGCTGAAACTTTGCTTGTATCCGGATTGCTTTCGCGGAGCCGGCTCATAACGCTTCTCCCCTTCACAAAAGCAGCATCTAAAATTTCGGCTTCCGTTACCTTCACAATCGCCTGCTGCCCGCTTGCCTCCCGCATCCGCTTGCGCTGCTCATCAGAAAGTGAGCCTCCGCAAGCCGTCAGGAGCACGAACGAAATGATCAATAACTTTTTCATTTGGTAAAACTACGGTTCTCCTGCCAAGTCTCAATACCGATCCGGATTTTAGGGATATGAATATAAATCCCGCAAATCCTTAAATCCATTAATCCTGATCAAATCCTGATTAACTTTGTCGCGATTTCCTGAATATGATCCAGAAACTTGAAGAATTGAAGCTCCGGTTTGAGGAGGTAGGCCAGCTGATTGTACAGCCTGATATAATCCAGGACATGAAAAAGTACATGCAGCTGAACAAGGAGTATAAAGACCTTGAGAAAATTGTTATAAAATACAATCAATACAGCGATGCATTAAACCATCAGCAGCAGGCAAAAGAACTGCTGGAAAAGGAGAAAGATCCGGATCTGCGCGAGCTTGCCAAGGAAGAGCTTGATGAATTGGCTGGAAAAATTGAAGAGCTTGACGGTGTGCTGAAAGAAATGCTGATCCCGAAAGATCCCAACGATGATAAGAACATCATCCTCGAAATCCGGGGCGGAACAGGCGGTGATGAAGCCGCGCTTTTTGCAGGCGACCTCTTCAGAATGTATCAGCGCTTTTGTGAAAAGCGCGGATTAAAATTAACGGTCCTTGACTCAACGGAAGGAACGGCAGGCGGCTATAAAGAAATTGTGTGCAGCGTAACCGGTGAAGGCGCCTATGCGCTTTTCAAATTTGAATCCGGTGTTCACCGCGTACAACGTGTTCCCGATACGGAAACCATGGGGCGCGTTCATACCTCTGCTGCCTCGGTTGCTGTATTGCCAGAGGTGGAAGATGTTAACATTGAAATCAATCCAGCCGATATTGAAGTGCAGACTTCGCGTTCAGGCGGTGCGGGCGGACAAAACGTAAACAAGGTTGAAACCAAAGTGCAGATGACACATAAACCTACGGGTATTGTGATCACCTGCCAGGTGGAAAGGTCACAACATGGTAACCGCGAGCGCGCCATGAAAATGCTGATCGCCAAGCTCTATGAGCTGGAAACTGAAAAGCAGAATTCAGAAATCAGCTCGGCACGTAAGTCGATGGTTAAAACGGGTGATCGATCTGAAAAAATCCGTACCTATAATTATCCGCAAAGCCGCGTAACCGATCACCGCATTGGCTACACACAGCACAATTTGCCGGCTGTGATGAATGGCGACATCGATGGTTTCATTGAACAGCTTCGCATCGCGGATAACATGGAGAAAATGGCAGAGAGTGCCACCCAGTAAGCTTTCTCTTTCGATCAATAAATTATCTGCAATTTCACTTTACAATTAATTGTAAAAACATGAGCAGGGGATTAATCACAACCTTAGTTATTGTCGGAGTAATCATTGTTTTTGTTGGCGGATTCTTTATGTGGGGAACGGGTGTTTACGATACGGATGATGGAATTCATTCTGACTCACTTAATATCAAAGTGACACTTAATAATAACTTGAAGAATAGGCTTACTGAAGAAGAAGCAATGGTGATTGGGATATGGGAAAAATACCTTAATACCAGAGATACTTTTTACTACATGGACAGTCACTTATGGTCTTATCAAGAAAAATTAACACATAAGCTACCCGACTTTGAAATCCATTCCATTTGCTATCGAACGAGAAAATTCTCAGAGTATAAACCTTCTATACTGAGTATTCAAAAAATCGATTCAGCTTATATCTTAAAAACACTTTTTGCGAGATCAGACACTAATGGAGCAGATATTCTTGCTATATACAATGTTGTCGCGGCTAAGGAATCACACGGTTTCGCCTTTCATCGTTATTCTGAATTTTTTAAGAAAGAATGGAAAGTTAGTAGCCTAAAAACCATAACCTTTTACTACGATTCCGGCCATTCGTTTAATGAATCATTGGCAAAAAGAAGCGATGCTTTTAATATTGAAATTGCCGAAAAATTTAAGGCTGAACCTCTTGATTTGAGGTACTATCTTTATAAAAATACTGAGGAAAGGTTACGAGCCAAGGGGTATGATTATGATGTTAATATGTTCGAAACTATTCAAACATCTGCCGAAGTCGATCTCTATAACAATATTATCTATGCAAGTAACGGAACAGAGTTTTATCCTCACGAAATAGTTCATTTTTACACTAACGCCAAATATGGATCTACAATTCATATTTTCTTTGATGAGGGGATAGCAACGCTTCTCGGGGGAAATATCAATACTTACAGAGAAGATTTGCTAACTCTTAAAAAATTTACAAACGATAACCCTCTATTTGATTTCGGTAATTTAGCACACCTTAAAAAGAGCATTGGAAGTACAAATTGTAGATATACTGTCGGGGCTTTGTTATGCCAATTGATTTTAGAACAAGGTGGCTGGGAATCATTGGAGTATGCGTTTAAATCCGGCAAAAATGATCATGATCTATATACAGCAATTGAAAAAACTCTGGGTGTTCCCAAAGAAGATATAAACAGATATGTCCGAGAACAAATTAATTCTTCAAGTCTTACACCTCGACATTTTTGACTCCCATAAAAAGAAAAAGTCCTGGCGAAATCGTCAGGACTTTATTTTTCTCTTTACTTTATAATTACAATGTTCTTTTCACCTCACGCGTCTCGTACGCCTCAATCACATCGCCAACATTAATGTCGTTGAAGTTCTTGATGCTGATACCGCAATCAAAGCCTGAGCGCACTTCCGATACATCGTCTTTGAAACGTTTCAGCGCGCCCATTTCTCCGGAGTAAATCACAATACCATCGCGGATCAAACGGATCGGGTTCGAGCGCTTGAGGAAACCATCGGTTACCATACAGCCTGCTACCGTTCCTACTTTCGTGATCTTGAACACTTCACGAACCTCTGCGTTACCCACGATCACCTCCTGCGTTTCAGGTGCAAGCATACCTTCCATCGCGGCTTTCACCTCGTTGATCGCATCGTAGATGATCGAGTATAGACGGATTTCAATCTCTTCGTTCTCGGCAATTCTTCTGGCTGCATTCGAAGGACGAACCTGGAAGCCGACAATAATCGCATCGGAAGCTGACGCCAGCAATACATCCGATTCGGATATCTGACCCACACCACGGTGAATGATCGCCACCTGAACTTCGCCTGTTGAAAGTTTCAGCAGTGAGTCAGACAACGCTTCAACCGAACCGTCCACGTCACCTTTCACAATCACATTCAATTGCTTGAAGTTACCGATCGCCAGACGTCTTCCGATCTCATCGAGTGTAATGTGTTTCTTCGTACGGATGCTTTGCTCACGCAAGATCTGTCCGCGCTTGGCCGCAAGCTCGCGTGCTTCACGGTCAGATTCCATTACTACAATTTTTTCACCGGCCTGTGGCGCGCCATCAAGACCCAGCATCTGTACCGGTGTTGAGGGGCCCGCTTCGTTGATCCGTTTTCCGGTATCGTCAAACATCGCCTTTACGCGGCCGTAGTGTGCTCCGGCAACAACAATGTCACCAATGCGCAACGTTCCGCTTTGCACCATCATCGTGGCCACATAGCCGCGGCCTTTATCCAATGAAGCTTCAATGATCGAACCTACAGCAGCCTTGTCAGGATTTGCTTTCAGGTTCAGAATTTCTGCTTCTAATAATACTTTCTCAAGAAGGTCTTCAATGCCTTGCCCGGTTTTCGCGGAGATTTCCTGGCTTTGATATTTACCGCCCCACTCTTCAACAAGAATATTATTTTTCGAAAGCGACTCTCTTACTTTATCCGGGTTCGCTCCCGGCTTATCAATTTTATTGATCGCGATAACAATCGGTACACCTGCAACCTGCGCGTGATTGATCGCTTCTTTTGTTTGCGGCATCACATCGTCATCGGCTGCCACCACAATGATTGCAATGTCTGTCAATTTCGCACCACGGGCACGCATCGCGGTAAACGCTTCATGACCCGGTGTATCGAGGAAGGCAATCTTGTTACCCTTTTTGGTAGTCACATCATACGCGCCAATGTGCTGGGTGATCCCACCTGCCTCGGATGCAGTAACTTTTGTTGTACGGATATAATCCAGCAGGGAAGTTTTACCATGATCTACGTGACCCATGATGGTAACAATCGGTGCGCGCGGATCCAGGTTCTCTTCATCTTCTTCTTCAACAATCACTTCATCTTCTTCCGCAGAGATGAACTGAACTTCGTACCCGAATTCATCGGCAATCACGGTGATCGCTTCCGCATCTAACCGCTGGTTGATCGAAACGAACATCCCGAGGCTTAAGCAGGTTGAAATAACTTCGTTCACTGAAACATTCATCAATGACGCCAGGTCATTCGCTGAAATAAATTCAGTAAGCTTCAGTGTTTTTGAATCGGCTGCTTCCTGCAATATTCTTTCATCATCCGCATCGGATACGGCCTGACGTTTTTCTCTTCTGTATTTTGAACCGGAACCCTTCTTGCCGCCACCACTAAGCTTAGCGAGTGTAGCGCGAATCTGTTCCTGAATTTCCTTTTCGGTTGGCTCAGCCTTTTGTGTGCGCGGAGGTAACGGACCTTTACGGTTTCCACCGCCTTGTCTGAGGTTGGTTTGTCCTGCGGCCGGAGCGGGCAGACGTTTGCGCGGACGTTTTTGTCCATCGGTTCTTCCCTTTTGATCGGAACTTCCTGCAGGCTGTTCTTTTTTCTTTTCGGCCGGAAGATCAATCTTGTCAAGAATGTTCAGGCCTTTAAGCTTATCCGCTTTCGCTTTGATCAATTCTTGTTCCGGTTGTTTCTCTTCAACTTTGGGTTCTTCAGCAGCCGGCTTTTTAGCAACCTGTTTTTCCTCAACTTTGGGTTCTTCTTTTTTCTTCTTGGCCGGCTCCTTCTTTTCTAACTCAATCTTGCCGACTACTTTAATGCCATCCAGCACCGGGCGTTCACGTTCAACCTTTTCCGGTTTAGGTTCCGGCTGTTCTTTTTCCTTCTCTTTCTTAGGCTGCTCTTTGGCAACAAGATTTTTGATGAGCAGACCGGCTTCTTCTTCCGCCTGTTTTTTTGCTTCTTTTTCAGCCTCTGCAAGCGGATTTTCAGCATGCTTGGTACCAATGGTCAGACCGGAAGCCTCAAGCTTTTCGGTAGCAGACGATGCATACTCTTTTGAAAGCAATGCGAACTGCTCGGGCGTAAGCTTAGCGTTGGGGTTGTTTTCAACCTCATGACCTTTTTTGGATAAAAACTCCAGGATGGTGTCTTTACCAACGTTGAGTTTCCGTGCCGCCTGACTTAACCTGATTTCTGCCATTTGCTTTCAAATATCGCCCTTTTTAAGGGACATAAAAAGTTATAAATTCATTACCCTTCCTGTTCAAATTCTTTCTTGAGAATGTTATGAACTGTTTCAACGGTTTCTTCTTCAAGATCCGTGCGCCTTACCAGCTCTTCTTTATTCAATGCCAGTACACTCTTCGCTGTATCCAGCCCGATGCGTTTCAGCTCATCGATAACCCAACTTTCGATTTCATCTGCAAACTCGTCCAGATCAACATCTTCTTCCTGTGCACCGTCAATTTCACGGAACACATCAATTTCATGATCTACCAACCGGCTTGCCAGCTTAATATTCAATCCGCCTTTACCGATGGCTAACGAAACCTGGTCGGGTTTCAGGTACACCATGATGCGGGCATTTTCCTTATCGACTTTAATGCTTGATATTTTGGCAGGGCTTAACGCACGCTGCACAAAAAGATCAAGGTTTTCAGTATAGTTGATTACGTCAATGTTCTCGTTCTGCAATTCACGAACGATCGCATGAATGCGTGAGCCTTTCATCCCCACGCAAGCGCCCACCGGATCAATCCGATCATCGTACGATTCAACGGCAACCTTTGCACGCTCCCCCGGTTCGCGAACGGCTTTTTTAATCGTGATCAATCCGTCATACACTTCCGGAACTTCCTGCTCGAACAACCGCTCAATAAATACAGGCGATGTTCTGGAAAGGATAATTTTCGGATTCCCGTTCACCATTTCCACTTTATGCACAATCGCGCGAACGTTTTCGCCTTTACGGTAACGATCTTTCGGGATCTGCTCTCCGCGCGGAATTGAAATTTCGTTTCCTTCTGCATCGATCAGCAGCACTTCTTTCCCCAGGATCTGGTAAACCTCTGCCGAGATGATCTCTCCTACCAGGTCTTTATACTTTTGATAGATTATATCTTTTTCAAGATCCTTCACCTTCTGCATCAGCGTCTGGCGGGCAGTGGTTACCGCTCTGCGGCCGAAATCTTCGAGATAAATTTGTTCCGCAACTTCTTCCCCTACTTCAAAATCGGGTTCGATCTTCTGCGCTTCGGTCAGGCCGATCTTGTCATGATCCCAGATGTCTTCCGAGTTGTCATCCACGATTTCGCGGAAACGCCAGATTTCAAGGTCGCCCTTGTCTGCGTTCACGATGATGTCGAAATTATCATCGGTCTCATACTTTTTACGGATCATGTTCCGGAATACATCTTCCAGGATTCTGATCATCGTAGGGCGATCGATGTTTTTCTGTTTCGCAAAGTCTGCAAACGACTCGATGAGTGTACTAGCGTCCATCACTGTTCTTATTTAAATGATACCAACACAATTGTTTTGTCTATTTTATCAAAAGGTATTTCTACTGTCTTTTCTGATTGTTTTTTTCCGGAACCAATGGCCTGCGTAAGCTGAATACCGTTGTCCTCCACCGCGGTAAGCTTACCCTCCTCTGTTTTATCAGCCATTCTTACCCGAACATTCCGCCCGATGTTTTTCACATACTGGCGCTTGCTTTTCAGCGGCTGATCCAGCCCGGGGGTTGAAACCTCCAGGTTAAAAGCTCCCGGAATCAAATTTGTTTCATCCAGCGCTTTTGAAAGGTCGCGGCTCAAATCAGCGCAATCATCAATGCCGATTCCTTTATCTCCATCCACCGTTACCAGCACTTTTCCCGGATTCCCCTTGAATGATGCAACAACATCAACGATAAAGTGACTTTCGTCCTTTAATAAGGACCCTGCCATTTTTTTTATCTCCGTTGTTAAATCCTGCAAATCCATAAATCCTGACCAATCCTGATCCAAAAGGAGCTATAAACAAAGAGGGGACTTGTGTCCCCTCTACTGATTAAACTCGTATAAGTGGCACAAAAGTAAGGCAATTTTGCGTTATCACAAAATATTGCCGTTTATTTGAGCAAAAACACGGTTTATGCGCATTCGGGCCTTACTCTTTATCGTTCTTGCTGTACTGATTGGCTGTGGCCGTGATAGTCAGAAAACCAGTCCGCCTGAAGTCCCGGCCAAGGTTGTAGACGTGCCCGTCTTTAATGCTGACTCCGCCTATTACTTCATAAAAAAACAGGTTGATTTCGGGCCGCGCATTCCCAACTCGGCAGCGCATAAAAAAGCCGGTGATTATTTTATTGCCCGGTTCGAAGCATACGGAGCTACAGTAAAAGTTCAGGAGTTTACGGCAACGACATATGATAATGTGAAAGTGAATCTCCGGAACATCATTGCATCCTTTAACCTGGAAAAAAAGAAGAGAATTTTATTAGCCGCACACTGGGATACCCGTCCGTTTGCCGATAAGGATAAAGAAAAACCAAACGCAACATTTGACGGTGCAAATGATGGCGGTAGCGGAGTGGGTGTTTTGCTCGAGGTTGCACGCATTCTGCAACAACAACCAACAGATGTGGGTATCGACATAATTTTATTTGATGGTGAAGACTGGGGTGACTGGAATCTCCCGGAGGAGCCAAAACTTCCTGCTAATCTTGATTTCTGGTGGTGTTTGGGCTCACAACATTGGGCTAAAAACAAGCATATTGGAGGATACAGCGCTTACTTCGGAATCTTACTTGATATGGTGGGTGCAAAAAATGCCCGCTTTGGCTTTGAAGCCTATTCGCTTGATTATGCCCCGAGTGTTGTGGATAAGGTATGGAAAACTGCTGCCC
>CAZIGG010000049.1:0-20370 GCA_964538575.1 uncultured Roseivirgaceae bacterium
TTGTGCAGGATGCTACGTGTACACGTATTCAAAAAAGATCTTTAAAATCTGACGATCATCGGGGGACGTTCACTTTATTTCAGCAAAGCCTGAATAGCTTCATTAGTTTTATCAAATCCGAATTTCTTTAACACCTCGTCCATCATTCGCTGAATCTGACCGGTGCTCAGGTTTCCAATGCTGCCTTCATGGATGTGTTTCACTTCTTTTGAAGGACTGTACTTTCCCTGTTCAATGTCCAGTCCGATTTTCCTGTATGCATCGCGAAACGGCATGCCGGATAAAACAAGTTTGTTCACTTCCTCTACGCTAAAAAGGAATTTGTATTTATCATCCCCCAGAATATTCTCTTTAACGTTGACATTGGAAAGCATTAGCTGCATCATACGCAAACAGTCTTTGAGACTTTGAATGGCAGGGAAAAGTTTTTCCTTCAGCAACTGCATGTCGCGGTGATAGCCAGACGGAAGATTTGCCGTTAGCAAAGCAATATCATTCGGTAGCGAGAGTAATTGGTTAGCCCTTGCGCGGATCAGCTCAAACACATCCGGGTTTTTTTTATGCGGCATAATGCTCGAGCCGGTAGTTAGCTCGTCCGGGAAGCTGATGAATCCGAAATTCTGATTCATGAACAGCACCGCATCCATCGAAAGCTTGCCGATTGTAGCTGCAATGTTAGAAAGGGCGCTGGCAACAATACGTTCGGTTTTACCGCGCCCCATCTGAGCGTAGACCACATTATAATTCAGATCGTCAAATCCCAGCAGGTCGGTGGTCATTTTTCGATTCAGCGGAAAAGATGAGCCATATCCAGCGGCTGAACCCAACGGGTTTTTGTTTACAATCCGGTAAGCGGATTCAAGCGTGATCACATCATCGACTAAGCTTTCTGCGTATGCACCAAACCACAATCCAAACGATGAAGGCATGGCCAATTGAAAATGCGTATAGCCCGGAAGGAGCTGGGCTTTATACTTTTCACTTTGCTGAAGCAAGAGATCAAACAAGGATTTTGTTTCCTTCACAACCTCTTCAAGCTCAAACCGCAAATACAATTTGATGTCAACCAATACCTGATCATTGCGCGAACGGCCGCTGTGGATTTTCTTTCCGGTTTCACCAAGCTTCTTTGTCAGCTCCAGTTCAACCTGCGAGTGAATATCCTCCACTCCTTCCCCGACTTTAAAATCCCCGGATTCGATTCGTTTGTAAATATTTTTCAGCTCAGCGGAAAGTGATTTCAGTTCTTCTAATGTTAACAGATTGATGGACTGCAACATCTGAATATGGGCAAGCGAACCCAGTACATCAAACTTAGCCAGATACATGTCCATAGATTGATCAAGCCCCACGGTGAACCTCTCAACTTCTTTCAGGGATGCTTTATCTTTTTGCCACAACTTCATTACGTGCAAGTTATAAATTCCTGATCAATTGAATATAAAGATCAATTCCCTTCCGGATTTCTTCCACATAAATAAATTCATCAGCACTATGCGAACGGGCTGAATCCCCCGGCCCAAGTTTAATGGATGCTGCCGGAATTAATGCCTGGTCGGATGTGGTGGGTGAGCCGTATTGCTTTAGCTGCAACGCTTTCGCTGATTTTATCAGCGGATGATTGCTGTCGATGCCGGACGGCCTTAAGCGCAACGATCGCGGTGTAATATCGCACATTACATTTCTCCTGATTATCTCAAGTACCTCTTCTAATGAATAAGCGTCTGTTACCCGAACATCAACCGTGAACTTACATTCAGCCGGAACCTGGTTATGTGCCTGACCAGCATTAATAACCGTTACCGACATTTTTACTTTTCCCAACGTTGACGACACCTTAGGAAACTCGTAGGTCCGGAACCAATCAATATCATCAAAAGCCTGGTAGATTGCGTTCACGCCTTCTTCGCGCGCAGCATGGCCTGCTTTACCTTTCGCTGTACAGTCGAGTACCACGAGTCCTTTTTCAGCAACCGCAACTTCACCGAGTGTCGGTTCTCCCACAATGGCGCAATCAATCTTCGGTAACGATGACCAGATGCTTTCAATCCCGCCCGTGCCGGAAATTTCTTCTTCTGCTGTTGTGGCCAGCACAATGTTGTATGACAATCCCGGCACATCGTAGAAGTAAACAAACGTTGCCATCAGCGACACCAATGGCCCGCCTGCATCATTGCTGCCAAGTCCGTACAATTTGCCGTCAATTACTTCAGCTTTAAAAGGATCGCGCGTATATCCGGGATTAGGTTTTACGGTATCATGATGAGAGTTGAGTAGCAGTGTGGGTTTGGTTTCATCGAAATGCTTATTCAGGGCCCACACATTATTTCCCGAACGGTTTGATGGGATATGATGTGTTTTTAAAAAATCCGAAATCGCTGCTGCCGTTCTATCTTCTTCTTTGCTGAAAGACGGAATTTGAATTAACCGGGTTAGCAGTTCAATTGCCTCTTCTTTTAGTTTATGAATTGTATCCGTCATAGTTCGTTACCAACTGCCAACTATCTTGTAATAAGTGTACCCTTTGTTTCCTGCCCCGTGTTCTGAACCAGGTCAGTCGCCTCCCCTATCAGCACCTCCTTCACGCCTGCATCAATCGCTGCGTACGCGTTTTCGAGCTTGGGTAAAATCCCATCGGCAAAAACTCCCTGAGAAAAATATTCGTCATACAGTTTCTTAGGCAAATGGGTGATCACCGATCCGGCATCGTTCACATTTTTCAGCACGCCTTTCTTCTCAAAGCAAAAAATCAGCCTCACATCAAAATGCCTGCTGAGTGCAACGGCTAATACAGAAGCAATCGTATCGGCATTCGTGTTCAGCATGTTACCTTCTGCATGCGTTAGTGGCGCAAATACAGGAACGGTATTTTGCTTCAGCATAAAATGCAGCAGCGCTGTATTCACACCGCCCGGGCGGATGTCGCCCACGAATCCATAATCAACATCTTTCACCGGTCGTTTGGATGCTGCGATCAGATTTCCGTCAGCCCCGGTAACACCCAGCGCATTACACTCAAGTTTTTGAAGCGTGGCTACGATTTGTTTATTCACCAGGCCGCCATACACCATTGTTACCAGGTTAAGCGTTTCGGCATCGGTAATTCTTCTGCCGTTACTATAATTTGATTCAATGCCTAATTGGTTTCCGATCTTGGTCGCAATCTTTCCGCCTCCGTGAACCAGTATTTTCGGTTCCTTGATTGAAGCAAAATCCTTCAGGAATGCCGTAAGCATCTGCTGGTCATCCAGCACATTTCCCCCGATCTTGATGATGTAAAGCTTGTTCATCTCTTTAAAAAGTAAACAGGATGCAGTAGGCAAATTGCTTATTGCCTACCGCCTATTATTTTCCTCTAATATTTCCGCCAAAACTGCCTGCGCAGCCCATACCCGGTTAGCTGCCTGTTGCGTTACAATGCTGTTTGCGCCATCCAGAATTTCATCGCTCAGTTCCACATTTCTCCGCACGGGAAGACAATGCATTACTTTTGCGTGATGGGTTAACAGGAGTTTTTCATTATTCAGCATCCATTTGGGATCATTGTTAGAGATGCGGCCATAATCATGGTATGTGCTCCAGTTCTTCACATAAACAAAATCAGCTTCTTTTAAGGCATAATTCTGATCGTGGGTAATCGCTGCACTGCCGGTGAATTTTTTCTCCAACTCGTAATCTTCCGGATGAGCGATTATAAAATCCGCTTCACCCCACGCGTTGATCCACTGCGCAAAACTGTTGGCCACACACTGCGGCAATGCCTTTACATGCGGAGCCCACGTTAAGACAATTTTTGGTTTGCGTTTTTCTTTAAAGGTTTCCGTGATGGTAATAATATCGGTCAGGCTTTGCAATGGATGAAGCGTTGCGCTTTCAAGGCTCACTACCGGAATACCGGAATATTTTACAAACTGTTTGATGTAAAATTCGCTGTAATCTTCAATCTTATCTTTTAAGGTTGGAAACGTTCTGATTCCAAGAATATCGAAATACTTTCCCAGAATAGGTGCCGCATCTTTTACATGCTCCACCGTTGTACCGCTCATGACCGTTTCTTCTTCAAACTCAAGCGACCATCCATCCTGACCGACATTAAACACAATGGTCTCCATGCCAAGGTTGGAGGCTGCAAGCTGAGTGCTTAACCGTGTGCGCATGCTTGGATTCAAAAACAGCAATCCCATACGTTTGCCGGCTCCTAAGCTTTTACTGCTTAACGGATCAGTTTTATAAGCAAGTGCTTTTTGAACAAGCTCTTTAATATTCGGTACATCCTCAACGGAAAGAAAATTCTTCATTGCAACTCCTGTTTCAATGCGTTTAAGAAAATATCAAGCTCGTCACGCTTCACGGCCAGTGAAGGTAATAACCGGATTACATTCGGTTTGGCCTCCCCGGTAAAGATCCGGTGTTTTTTCAACAGATCGGTACGGACCGACTTCTTTTCTTCCGGCAAATCGAATCCGATCATCAAGCCGCGACCACGCACATTTCCGATCTTATTAATTTTTCTGAGTTCAGTTAAGAGATACTGCCCTTGCATTGCCGCATTCTCAATCAGGTTTTCACTTTCCATCACTTCGAGTACAGCAAGACTTGCAACGCTTGACAAATAGTTACCGCCAAAGGTTGTGCCGAGCATTCCGCTCCACGGCTTTATGTCCGGATGGATCAGTACTCCGCCCACCGGGAAGCCATTGCCCATGCCTTTTGCTGTAGTGATGATATGCGCTTTAACATCCGCAAATTGATGTGAGAAGAATTTTCCGCTTCTGCCGTAACCGGATTGAATTTCATCCAGGATCAGTAACGAGCCGTTGTCATCACATTTCTCTTTCAGGAATTTGAGAAAGGAATCGTGCGGAAGCTGAATGCCACCCACACCCTGGATGCCTTCAATAATAATGGCGGCAACATCTTTGTCTATCGCAGCCCGTACAGCAGTCTCATCGTTCAACGGAACAAAGACAATTTCATGCCCGGCATTGAACGGAGCAATAATTTTCGGATTGTCTGTTGCCGCTACTGCGCCCGATGTTCTGCCATGAAACGCATTTTTAAACGCAATAATTTTTTTTCTTCCGGTAACAAACGAAGCAAGCTTCAACGCATTTTCGTTTGCTTCTGCGCCTGAGTTGCATAAAAACAATTGGTAATCCGGGTAACCGGAAAGCTCGCCTAATTTCTCTGCAAGTTTTACCTGCTGCGGATTCTGAACACTGTTGGAATAAAATGAAATCTTATTCAACTGGTCATTTAGCGCTTTTACATAATGCGGATGCGAATGCCCGATGGAGATCACCGCGTGACCGCCATACAGATCCAGATATTTTTCACCCTTATCATCCCACAACCAGGAGCCTTGAGCTTTTACGGGCGTGATGTCGAACAATGGGTAAACGTCAAATAACTTCATTACGATAAACTTACTTTTTAATGCTGTTAATTTTTTCAAACGAAGCAACAATGCCTTTGATCAGCGCTGAGCTTAAACCCTGGTGTTCCATTTCATTTAACCCGGCAATGGTACAACCTTGCGGGGTTGTTACTTTATCAATCTCTAACTCGGGATGTGAGTGATTGGCAGCCAGAAGCAACGCTGCGCCTTTGGCCGTTTGTGCAGCAATCGTCTGAGACTCCTCTGCGTCAAATCCCAATTGAATGCCTCCCTGCGTTGCTGCACGCAGGTAACGCATGAAGAAAGCAATACCGCTGGCGGCAAGCACGGTTGCTGCTTTCATTAAATGTTCTTCGATGATCAGCGTTTGTCCAAGTGATTTGAACAGCTTTTCAATTTCTGCCAATTGTTTACCCGAAGCATCCTTAGCGCAGATACACGTCATCGATGCGCCAATGGCAATGGCCGTATTGGGCATAGCCCGAACAATCGGCACCTGCTTTTGCAAGTGAGAAGTGATTTCTTCCGTGGTAATGCCTGTAATTGTTGAAACGAGAATGTGTTTCTTTTCACTCAAGGCAGGCGCAATTTCAGTAAGCAAACCCGCCAGTTGCTTGGGCTGGACGCACAACATAATAACCGCTGACGCTTTAACAGCCGAAATATTATCAGACGTAAGCGTAAACTTTTCTTTCTTCAGCGAAGCAATCTTCGAAAGATTTCTGCGGGTGATTGTTACATCCGATGCAGTCGCCTGACCTGAACTCACAATTCCCTGCGCAAGGGCAACACCTAAATTACCACCGCCCAGAATCGCTATTTTTTTTCCTGCCATGACGCTTGATTAAAATACCCCGGCCTTGAGCTTGAGTCCTGCTGTTTCTTCTATCCCGAACATCAGGTTCATGTTTTGAACAGCCTGACCGCTTGCGCCTTTTAAAAGATTGTCAATGGCTGAATGCACCACAAGCTTATCGTCTTCTTTTTCAAGATTGATGATGCACTTATTGGTATTCACAACCTGCTTCAGATCAAGTGTTTGACCGGACACAATCGTAAACGGGTGATCTTTATAAAAGTCGGTATAGATTTTATTCAACGCCTCCAATGACTTGTCGGTTGCAATGACCGAGCTCACAAAAATCCCGCGTGTAAAATCTCCGCGCCATGGCACGAAGTTGAGCGAGCCGGAAAAACCCGGCTGCAGTTGCTTAACAGATTGCGTGATCTCTTTTAAATGCTGATGCGTTAACGTCTTGTATGCAGAAACATTATTCGCACGCCACGTAAAATGCGTTGTATCCTGAAGTTTTTGCCCCGCTCCTGTTGAGCCGGTTATTCCTGTTGTATAAACCTCTTTCAGTAAACCAAGTTTTGCCAACGGTAAAAGTCCAAGTTCAATGGAGGTTGCGAAACATCCGGGATTGGCAATATTCTTAGCTTTCTTTATTAACTCCTTATTAAGTTCCGGAAGGCCGTAAACAAAATTTCTTCCGGAAACTGAATCTCCCAACCGGAAATCATGACTGAGGTCAATTACTGAAACAGAGTCGTTGATTTTATTCTCCTGTAAAAATTTCCTGCTTTCACCGTGCCCAAGACATAAAAAGATCACATCAACATCTTGCTGAATGGAGTCGGTAAACTTCAACTCCGTGTCACCCGCCAGATCAGCATGAACCGCTGACAACACATTACCCGCATTGCTGCGACTGTGAATGAATTTTAATTCGACATTCGGGTGATTGAGCAGCAAGCGGATAGTTTCACCGCCCGTGTAGCCCGCGCCACCAATAATTCCTGCTTCAATTTTCCCCTCACCCCTTCCCCTCTCCCCGGGGAGAGGGGTGTCCGTAGGACGGGGTGAGGGTCTCTTGACTTCTTTCATTTCTTTTTAAGCCAGATTATCTATTAGTCTGTAACTATTATTTTTTTTCAACCTCAGTCTTTACCTGATGGAAGATAGCTGTCTGATTCCCGAAGATTTTGGTAAAGCCCTTTACATCATCGCCCGACCAGCCCAGGTTCTCCTCGCCATACTTGCCAAACTTCGAGGACATCAAATCATACTTCGATTCAATTCCAACCACATGGAACCGGTAAGGATGCAGCTCAACCGTAACGTCACCCGTAACCTGTTGCTGTGAGTTTGTCAAATAGGCCTCGATATCCCGCATAACGGGATCAAGATACTGACCTTCGTGCAGCCAGTTACCATAGAATTGTGAAAGCTGGTCTTTCCAGCTCAATTGCCATTTCGTGAGCACGTGTTTTTCCAGTGCATGATGCGCCTTGATGATCACAACCGGGGCAGCGGCTTCAAATCCTACACGACCTTTAATACCAATAATTGTGTCGCCTACATGGATATCACGCCCAATACCGTATGCACCGGCAATGCCTTGCAGATGCTGAATCGCTTCGGTTGGATGTGCGAATGATTTATCATTTACTCTTTTCAGTTCACCTTTCTCAAAGGCCAATTTTACAGTTTCGTTTGCTGTTTTGGTTGCTTGTGTAGGCCACGCCTCTTCCGGAAGTGTGCCTAATGATTTCAACGTTTCCTTTCCGCCTACCGATGTTCCCCAGATTCCTTTATTAACGGAATACATCGCCTTCTTAAAATCATACACAACGCCCTTTGATTTCAGGTACTCGATCTCCTGTTCGCGCGAAAGCTTCATGTCGCGAATGGGTGTAATGATTTCAATGCCCGGAACCAGAATGTTCAGGATCATGTCGAACCTGACCTGGTCGTTACCGGCACCGGTGCTTCCGTGCGCTACAGCATCTGCTTTCAGCTTCTTTGCATAGTTCGCAGTAGCCAATGCCTGCGACATGCGTTCCGCACTTACGCTTAATGGATACGTGTTGTTCTTCAGAACGTTTCCGTAGATCAGAAACCGGATTACCGTATCGTAATAGTTCTTCGTTTCATCAACGGTGATGTGCGAAGCCACACCGAGGTTCTTTGCGCGTTCTTCGATGGCTTTTACCTCGGCTGCGTCAAATCCCCCGGTATTAACGGTGATGGTATGAACTTCATAGCCTTTCTCTTCGCTGAGGTACTTCACACAATACGATGTGTCCAATCCCCCGCTGAAGGCTAAAACAACTTTCTTCTTCATTGATTATAGATTACCAGAAAAAAAACAAGTTTAACAACGACTTACGCGACTCAGAAGCATCGGAACCGCCATCCTTCTTGCGGAACGTACGCAGGAGAACAAACTGCTTGAAACGAACCCAGCGTTCAAACAACTTGAGATTGCCTTTGAACTGGCGCCTTTCGCTTTGATGTTCATGTTCGAGCTTGCCTTCAGGCGTAACAACCGTCTGGGCCATCTCCTTTTGCCTGGCAGCAGCCTCTGCCGGATCGAACAGCATCGCAGTACACATGCAGTTCTTGCGGTCTTTGCTCATCAGGATTTCATAGTTTACGCAACTGCGGCAGCCTTTCCAGAACTCTTCATCGGTAGTAAGTTCGGAATATGTCACCGGCTCGTAGCCGAGATCAGAATTGATCTTCATTACAGCCAGGCCGGTGGTAAGTCCGAAAATTTTTGAGTCCGGGTATTTCTCGCGCGACAGCGCAAACACTTTGCGTTTAATTTCTGTGGCTACACCCGTTTTACGGAATGCTGGCGACACAATGAGGCCTGAGTTAGCCACATACTTGCCGTGTTCCCAGGCTTCGATGTAGCAGAAGCCAACCCAGGTTCCGTCTTCGGTAGTGGCAATAACAGCCTTTCCGTCCTCCATCTTTTGTGAGAGGTAGGCCGGTGAGCGCTTGGCAATTCCGGTTCCGCGCGCTTTTGCCGACTCTTCCATCTCCGTAGTGATGGTGTCAGCGTAATGTTTATCGGCTGACGTGGCCAGCCTTACAATTAATTTAGTGTCGTTCAATGTAGTGTCGAATAATTAATCAAAAATGAATGATCAAAAACAGTGCTAAAGCACAAAAGCTGTAACATCCCTGACGTTACGCCTTTATTCAACAATGTGTCTGTGGTATCAGATCCGCGCGAAGCGTGTCGGTCGATTGCGCCTAATCACCTCGCAGGCGTGCAGGTAGAACAGGTTTGTTCTGCTGGAGTGGTTAACAGCCTTGGCTGTGGTTGTAGTGGTGATTGAAGTTTTCAATTTCTGTCTTAATGGTTAAGTGACGTCAGATAAATGGCATTCAGTCTTCTTTTGGTTTCGATAATTAATGCAAAATTAAACGATAAAGTTCGGGAAACGATAACGTTCGGGGCTAAGATTTTGAAAAATTTTTGTTACCGCAACTAACGAAGGTTAGTGCGAAGGCTTTCTGAAGCCGGGCAATGCCAACTTGTACTTAACCGCAAGCACCCGGATGATGATGATCACCGCGCTCGACACAAGCAGGTTGATGTTACGGTCAACACCAAACTGAAAGTTCAGCAAGAGGTAAAAAACTGCCCCAGCAAGGCATGCAGTGGCATAAATCTCTTTCCGGAAGATCACCGGAGTTTCATTTGCCAGTGTGTCGCGGATCACACCGCCCATCACCGCGGTGAACATTCCCATGATCGCAGCGATCTCCGGCCGCACTCCGAGGCTTAACGCTTTCTCAACACCCAGAATGGTAAAGAACGCAATCCCAAGGGTGTCGAACATGAAAAAGGTGCGGGTAAACCGCACGAGCTTCGAGAAGAACGTGAGCGCGATCAGGATGCCTGCAATAATGGCATAGAGGAAATTGATGTCGCCAATCCAAACCAACGGGTAACTGCCGAGCGTTATGTCGCGAATCGTACCTCCGCCAATGGCTGTAATGAAACCTGTGAAGCTGGCGCCAAACCAATCATGGTCACGGTCATGCATGGCCATCGCTCCTGAAATAGCAAAGAAGAAGGTTCCGAAAAGCTCAAGAAAGTATTGTAGCTGCACGCCCGGAAATTTCCTGAAAGATACGGATTAAAAATCCGGACATGGGATCACCATCTTGGATTTTGGCGGCTTGCGCGGGTTGCGCGTTGGCCAGGTGTAGCTGAGGCTGAACTCATGCGCGCCTCCGCTGTTGGCAGTAAGCTCTGAGATGGTGTAGTCAAAGCTGTAACCGATGTTCAGGGCCTGCTTCTGTCCGATCCGGGTAAAGCCCAACAGCAGCACGATAGACTCATTATTAACAAAGTCGTTCACGTTCTTGAAGGGAACTCCGCGATACCAAAGACCCAGCACCAACGGCTCAGCGGTGTAATACACGCCCAAATCCATCTGGTCGAACTGGCCCTGATGGCGATATTGAATTGCCGGCCCGATGCTGCGCTCGGCTTCACGGGCATAAATGCCGCTACCGACTACGCCAGGTTTCATAAAATATTTAAAACCTCCATGCACCGACACCTTCACGGGCAGCGGACTATCCTCATCAATGACGGATTGATTTGGCTGGTTCAGGTGAAACACTGAAACACCCAGGTAGGCGACCTTCGTAAAGAACAATCCGCCAAGTGAAAGATCAACAAAGGTCTTCCTGAAATCTGTATTGAATCGTTCAGCCGTTGTTCCGCTGATAAATGTATTGTTAACCGGATCGTATTCATCGCCAAAGGTAAGCTTGTCAAAATTTATATCGCGGTTATAAACGGCCACCTGAGCGCCTGGCCGGAAACCCAGCTTTTCGGTGATGAACATTTCATAGGAGTATTGCAAGCCGATATTAATCGACTGAAGGCCGGCCAGTCCTTCCACATCCCGATTGATAATAATTCCGATTCCGCTGTTGATGTCTTCCATGAAATGATCGGCATAAGCCGACATGGTTGTGAAGTTGGCATCAATGGACGGCCACTGGTTCCGATAGTTAATACCCACCCGGGTTTGGTTGGTTGAGCCTGCAAAGGCCGGATTTAAATAGAGCGGAGCCGCATAAAACTGCGAGAATTGCGGGTCCTGGGCAGTTACCGCGGCATGCAGCAACAGCATTAATATACCGGTAAACCACACGCGTCTATACATCAAACCGGGGTATTTTTTATGCACCATTAAAAGCAAAGTAAAGCTATTCGCGAAATTTATAAAAACACGGCCCGTTTTAAGGCGTGCCATTCCGAATCTTAACGATATTTTTGGTCAAAATGTATACTTTCGTGATGGTCAGGCGTTTTATTGTAAGCTTTTTATTGTTCTTGAGCTAAGTTCACAGGCATGAGTAATTCTTTCAGGTTAAGTGGGGTGGTGTTGTTTGTTTGCCTGCTTGCCGCAGCGGATGGCCTTGCACAGCAGAACTTTTCCCGGCACAACTGGTACTTTGGTAACACAAACCGGGGGATACGGTTCAGCCGGTCCGATAACACACCCTCTTTACTAAACAATAAAGTTATTCCGTTTGGCACGGGGGGAAGTGCCGTGGCTTCTAACCCCATTAATGGCGACCTGCTCTTTTATACAGATGGTTCCAGGATTTTTGACATCACACATGTCCCGATGTTTGGCGGCCCCGTGCTTTTGCCCGCGCCTGTTACCACCAATCAGCCGGTCGCCATAAGCGCAATACCGGGTGCGCCCAATCAATACTATGTCTTTACCAACACCGCTAATTTCACTACCGGTGGGAATGTGTTTGTATCCACGGTTGATATGAGCTTGTCGGGAAATGAAATTTCTCCGGAACCTCCGATCGGGCGTGTTACATCGGCCAATGTTGCCACCGGAATAACCGGACGGTCAGAGGCGATGATTACCGTTCCGCATGCCGATGGAACAAACTTCTGGCTCATTACGCATGAGAACGGTCAGGACAACTTTACAGCCACACTTATCGATGGCACAGGGATTTTTACAACCTCAACGATCTCTCCCAACGTAACAGGTTTCCCGATGTCAGCGGCAAACTTCTCTTATCACACTGCGACCGGCAAGCTTGCTGTCTCACCTCAATCCGGTAACCGGAATGTTTCCATCCTTAATTTTGATAACAATACAGGAGCAATCACACTTGACCGTTTAGTGCTCACGTCAGGCGTTATAAGCACTACCAACCAGGCCATTTATGATACCGAATGGAACTTGAGCGGAAGATTTCTTTATATCTCTGTTCACGGTGAAGCAGGCATTACGGCTAACGTGCTTCAGTTTGATATGACTGCGCCTGCAGGAACTTCACTTGTTTCCGTTCTTGATGTGCCCGTTGACAGAAGCTACGGTTTGCTCATTGCACCGGATACAGCCATCTATCATTTATACCAGGCCGCACCGGGCGGATCTTTTTTATTGGGCCGCCTTACGGATATTGATTCGGTGGGTATAGCCGTTACGCATACGCCCGATGCGTTTGGCGGTTCGATCAATTTTAACGGCCTGCAGTTCCCGGAATTTTTACCGCGTTCGAATAACAACCTCACCGTAACCTTTACCTCACAAGGATTATGCGCCAACTCACCCGTATCATTTTTTCCAACCGTTACGCCCGCGGCTGATAGTCTCGTTTGGAGTTTTGGCGATGGCGAAAGCTCAAGGGGCTGGAGTCCGATTCATACGTATGAAAACGGTGGAAGTTTCAATGTAAGTGTTACGGCATTTCTCAACGGTCAGTCAGCCGTGGGAAATGGTGTGGTTAACCTGACTAATTTCACACTTCAGCTAACGCTTCCGCAGGATACTACTGCCTGCCGGTGCGAGTTCCCGCCACCGGTTGGCGAATCGTGTAACGGTGGTCCGTTCAGCGTAACAGTAAAGACTCAGGGCGGTGCAGAACCACTCACATTCAATTGGTCGAATGGTGATACGGGGGCAACGCTTACTCCGGATTCTGCCGGGTATTATTATGTGGTCGTAACCGATGCAACAGGCTGCTCAACGTATGCAGGTGTAAACATACGCGAATACGATGCCTCTGATCAGCGGGCAAACATCTGGTACTTCGGACAAAATGCCGGGATTGATTTTAATGAACAGCCTCCCATTCCCATTACCGGACCGTTAAATACACCCGAAGGATGCTCTGTAATCTCCGACCGGAACGGGAAAGTTATTTTTTCAACCGATGGCGTCCGGGTGTACGATAAGAATGACGTTGAAATAACGGCCACGCTTGTGGGGGGAGTTCTGACCCCTATTCCAATCCCGCCCGGAATTGGCGGAGAGCAGGGATCAACACAAGCTGCATTAATAATACCTGTTCTGGGTGACGAAACACTTTACTATATCTTCACCACGCAGCAGGTTCACGGCTCGAATACATACGAACTACGATACTCCCTGTATGATATTAAGCTTAATGGCGGTAATGGTGGTTTGGTCGAATACAATACGCTGCTATTCTCCAGGAGTACAGAACGCATTACCGGTAACGAGCGATACCTGATAGCCCACGAATTTGGAAACAACTCTTTCCGCACATATCTAATTACCGCTAACGGGATTGGAAACCCGGTGATCTCAAGCCTGGGTTCCGATCATTTGTTAACCGAAGAGTTAAACGGTCAGGGTTATATGAAGTTGACGGGAAATTTATTGGCCGTTGCTTTATCAACCTCACCCGCCAGCAATTTCATTGAAGTGTTTGATTTTGTTGATTCAACCGGTGTTGTTACAAATTTCAGGAGTCTGAACCTGAACACAACACAAGGCCAGGTATACGGTGTTGAAATCGCAGGAAACAAAATCCTGGCGACCATAAAAGGATCTCCCAATTCATTTCTCCGGGAAGCTTATATCGATTTTCAAAACAACCCTGTATTGGTTCCGGGAAGCGCTGCAACAATACCGATTCCTGCAGAGCTTGGCGCAATCCAAATCGGACCGGATGGCGCTATATACGTTGCGGTCAACGGAAGCACATCACTTGCCACGATCGGTTTGAATACAGATACATTACAATTATCTAACCTGACACTGGGTTCATTTCCATTAGCGGGCGGAACGCAAAGCCGGTTAGGACTTCCGAATTTTATTCAGGAGATATTTACCGGAACGCCAGCGCCCTCCATGACCATCACCAACCTTTGCGGAGGATCTCCCACCATCTTTCAAGGTGTTGGCACCGATCAAATCGACAAGTTTCTCTGGACGTTTGGAGATGGCTTTACGGCAGACTCTGCCAACGTTCTGCATACGTACCCCATGCCGCCAGCCGGAACTACGCAGGATTACAATGTAACCCTCCGGATAACCAACCGGTGCGGACTGGATACATTGCTGGCACAAACCATTACCATTTCAGGCCCTCCGCCAAACCCAACGTTCGTGCCTCCGGGGCAGCAACCTGTTGTGTGTAATGGTCCGCTTACGTTACAGGCACTTCCCGCCAACGATCCTGCACTAACATACCTCTGGTCAACCGGAGAAACTACCTTTACCATCCAGGTCGACAGGCAGCAAATAATTGCATTAACCATTACCAATGCAGCGGGTTGTACATCCACCCGAGATTTGTTAATAGCAGATAACCGGCCCGTTTTGGAACTCGGCCCCGATCAAAATATTTGTCAAAACACACCGGTAGCTCCGCTTGATGCCCGGAATCCAGGGAAAAATTTCGAGTGGGCTATAAATGAAATTCCATCCGGTACAACACAAACGCAAGCCGTAAGCACCACAGTTCCCGGAGTTTTTGAATACCGGGTTAAAGCAACCGATCCGATTACAACCTGTTTCGTAAAAGATTCTGTCGTGTTTACGATTAATCCTTCCCCTGCCTTTACGGCAACCCCAAACACCATTGTATGTGGTACTACCAACGGTACAATTCAATTAACCATCACAGGTCCGGCTGGCGGAACCTTCTCATATTCCGTGGTGGGGATAAACTCGGGTTTCAGCCAGTCTAACATCGACCAGTCAACCGGGCCGGTTGTACCCTCTCCGATTGCAGGTCTTGTCGTAGATACCTATGTAATTGAAGTAGCGGATCAGTTATCCGGTTGTGAAACAACTACAAGTGTAGGAGTGAATGCTACAAGTCTTACCATTACAAACCTTGTTGCCCAAACTCCAACGTGTGATCCGGTTGCACTTGAATTTGATGCCTCGGTTACTTCGGGTACGTACCAGGTAATCAATTCAACAACGGGAACGGTTGTTATTCCTTCCACGCCATTTGCAAGTACACATGTTATAACGGCCCCTGTCCCCGTTCCCGGAGAGTATATTGTTGAGATTCGTCAGGGTGCCTGTACGAGTACAGCACCCATTTCAGTTGTTTCCGATCCGCAGGTTCCCGTAACGATAGTTGCCGATCCATGTGCCAACCCGATAACTCTTGAAGTAACCACACCGGGGTCAACGTTTTTCTGGGCTGGGCCTGGAATTGTTAATGCAAATATCAATCCGACAACGGCTGTACCTTCTACGCAGGGTCCCCAAATCTATACGGTAACCGTTACCAGTCCGGGACTTTGTCCCACCACACAAAGCATTACAGTAAATGTTAATAATAATGTTACTGCTGACTTCACACAAAGCAATCCGTGTGCTGACAATGTTACATTAACCGCTACTATTGCTCCACCGGGAAGCTATACCTATCGCTGGTACCGGAACGGTTCGCTGATTCCGGGAGGTCAAACAATATTGGTAACCCTTGCCGGTCATGTTGCCGGTGATACCTACCGGGTTGAAGTTGTGAATACTTTTTCAGGGTGCGTGTTTACCTCCGCGGATAAGCCCGTTAATGTCTTCGGTGAGATTGTGGTGTTCATGGATCCGATTTCTCCCTGCGCGGGTGACGTCTTCAGCATTGAAGCAACGAATATTCCCGGGGCAACGTATCAATGGTTCCTGAATGGCAACCTGATTGCAGGACAAAGCAGTGCAACCCTGACCGGGCAAACCAATGAAGGTACATACAGTGTTATCGCAACCCGCAGTGCGGGTTGCCCAAGCGAGGAAGTATTTGGAGAAATCCGGTTTGTTGAAGATCCTGAAGGCAACCTGCCTTCCAGAAGGTTTATTTGTAACAGACCCGGTAATCCTGATTGTTCAAAACCAGAGCCTGGCAATGCCAATTGTGTGTTCGAACTTGAAGCGGGCGATGGAATTTCATGGCAATGGTTCAGAGACGGATCTGCACTTACCGGTGAAACCAGCCAGACGCTCACGGTAACCCAGCCCGGGCTGTATTTGGTAGAAATTGTTAACTCCTTTGAGTGTGTTAATACCGATCAGACAGAAGTTATCGAGCGATGCCAGCCATTGATTGATGTGCCTACGGCATTCAGGCCGGGAAGCGGAATCGAAATCAATAAAACATTCTCCATCTTCCCCACGTTTGTTTCGCCCGAAGGTTTTCAGATTTTCATCTATAACCGCTGGGGTGAAATGGTCTATCAGTCCAACAACCGTGACTTTAAATGGGACGGAACCTACAGGGGAAACAAATCGGACCTGCTGCCGAACGGGACCTACACCTATGTAATCAAGTATTCTGGCGAATTAACCACTACAGGCCGGCAGGAACTAAGGGGCGGTGTTGTGCTGCTGCGCTAAATTGACACAATTCTCATTGTTGAAGAACAATTGATTTCGTTACTTGGGTGCTTACTCAGGTATATGCTAAAATCAATTGTTCTTTCGTTTTTAACACTCCTTATTGTTCTTCCGCTGACAGCGCAGCGTGCGGGTCAGGTTTCTCAAATCAATATTGTTCCCCGGCCGGTTCAACTATTAACATCAAAGGGTTCGCTGGATTTAAAGAAACGAGCATTAACAATTCAATCTTTCAATGCCGATACCTCAATTGTCTCTCTTTTGAATGAACTCCTGAGATCAAAAGATACTGAAGCTGACAGAACTCCCCGAACCAAAGGATTCCCGATTAACCTCATAATTATTGATACCCTTAAGATATTGGGAAGTGAGGGCTACACGGTTTCTGTTTCTAAAAAAGGAATTTCTATTATATCCAATACCGAAGCCGGATTATTTTATGGGATTCAAACATTCATTCAATTAACTCCGCTTACCGGCACTAAAATTCCGTTTGTTGAAATTACCGACTATCCCCGCTTTGCCTACCGCGGACTTCACCTCGATGTTTGCCGGCACATGTTCCCGGTAGAATTCGTTAAAAAATACATCGACCTGATGGCCAAACATAAATTCAATCGCTTTCACTGGCACTTAACCGATGACCAGGGCTGGCGCATTGAAATAAAAAAATATCCAAAGCTCCAGCAAATCGCTGCTTACCGAAACGGAACGGTTATTGGTCACGCGGGGAACAGCAATAAATATGATACTATCCGCTATGGCGGATACTACACACAGGAAGAAATTAAGGATGTTATTCAATACGCAGCAGAACGTTACGTCACCATCATTCCCGAAATTGAAATGCCCGGCCATGCAACAGCAGCTATAGCTGCGTATCCTGAATTGGGTTGCAGGGGAGACCAGGTTCAAACCGAAAGAACGTTCGGTGTGTTCGATCCGATTTTTTGTGCAGGCCGGGAAAGCACGTTTACTTTTTTAGAAAATGTGTTGACAGAAGTAATGGATCTGTTTCCCGGAACTTACATTCACGTTGGCGGTGATGAGGCCCCGAAAACCCGCTGGAAAGAGTGTCCGCATTGTCAGAAAAGAATTAAGGATAATGATTTAAAAGATGAGCATGAGCTGCAAAGCTATTTCATCAACCGCATCGAGAAATTTGTCAACACCAAAGGCAGGCAAATTATTGGCTGGGACGAAATTCTGGAGGGTGGCCTTGCGCCTAACGCAACGGTGATGAGCTGGCGCGGAGAAGAAGGCGGCATCGCGGCAGCCAAACAAAAACACAATGTAATCATGACACCCGGCAACTGGTGTTACTTCGATCATTATCAGGATACGAGTAAAACCGAGCCCATGGCGATTGGCGGTCTTACGCCCGTGCGTGAAGTGTATACGTATGAACCACTGCCCGCACAGCTTGCGGCCGATGAAACGCAGTATATTTTAGGCGCACAGGCAAATCTCTGGACAGAGTACATTTTATCTTCCCAACAAGCAGAATACATGGTTTACCCGCGCGCATGTGCGTTGGCCGAAGTGGTGTGGAGTCCGAAAGAAAAACACGATTATCTTGACTTCCTGCAGCGCATGGAAACGCATCTGAAAAGACTGAAAAACTGGAATGTAAATTACGCTACACACATCTCAACGGAAATTGAATACATTAAAAATCCACAGCCTAAAAAATAACATACCTATGAAAACCATCACCCGAATTTCACTTATTTCGATTTTCATGCTCGCGCTGATGAGCTTTGAACTGATCAAAACGCAGTTGGTTGTTACCGTGCGCAACGAACTCGGCAACCTGGAAGAAGGCGCTAAGGTACAGTTGTACGAAACAGAAGACGATTATAAAGCCGAGAAGAATGTTGCCTTTGAAGGGTATACCGATAAAAAGGGGGTTGTCAAATTTAAAGAATTGAAACCGGCCACTTATTTTCTGCTGGCCCGCAAAGATGACAAAGACAACTTTGGCGGAGGTGAGCAAACCGGCAAGCTGGAAGAGAATAAGATTAATAAGGTTACGGTGATTATTCAATAATCTTTATGCCTGCCCTGGACAGGATCGAAGGGTTAGAATCGTACGCAACAACGTATGATGATGAGCTGCCTTTCCTTGCCAGGTTTCGTGACCTGTTAGAATCAGAACGGTGCTTTCACCGCGATCATCTGCCGGGGCACATTACCGGTTCGGCCTGGATTCTGAATAAAAAAAGAACGCACGTATTGCTTGTTCATCATGTGAAGCTCAACAAATGGCTTCAGCCGGGCGGCCATGCCGATGGGGTTGAAGATGTTCTTAGCGTTGCCATGCGCGAAGTAAATGAAGAAACCGGGCTGATCCACTTCAAAGAACTCGTTCCCGGAATTTTTGATCTGGACATCCACACCATTCCAGCGCACAATGATTTTCCCGAACACCTGCACTACGATGTACGCTTTGCGCTTGTGACAACGGATGATGACGTTGACATTGAAGTGAGCGAAGAATCACACGATGTCAAATGGATTACACTGGAAGAAGTACCTGAGCTTTGCTGCAATAACGCTTCCATCCTGCGCATGCTCGCCAAGACAAAAGTTATTTAGAGCTGACCACCATCAGGCAAAACGCAATCACTACCATCCAGAATCTAATGGCTGCCAGCGCAGGGATAATGACAATCTCAAGCTGCATCAGCACAGCCAGCAACACCAGCAGAACGGCAACAATACGTAACGCAGAGCGCATTTTATTATTCATAGTGATTACATTTACAGCTCAAATATAAACTGTACAGTAAGAAATTCAATGGCGGAAACCGGCATCGATATAGAGAAAGCAGCAAAGCTGCTAACAAATGATGAGCTCGTTGCCATTCCCACCGAAACAGTTTATGGCCTGGCGGGCAATGCCTTGAGCAGTGCAGCGGTCGCAAAAATATTTTCTGTTAAGAACCGGCCGCAGTTTGATCCGCTCATTGTTCATGTGCCGTATCTGGAAAAAGTAAAAGATTACGCACTTGAAATTCCGGAAGCAGCAAAAAAGCTTGCCGATAAATTCTGGCCGGGCCCGTTAACCCTGTTACTTAAAAAGAAAAGCATCATTCCTGATCTGGTTACGGCAGGATTAGATACGGTTGGTATCCGGTGCCCCGATCATCCCCTGACCCGACAATTATTGAAAGAACTCCCCTTTCCGCTGGCTGCGCCCAGCGCAAATCCATTCGGGTATGTAAGTCCGACAAAGCCGCAGCATGTGGAAGAACAGCTCGGCAATAAAATTCAGTACATACTCGATGGCGGGATTTGTCCGGTTGGGATTGAATCGACCATTGTTGGATTTGAAAATGATAGACCCGTTGTGTACCGCCTGGGCGGGTTAAGCCTGGAAGATATCGAAGCAACAATCGGAGCAGTCGATCTTATGATGCATTCAACCTCAAATCCAAAATCACCGGGCCAGTTGAAGAGTCATTATGCCCCTGGTAAAAAGGTCATTCTTGGTTCGATTGAAGAACTGTTAAAAG
>CAZIGG010000050.1:0-16836 GCA_964538575.1 uncultured Roseivirgaceae bacterium
GAAGCGCTTTTACCTTTTGTTTTGTATCGCTGTCGATTACCGGACTGTCAAGCCATTGTTGTGCTTTGATTTTTACCTGCTTAAGAAGATCGCTCATATTTGGACTGGACTATTTAGTTAACGCCATACTGAGGCCTCAGCCGAAGTATCCCGAAATAAAGAACCTGATTGCTATTGTGATCTGTATTACGGGATCCTTCGCTTTCGCTCAGGATGACGTTTAAACACATTAAAAATAACGTAAATATTAGGATTGTTTTATAAATTCCCTCTCAACGCCTGCTCACGCTCAATGGATTCAAACAAAGCTTTGAAGTTCCCTTTGCCAAACGATTTAGCCCCATTGCGCTCAATGATCTCAAAGAAAACCGTTGGTCTGTCCTGGATGGGCTTGGTGAATATCTGCAACAGGTAACCTTCCTCATCCCGGTCGATCAGGATGTTCAGCTTGCGCAGCTCATCTAAGTTTTCATTGATCTTGCCCACGCGGTCCATCACGTCATCATAATATACATCCGGAACTTTCAGGAACTCAACGCCTCTTCTGCGGAGTTCACCAACCGTGTGGATAATGTCATCGGTAGCAATAGCGATGTGCTGTACACCGGGTGTGTGGTAGAAGTCAAGATACTCTTCAATCTGGGATTTCTTTTTGCCTGCGGCCGGCTCGTTGATCGGGAATTTGATGTAGCCGTTTCCATTGGATACCACTTTAGACATTAATGCGCTGTATTCGGTTGAAATGTCTTCATCGTCAAACGTCACCAGCAGCTTAAAGCCCATCACATCTTCATAGAACTTCACCCATTTGTTCATTTTGCCGAGTTCTACGTTGCCAACACAATGATCAATATACTTCAGGCCAATCGGGTCAATCTTCATTCCGCTTTTTGCCGGCTTGTATCCCGGAAGGAAAATACCTTTGTAATTTTTACGTTCCACGAATGTATGAATCGTTTCACCGTATGTTTTGATGGAGGAAACAACAACTTCACCGGATTCATCCTGTAAGGTTTGCGGTTTGGATGCGGGCTCTGCCCCCCGGGTGGTTGTTTCGTAAAATGATTTGGTGGCATCGTCAACCCACAGGGCAAGTACTTTAACGCCATCGCCATGTTTTTTTACATGCTCGCTGATCTCTGAATCTTTCAGCAGCGAAGTTGTGAGAACTAACCTGATTTTATTTTGCTGAAGCACGTACGAAGCTTTGTCGCGAATACCGGTTTCGGGTCCTGCGTAGGCTACAAGTTCAAACCCGAAGGCATACTGGTAAAAGACCGCGGCCTGCTTGGCATTGCCCACGTAAAATTCGATGTAGTCGGTTCCCTTAAGGGGTAAGAAATCTTCAGCCATAATACCGGTTGTTTGTACGGTAAAGGTAGTGCCTGCAACCGAATGAATAAAGGTAAATAATTGCTTTGTTTTCGCGGTCTCCTTTTCTAATTCGATGTTTTCTTTAATATTTGTGGAAAACAGAATTCATGGACAGTAAGGCATTGGATAAGGCGCTGCAGGAAATTGTAAACCAAAAGGCAGAATTGAGCAAGCTGGATTACAGCAACCCGAAATATGATGACCTGGAGGAAAAGCTTCACGATCTCGAAGATGATTTCCAGGATGTGTACGGGGAGTACTTAGAGGATGTCATTCAAAAAATCCATGATAAATATTGCCCGGACAACGATGTGCTGCTCCCGATTGCTTACTTGGGCGAAGGCGCTGCGGTTGACCTGGAGAAACTTCCCGGCCGTGAGGCAAAGCTGATGCTGACTGTAAACCCAACCCGTTTGGTTTTGAAAATCGGGAAGGATAAACAGGAGACTGTCTGGACGGCAGAATAGTAGAACTCATCTCAAAAATATTCTGGGTCATTCCTCTCCCGCCAAAGCGGGAGAGGAATCTTCAAATTTCGCATGTTCTGTATGTTCGAAGATCCCTCGTTCCTCGGGATGACCACATTATGAGTATTTTTGAGATGACTTGTAGTCAGTTACCGGCAACTATTCAGTATCCCAATTGCTTTCTTACACGCTTTAGAGTTTCACGCGCAATAACCCGCGCCCTGTCTTCACCCTCTTTTAACTTTTTATCAAGCTCATCCGGATTGGAGAAGTAGAAGTTGAACGCTTCGCGTTCCTTGCTGAATTTTTTAAGGATCAGCTCATACAGTTCCTGCTTGGCATGACCGTAGCCAAAATTTCCCGCAATGTATTTTTTTCTGAGTTCAGCGGTTTGTTCGGGAGCAGCAAGTAAGCTGTAAAGCGCAAAGGTATTGTCCTTATCAGGATCTTTGGGTGCTTCGAGCGGTGTGCTGTCGGATATTATGGTTTTGATTTGTTTCAGCAGTTCTTTCTCCGGAAGGAAGATATCAATGATGTTTCCGTATGACTTGCTCATCTTCTGACCGTCCGTGCCGGGAATCGTCGTGACTTCTTCCCCGATTTGTGCCTGCGGTAAAACAAATGTATCTCCGTATTGATTATTGAACGCAGCGGCAATGTCGCGCGCGATCTCGACATGCTGGCGTTGATCTTTTCCTACCGGAACAACCTCTGCATCATATAAAATAATATCGGCAGCCATTAAAACAGGATAGGTGAACAGTCCTGCGTTTACATCCGCCAGCCTATTGGATTTATCTTTAAACGAATGTGCATTCGCCAGCATGGGAAAAGGGGTGAAGCAGTTCAGGTACCAGGTCAGTTCACACACCTCAGGAATCTGCGATTGGCGGTACAGGTAATTCTTCTCTGTATCAAACCCGAACGCAAGCCACGCGGCCGCCACGGCCCGCACATTTTGAATACGCGTTTCAGCATCTTTTATCGTGGTAAGGGAATGCAGGTCGGCAATGAAAAAGAATGAGTCGTTGCCCGTTTTTTTTGAAAGCGTGATGGCAGGAATGATCGCACCCAGCAGGTTCCCGAGGTGCGGCCGGCCGCTGCTTTGTATTCCGGTTAAGATCCGTGTCATAGACGGCAAATATAACCGGGAATTGCCGGATTGATAAGATGAACGGATGCTAAAGATTGATTTAATGCGTTATTTTGCGGACAGATTTAACGATTGTATGAGAAAGGCGGGATTGATCATTTGCATTTTTATTTCCATAGGCGCCTCTGCGCAGATTGCCAGACCGGTTCAGTTTAAGGAAGAATCATTTGATTTTGGTAAAGTGGTTGAAAAGGACGGTCCGGTAACGCACGTTTTTGAGTTCACAAACAATAACAATAAAACAGTTAAAATTATCAATGTTAAGCCTTCCTGCGGCTGTACGACACCGGACTGGTCGAAGGAGGAAATAGAGCCGGGCAAGTCGGGATTTATAAAAGCGGAGTTCAACCCTAAAGGCCGCCCCGGCTTTTTTACCAAAACCCTCACGGTTACTACCGATGCCGAGCCCAATCCGATTGTTTTGCAGATCAAAGGGTCTGTTGTTTCGGACGCGCAAAAGACTGCTTCCGAATTTGATGGTGTGCGCGGAAGCTGGCGCATAAAATCAACTTCCTTAAACCTGGGGAAGATTTACATCAAAAACGAATACGTTGTTCGCGAGTTTCAGATTATGAATGGCGGTAAGAAAACGGTAAGCTACCTGGAAAAGTATGACGGGCCGGCATACATTCGTGTAAATGTTGAACCTAAAATTTTGAAGCCCGGAGAAATTGGCATTATCCGCATTGGATATAACGGCAAGCTTAGAAATGCATACGGGTTTCAATCGGATAATGTGGTTATTCATACCGATGATGAAATTCAACCCGATAAATCGTTTGATGTGATGGCTACGCTGGAAGATTATTTTCCTGAACTTACACCGCAGGAGGCCGCGAAAGCGCCTAAGTTACAGTTGAATCAAACGGCTCTTGATTTTGGAAGGATAAAGCAGCATCAGGCAACGGTGCGTGAAGTTACGGTTACAAACCTGGGCCAGTCATTGCTTGAGCTTCGTTCTATCCAGGGAAATTGTACGTGCATCATTACGGAGGCAGATAAGAAATCTTTAAAAACAGGGCAGAGCGCAACGATCCGCATATCGTTTAATCCGCAGGACAGAAAGGGCACACAGCAAAAAGCCGTAACGATTTATTCAAACGATCCGAAGGATCCGGTGCAGCGGATTGTTTTTACCGCTTACTCAGAGTAAACAAACTGTCGGAATCAGGATTTTCAGGATGATAGGATTGACAAGATTAAAATCCTGAAAATCCAAAATCTTAGAAACCAACCTGACGGCAGACAGGTCCCTGATTCAGACAATTATTTACACGAACGCTTGTATCCCCGTAATCTCTTTTCCTAAAATCAGCAAATGAATATCGTGCGTGCCTTCATAGGTAACAACCGATTCGAGGTTGGCCATGTGGCGCATGATCGGGTATTCGCCTGTAATGCCCATGCCGCCATGGATTTGTCGTGCTTCTCGCGCGATCTCAAGCGCTACAGCAACGTTGTTTCTTTTCGCTAATGAGATTTGGGCTGTAGTTGCCTTGCCTTCATTCATCAATGTGCCCAATCTCCAGTTCAGCAGTTGTGCTTTTGTTATTTCAGTAAGCATTTCAGCAAGTTTCTTTTGCACTAATTGAAATGAACCGATTGGTTTACCGAATTGAATACGTTCAATCGCATACCGCTTAGCGGAATCGTAACAATCCATCGCTGCGCCAATAGCACCCCACGCAATTCCGTACCGTGCTGAATCGAGGCACATCATCGGAGCGCCCAGGCCGCTTTTGTTTGGAAGGAGATTTTCTTTCGGAACTTTAACGTTATCAAACACCAACTCACCTGTTGTACTTGCTCTCAATGACCACTTGCCATGTGTTTCCGGAGTTGTAAAGCCCGGCATTCCGCGTTCAACAATCAGTCCGTGAATGCGGCCTTCTTCATTCTTTGCCCACACAACGGCAACATCCGCGCGCGGTGAATTAGAGATCCACATCTTGGCACCGTTCAATAAATAGTGATCGCCTTTATCTTTAAAATTGGTAACCATGCCCGATGGATTTGATCCATGATCGGGTTCGGTTAATCCGAAGCATCCCAGCCATTCGCCCGAAGCAAGTTTGGGTAAATATTTTTTGCGTTGTTCTTCATTCCCGAATTTGTAAATGGGGTACATCACTAATGAGCCCTGTACCGATGCCGTTGACCGCATGCCGGAATCACCGCGTTCAATTTCCTGCATGATGATACCATACGAAATGTAATCCATTCCGCCACAGCCGTATTCAACGGGAAGTGTGGGGCCGAATGCGCCTACTTCACCGAATTTCCGTACAATTTCGTATGGAAAATGCGCGCGTTGTGCCCAGTCCTCAATATAAGGACTGATTTGACGCTTTACGAAGTCTCGCACGGAACTTCTTACAAGCTTATGTTCTTCTGTAAGCAGACTATCAATCGCATAGAAATCCGGGCTTTCGTATAAATCCTGCTTTACTGATTTTTTAGCCTTTACTTCTGCGTTTGCGGTATGGGAAGACATAAGATTTTGTTTACTTGCGGGGACAAATTTAGTGAACTAAACCGATTGAAATGTGCCGTAAGGCAATTATTGTTATGTAACTATGGAGAAGACAACCGGTCAAACTGATTTACAGGAACAGCTTAGAAAGCTTCAGGAAAAATATGCAGTCATGGGGCAGGATCTTTCATCCTACCTCGATGGATTATTGTATTCCGATTATTTAACCTACTGGGATTATATCCACCTCGACACGCTGCTGAGCCTGCAGAATCCGAAGACAAGTTTTCCGGACGAACGGGTCTTTATAACTTATCATCAGATCACGGAATTGTATTTTAACCTCATTCTCTGGGAGTTGAAACAGATCACTGAAAACACAAACCCAACTGAAAAATTTTTTACAGATAAACTGAACAGGGTAGTTGCTTATTTCCGTCATCTCGAAAATTCATTCGATATTATGGTGATCGGAATGGAAAAGGAACAGTTCTTAAAATTCCGGATGGCTCTTTTGCCGGCCAGTGGATTCCAGTCGGCTCAATACCGGTTAATTGAACTGTATGCCACCGATCTTGTTAACTTGGTTGCGCCTGCCATGCGGGAAACCGTTAACCGGAATTCCGTGGATGATCAGATGGAACATCTGTACTGGAGAAGCGGGGCAACCGAGCTTTCCTCCGGAAAGAAAACCTTAACCCTTCAGCAATTTGAAAACAAGTACCTGGCAGAGTTTAAGGAAGTGGCTGTTAAGCACAAAGAAAATAATTTACGAAGCATATATATAAAGCACTTTGCCGGTAATGAAGCGGTTATCAAAAGCTTGCGGGAATTTGATACACTTGCGAACGTTCTTTGGCCCCTGGTACACATGCGCTCGGCCGGTCATTACCTCCAGAAAGACCCGGAAGACATCAAAGCTACCGGTGGTACAAACTGGCAGAAATACCTGCCCCCGCGCTTTCAGAAAATCATTTTCTTCCCCGAACTCTGGACCGAAGAGGAAAAGCAGCAATGGGGAAGTGCGGCTTTTAAACGATAACCATATCGTAATCCCTGTCGAAACCCGGAGTGGCCAATAATTCGTATTTTTATACGGTAATGCCCAGGTTGTGAAAAAGGTACTTGTTTTAGCTTTCTTCGGATTGATTGCGCAGCATACGTTGTTGGCGCAGGGCTTTACCCGTCAAACCTACCATGACGCAGCGAAGAAGAATATCAAGGAAATCTACCAGGTTAAAGATACCATCCGCAACGTGCTGCACGGACGGTACATTTCCTATTTTTTAAACGGCAATATTGACTCCAAAGGAAATTTCTCGAACAATGAAACAAACGGAGTCTGGGAATTCTTCTACGAGTCCGGCAACCTTAAAATGCGCGGCATCCTGAAGCAAAGCGCCAACTATGGCGTCTGGGAATACTTTTATGAAAGCGGCCAGAAAAGCATGGAGGGTACGATCAATGGAAAAAACCGTGAAGGCATCTGGACCATGTATTACGAAAACGGAAAGGTTAAAGAAGTTGGTGAGTATGCAAACAATCGTAGAGACGGTGCCTGGAGATCGTACTATGAAGATGGAGTCACGCTCCGGGGTGAGATAACGTATTCCGATGACTTTGGCCGGTACACTGAGTATGATCCGGCAGGTAAAGTTTTAAGCGAAGGCCCCAAAATGGGCACGCGGCAGGTAGGTCATTGGAGGTTTTATTCACCCGAAGATGGTACGCTGCAAAGCGAAGGAGATTTTGAAAACAGTAAGCGCAATGGTGAATGGATTAACTATTATCCAGGAGGAAGTCTTGCTTCAAAAGGTAAATATGAAAATGATGTGCCGGCCGGGAAGTGGGAATATTATTTTGAAGATGGAAAAGTCAGCGCATCGGGTCAATATTTAGGCGGGCAGCGCGAAGGGTACTGGAGCGCGTTTAACAGTACAGGTGAGAAAGAGAATGATGTTACGTACGTTAACGGAACGGGCGAATACCGCGCGTACTATAAAAGCGGAAAGCTCAAAGCGAAGGGAATGATTATAGATGATCACCGGCAAGGTCATTGGGAATATTATTATGAAGACGGAAAAAAGGAGGGGGAAAGCGATTACGAAAAAGGCAAGGGTACGTATTTCGGGTATTACCCGGACGGTACACTTCAAACAAAGGGACAGGTTGAAGACGATAAACGCGTAGGTACGTGGGAAATTTATGAACGGGACGGGAAACTTTCCGGTTACTATAAGCCTTTCTATTCCGAGAAAAAACTGGGCAATGAAGTGGCTGCGCTGGCAAAAAATGAATCAACGGTAAAAAAGGTCAAAGGCAACCGGTTTGATTATTTTGATGTCCGCTCCAATGAATTTAAAGGGGTTATCCTGGCGGGTAACCCGGTACTGATGTTTGCCGGGAAATTTCCGGTAGGGGCAGAGTTTTATTCGGAGGAAAGATTAGGTCACGAATTTGAGTTTATCGGGATCCGCGATCCTTTTTTTCAGAAAGACAGCGAAGTGCCCATCGATAAGCCGTTCGAGCGGGGATACGCGATTGCGATCAAACAGAAGTTCTATAACAAGGAACGTGTCGGGATGTGGTATTTCGGGCACGAGATCCGGTTCACCAATCTCGGGCATTTTGTGAACACCGTAACAGCCGCATTACCCAATAACCAAAGTACGCTAAGCGCGACCGACCAGCGCATTCAATACGGAATCCTGCTGGGCTATCGGATCATGCAGCGGAACGATGCAAAAGGTTTTACGATGGACATGTTTGTGTCAGCAGATGCAGGCTACCGCTCGGTTGACGTTTTGGAAGAGTATGTAGCGTATTTTGATGACTTGAACCAGTCAAAATTTGTAGCGAGTATTCATTTTGGATTAAACATCGGTCATGTATTTTCGAACAGATAGTGCCATAGGTTCGCTTATGATTGCAGCGTGCATAACAATCAGCGGATGCGATATATTCGGTTCCATGTGCAATGACGAAGCATACCCTGCCATCGAATTAACAGTAAAAAACGAGGCAGGAGATTACGTTTGTGATCAGGTAACTGCCGTAGTGTTTGAAGATAACTTCAGGGATACATTGAGGGTGGGTAGTATAAATAGTGTTGGGCAAGCAACTTTATTAAGAGGCGCTTATGAGCGGGAAGGTATTTATTCTTTGATAATAACGAGTGATTTATATAAAACCTACACCGATACACAAATTGTGGTGCGGGATGGTCAGTGCCATGTTAAAACAAAAAGACTTTCAGTTATAGTTGAACTTAAATAGGTCTTAAAAGGATAAAAACCTTTCAGGCATGCAAACAAAAGAAATAATCTTGTTGCCCGAAGAGGCATTCAGCGAAGAACTGTTCTATCCTTCCCTTTACCGGAAAGCGGGCTTACAGCAGAACGGTGACCTGCATATTAAACCTGTTAAACGCTCCATCGATGCCCGTGCGCGGCAGGTTATCGTCAGGGTGCTTTGTGAAATTCTGCCGGCTGGTGAAAAGGGAAATGTAAGCCGGTACGTAAAGCCGGAACAAAATGTAAGTCAAGCCAGTCAGGTGATTATTGTAGGTTCCGGCCCTGCCGGATTGTTTGCTGCGTTGCGCCTGATCGAACACGGAATCAGGCCCATCGTACTTGAACGCGGTAATGATGTTCAGGCACGAAGGCGGGACCTCGCGGCAATCAATAAAGAACATTGCGTTAATCCTGAATCGAATTATTGTTTTGGCGAAGGCGGAGCGGGAACCTATTCGGACGGAAAGCTTTACACCCGGTCAAAGAAGCGCGGTGATGTAACCCGGATACTCGAAATATTAGTTGCGCATGGCGCCCACGAGGAGATTCTGTTCGATGCGCATCCGCATATCGGCACAAACAAGCTGCCTAAGCTTGTTGCGGAACTTCGCGAAAGTATCCGCAATGCGGGCGGAGAAGTTCACTTCAATACAAAAGTTACCGATCTTATTCTGGAGAAGGATACCATTAAAGGCGTTGTTACCGCGGCAGGCGATTCAATCAAAGGCGAAGCGGTTATCCTGGCAACCGGTCATTCGGCCCGCGATGTTTTTGAACTGTTACATGCTAAAAACATTCTGATTGAAGCCAAGCCGTTTGCGCTGGGCGTGCGGGTTGAGCATCCGCAAGTGCTGATTGACCGGATTCAGTATCATTGCGCGTTGGACCGCGGTGAATTTTTGCCGGCATCTTCCTATGCATTAGTTCATCAGGCGGAAGTGCAAAAAGTTCAGCGGGGTGTTTTTTCTTTTTGCATGTGCCCGGGCGGATTTATTGTCCCCTCGGCAACAGTGCCCGGTGAAGTGGTGGTGAATGGCATGAGCCCTTCGCGCAGGGATTCCAGGTTTGCTAACTCCGGAATTGTTGTGGCAGTTGATCAAAATGATTTTAAGGAATTCGCAGCACATGGCCCGTTAGCCGCGATGTATTTTCAACGTGCCATTGAACAAAAAGCATGTGCGGTTGCGGGCGGAACGCAGGCTGCACCGGCACAGCGGCTTATGGATTTCTTAACCAAAAAAGTTTCATCCACATTACCGGAAACTTCCTATCAGCCCGGCTTAACATCGGCAGAAATGCGCGATGTGCTCCCGGCCTTTCTTTCAGAAGCGTTGAAACAGGGATTTAAAAGCTTCGGGGAAAAAATGAAAGGCTACCTGACCAACGAAGCCCAACTTGTTGGCGTTGAAAGCCGCACATCCTCACCCGTAAGAATCCCGCGGGATAAGAACACGCTTGAGCATCCGCAGATAAAATTACTGTTCCCGTGCGGGGAAGGAGCCGGCTATGCGGGCGGAATTGTATCGGCTGCCATGGATGGTGAACGCTGCGCGGAAGCTGCGTTGGCAAAAATAAGCAAGGCATAGCTTACCGTCATTCTGAGCGGCAGCGAAGAATCCCCAGGTAGAGCGCCCCGATGGGAATTCTTCCCGACAAGTCGGGAGCAGAATGCCTGGGTTCGGCAAAGCATAAAAAAAGCCCGGACGGTACCGTCAGGGCTTTAACTTTCACTATAAGTTTTATTTAGAAAGCCATGCGTTGCGTACAGCGAGTTGTTCAGGCGTGGCATTTTCATCAAAGGCCATGACAAACCTGTGCGTGTATTCAATAGGTTTCAGAATGGCTTTCAATTCCACATTTTTTTCTTCCCCGGCCTCATTTTTTCTGAGCACAACATAGCTGAGGGTATTACCTTCCCTTAACGAGTTTTGTTGCTTCATGATAAACGACTGAAGTTCCTGGCTGTAGTCAGGGAAAACTTCACCGTTTAATTTAACGGGTATGTCTCCGTTCTGGAATCCGAGCGCTTTGCCCTGGTCGTTGAGCGCTTCTGCATTTCCAATTGCAATCCGGGGCTTTTGGTTAACATTCGTTAAGGTTAACCCCGCCACTTCAAGTCCAAGGCTGAGTTCCTCCGTGATTAATTCCGGTGCGTATTGTACACCTACAAGGTCAAAGACTTCCTCCAGCGGGAGCGTTTCATTTCCACCCACATACCGTTTCAGAAACTCACCGATTTCAGGATACGTAAGCGCAGTAATCTCCGCAAACAATTGTTCATCCTGGAAAGCTTTTGACTTTCCGAATTTCTTACCCAGGTCAGTTACCAGGTTTTGCATTCCGTACTTCCCGTTTGAAAGCTTTCTCAGCTTGATATCAAGGCACATTCCGATAAGGGCTCCTTTCTGGTATACATTGTAGTATTGGTCCTTGTACAGCTCCAGGGTGAACTTGCTGATGTCGGTAAACGGAACGGTGTCTAAGAATTGTGAAGCAATCGCCATTTTCTCGCGCAGTACATGCAGGTATTCTTCCGGGGTGATCAATCCGTATTTAACCTGAACATTACCGGCAAAGTATTCCGTAACACCTTCATACAGCCACAAGTGCTTCGACATTTTCGGATCGTTGAAATCGAAGTTGTGGATTTCTTCGGAGTGAATTGTTAACGGGGTAACAATGTGGAAGAATTCGTGCGCTACGAAATCACGCATCTGCTGGTTCATCTCTTCAATCGTTGCCTCGGGCATGTAGTAGAGCGATGAATATGAGTGCTCAAGCGCACCGTACGAGGTTACCGGCTGATCGGTGAAGTAGAAAATAAAAGCATATTTATCAACCGGCAGTTTGCCCCCGAGGTATTCCTTTTGGGCTTGTAAAACCTCACCCACGCTTTCCGCAATTTGTTTGGCAGTAATTTTTCCGTTGGGAGAATAAGAACCGATCAATACTTCGGTATTGCCGACTTTAATAACCGCAGTATCGGCTTTGCTGTACATTAAGGGCGAGTCGACCAGGCGATCGTAGTTCTCGGCTGTGAAAACGTCAACACGCTTATCGGCTGCTGCCGGATTTTTTTCTTTAGTAAGCTTTCCAAGCGGTTCACCGGTCTTATCGGCAATCAGGCCTGTTGAACCGTAAAAATCCTTTTGACGGATGACGTTGAATGTAAAAGGCAGGTTCTTCATGCCCTCAAAGTATCCGAAGAAGCCGCTGGTATTAATGATAAAATTTTTACCCGCTTCGATGTTTGTGCCCGCAGGCTGGAAGATCGGATCGTCCGTAAGTTCGGTGTCAAAGGTATCGTCAACGGTGTATGAAATTTTCACGAGTTTGGAAGCGTTCTTAATTTTCCAGGCATTGTCGTTAATGTGCTCGACCGGGAGTGCGCCTCCCTTTTTATCAAATGCCTTCAGGTTGGAAACAAACCGGCCATAATCGGCAATTGAATACGTGCCGGGAACTATTTTTGGAAGATAGAAGGTTATCTCATCGCCTTTGAGGGGCGGAACGGAAAGCTCAACGTTAATCTTATCGTCAACAACGCTGGTTAAGTCAACTGTGTATTTGTAGGACGCTGATCCTTTTTTGGATTGCGCGAATCCGGCCAGGGAGACAAAAAGTAAAGCAATAAAAAGAACTCTGAATCGCATAGTTAAAAATTTAAGCCCGCAAGATAAGGGTAATCCCAGAGGTGCCGGTTGTAATGTGATAAAAAACTGTACATCAGGGAATTTCACTCAAAATAAGGCCGTTCAGATTTCAAAGATTATATTATCGGCAGGATCGGCCCGGTTCTTGAAAACGTAAAACAGATGAAGAAGACATTAATTGCAGGCGCAACAGCAAACCCGGGCCGGTACGCATTTATGGCTGCCGCCATGCTGAATGAGTACGGACATGAGATTGTGCCCATCGGTATAAGAAAAGCAACTGTGCTGGGAAAAGAAATCCTCAACCTGCGCGAAAAACCTGCCGTTAAAGACATTGACACCATCACACTATATATCGGCCCTCAAAACCAGCCCGAGTGGTATGAATATTTATTAAGCCTGAAGCCCAGACGAATTATTTTCAATCCGGGAACAGAGAATGATGTCTTTGAAAAAATGGCGGAAGATCAGCATGTGGAAGTTGTTCAGGGATGTACGCTGGTGATGCTGCGGTCAGGCCAGTATTAAAACGCATCTTCTTCCTCAACATCCGTGTTGGATCTGTAATAAATGATCCGCGTTCCTTTGTCGCGAAGCTTTTGAAACAACTCCGGATTATCGCGCTCCTTGTTCATGAGTGTACTGGAAAGAATAAGCACGGTCAGTTTAGTGGCTTGCGTAATTTCATCGGGAACCCGCTTGATGAAATTCTGCGAGGCATCGAGGTAATCCATGTTTTTTACCCGCCAGGTTGTAGCAGGGATGGTGTGAAAGAAGTTGTCGTTAACCCAAAGTATCCTGAGCTTTTCGAGGTTGTCCATAGAAGCAGGCAGAGTGTCCATCCGGTTGTTGTAAACATAAACTTCTTCGAGATTTTTGAGCAGTCCTATTTCCTCAGGCAGGCTGTAGAGCCGGTTGTTCGCGAGGTAAAGTACTTTAAGCTGTTGCAGGTTTTTTATTTCCGGACTAACCGACTCAATCCGATTATCAAATAAATCGACTACCTGAAGTTTCGTTAACTTATACACGGGTGCCGGAATTTCTGTTATCCCGTTGCCATAAAACGACAGGTATTCAAGATCGGTAAGCTTGCCTAAGCCCGGTTTTACTTTTTTAACCGGATTGGCGTTAAAAGACAATGCTTTAAGATTTGGATACTTCCGGCTGATGGAATTCGGCACTTTTGTAACCTTATTCATCCGAAGATCGAGATGGGTAAGCGTTGATCTTTTCTTGTAACCTTTTAACGTGATGTTGTTCCCCACTGCATTGAGAATGATCAATTGCTTGTTCTTCCGGATGTCAGGAATGCGGGCGGCCATTGAACGGTTGATGTTTAAAGAATCAAGCGAAGTAAAATTTTTACAGGATTTAGGAAGCTTGTCCGGATGATGGCCTGCAATCCGGAGATAATTAACATGGTCGTTCTCTCCTAAAACCAAACGATTTGAAGGAACATTATTATACAGATAAATTGAACTCAGCTTAGTAAGTGAGTTTAGTTCCGCCTGAAGTTCATTAATTTGGGTGTTGACAAGCTCAAGCTCTTCCAGGTTTTTACACGAAAGAACTTCAGCCGGAATTTCAGGTGATTTTAAGTTAGTAATACTCAATCGCGTTACTGTATCAGGATGAACATTGCCGGATTTTAGATCAGCATACGAAATAAAATGCCGGTTGGGTTTGTAACTATTTCCCCAGCCCAATGCTTTTGCCCGGAGCACGTTTTGCTGTGCACGTAAACTATCAGCGTTCACTTTTACGCTGTCATTGCTTTGTGCCCAAAGCTGTCGCGAAATTTCAGCGTATTGAACTGAATCCTTACGGTCTTTAAAAACAGGAAATTGCTGACCGAAAGCCTGTGTAGAAACCGCTATCAAAATCAGGACCGAGAGGCGAATCATCGTATAAATATAATGAGGTTATTATTATAATTCCGTACCTTAAAACCACCTAACATCACACAATCCTCATGGCGTCAAAAAGTAACGGCATTGATACAAAGAAGTTCCGCGTAAAGCCGGATTCAAAAGTTAACCTGAATAAAATCAGTACAAAGCCTTCCGGCCCGGAGCTTTCGAAAGACGATGCGAAAAAGCAATTGAATGAAAGCCGTGAGCGCCTGGCAGAAATCCAGGATATGTTTTATGCGCATAACAAATACGCGGTGCTCATCATTTTTCAGGCGATGGATGCTGCCGGAAAAGACGGTGCAGTCAAACACATCATGTCGGGTTTTAATCCGCTGGGCGTAAAAGTATCCAGTTTCAAAGCACCCAACGCTAACGAACTTGATCATAATTATTTCTGGCGGCATCAGCTTGTACTTCCGGCCCGTGGAGAGATCGCGATTCATAACCGCTCACATTATGAAAATGTGCTGGTTACCCGCGTTCATCCGGAGTATGTTTTGAGTGAAAATATTCCCGGGATGGATGCCATCAAACATATAAACGATGGTTTCTGGGAAGATCGGTTCAGGCAGATCAAAAGATTTGAAAAGAACCTCTCGAAAAACGGTACAATTGTTCTCAAGTTCTTCCTGCACCTTTCAAAGAAAGAGCAGAAAAAGCGATTTCTCGAAAGGATTGATAATCCGGCCAAAAACTGGAAGTTCTCGCTTTCCGATATGAGCGAACGCGGCTTTTGGGATGAATATCAAAAGGCTTATAATGAAGCGATTGCCAAAACGTCAACGAAAAAATCGCCCTGGTTTATTATCCCTGCCGATGACAAGCCTTATGCCCGGCTGGCCATTGCTTCGATCATTACGAAAGAGTTTAAAAAGCTAAAAATTCACTATCCCAAAGTCAGTGAGAAGCAAAAAGCTGAGCTTCAAAAAGCAAAGGCTCAATTGATGGCTGAAGGTGACAAAAACGGGGTCCAGAGCAAGCCTGAAAAGGCATTAAAAGTCGCGAAAAAATAACACCAGAATCATTTCAACAATTATCGTAAAAAATGCCGAAAATGAGGTAAAAAACCTTATTTTTGTCGCCTTGTAAATCAGCATAAATGAGCGATAAAAAGGATAAAAAGCAGACTACGTATTCAGCTAATAATATACAGGTTTTAGAGGGTTTGGAAGCGGTTCGGAAACGGCCCGCGATGTACATCGGAGATGTAGGCGTAAAAGGTCTTCATCACCTGATCTGGGAGGTAGTCGATAACTCAATTGACGAGGCCCTTGCGGGCTATTGCGATACCATCAAAGTAACTGTAAACGAGGATAACTCCATTACCGTTGAGGACAACGGCCGGGGCATTCCTACGGACATGCACGAGAAGGAAAAGCGCTCTGCGCTTGAAGTCGTTATGACGGTGCTCCATGCAGGCGGTAAGTTTGATAAGGATACGTACAAAGTTTCTGGCGGTCTTCACGGTGTAGGTGTATCGTGCGTGAATGCGCTATCCTCGGTGCTGCACACAACCGTTTACCGGGAAGGAAAAATATTTGAACAGGAATATCATCGCGGTATTCCGCAATACCCGGTTAGGGTGATCGGAAACTCCGATCGTACCGGTACAACCCAGCACTTCAAGCCGGACGAGGAAGTATTCAACATCACAACGGAGTATAACTACGAAACGATTGCTTCACGCTTACGTGAGTTATCGTTCCTGAACCCGGGCATTACCATCTACCTCACTGATGTGCGCGAGAAAGATGAGCAGGGAGAATTCCGTACGGATAAGTTTCTTTCCGTTGGCGGCTTGCGCGAATTTGTTGAGTATATTGATTCAACCCGTGAAAAGCTTATTGCAGCCCCTATCTACATTGAGAACGAAAAGGGCGATATTCCAATCCAGGTTGCGTTAAGCTACAATACATCGTACAGCGAGAACCTTGTTTCGTATGTGAACAACATTAACACACACGAGGGCGGTACACACGTAGCCGGATTCAGACGAGCGCTAACCCGTACGTTAAAAACGTATGCTGATAAATCAGGGGCGCTTGAAAAGGTTAAGATTGAAATTAACGGTGAAGATTTCCGGGAAGGATTAACTGCCGTTATTTCCGTAAAAGTTGCTGAGCCGCAATTTGAAGGTCAGACTAAAACCAAACTCGGAAACTCCGAAGCAATGGGGTTGGTAGATCAGGCGGTTGGTGAAGTTTTACAAAGCTATCTGGAAGAGCATCCGCGCGAAGCCAAGCTGATCGTCAGCAAGGTTATTCTTGCTGCCCAGGCGCGACATGCCGCCCGCAAGGCACGCGAAATGGTGCAGCGTAAAAACGTATTAAGTGGAACAGGTCTTCCTGGTAAGCTTGCCGATTGTTCAAGCACCGATCCGGGCATTTGTGAATTGTATCTTGTTGAGGGTGACTCGGCAGGCGGTTCAGCCAAGCAGGGCAGAGATAGAAATTTTCAGGCCATTCTTCCATTGCGCGGAAAGATTCTGAATGTAGAGAAAGCCCAGGAGC
>CAZIGG010000050.1:16936-20138 GCA_964538575.1 uncultured Roseivirgaceae bacterium
CAGGCCATTCTTCCATTGCGCGGAAAGATTCTGAATGTAGAGAAAGCCCAGGAGCATAGAATTTACGACAACGAAGAAATCAAGAACATGATTACCGCGCTGGGCGTAAGCTTCGGCACACCGGAAGATGATAAGGCATTGAACATGGTGAAGCTGCGGTATCATAAGGTTATTATTATGACGGATGCCGATGTTGACGGCAGTCACATCCGTACGCTGATCCTGACATTTTTCTTCCGTTACATGCGGGCGCTGATCGAAAATGGTTATGTCTACATCGCGCAGCCGCCTTTGTATCTTGTTAAGAAAGGCAAGCAGGAACGTTATTGCTGGACAGAAGAAGAACGCAACGCAATCGTATTGGAGCTTGGTGAAGGCAAAGAGGATTCGGTAGGCATTCAGCGATATAAAGGGTTGGGTGAAATGAACCCTGAACAGCTTTGGACCACCACCATGGATCCGACTAAACGTACCTTAAAGCAAGTGAGCATTGAATCAGCCGCGGAAGCGGATCATTTGTTCTCGATGCTGATGGGTGATGAAGTTGCCCCCCGCAGGGACTTCATTGAGAAGAACGCACGCTATGCACGCGTGGATGTGTAATATTTTTTGATGTGATTGTTTATGAGCGATACTTCTGTAACCGTTGAAAAAGCCAATCAGCAGATTGCAGACAGTAATTACATCAGTCGTGATTTAAGCTGGCTGCAATTCAACTATCGGGTGCTGGATCAATCCAAACACGCGGAAAGAAGCATTTTCGACAGGCTTAAATTCTTATCGATCACGTCTTCTAACCTGGACGAATTTTGTACGATCCGGTTAGGAAGCCTGTACAACTACTTAGATTACGGCAAAGAACGCTTTGACTATAACGGCCTTCGCGAAGAGCCCTTCCGGAAATTACTGCTGGAAGCGGTCCGGAAGTTTGTTAATGATCAGAACGAGCACTACTTAAATAATCTAAGGCCGTACTTTGAAGAGAACGGCTTTTCGATAACGTCCTTTAAAGATCTTTCACCCGACAGCATGCAGCGTGCGAATGAATATTTCATCCGCACCATTTTCCCGATGCTGACACCGATGGTGTTTGATAACTATCATACCTTCCCGGTTTTGATGAACAACCGGTTGTTGCTGGGTGTGGTAACGAAAAACCCAACCGACCCGAATAACAATCTAAAAGTATCGTTTATTCAGATTCCGCAGAACCTGCCGCGCTTCTTTGAGCTGCACGAAGGTGATTTGATCCGGTTTGTTACGATCGAGGATATTATCAAGAATAACGTTCACCAGCTATTCCGGAATGTAGAGATTGAAAGTGTTAACCTGTTCCGTATTAACCGGAACGGTGACTTTGCACTCGATGAAAGCGATGATATTGAAACGAATTTCCTGGAAGAACTCAAGCGTAAGCTGAAGACCAGGCGTACGGGTCGGGTGGTCAGACTGGAAGTGGGCGAGAATCCTGATCCCTGGATGATGCGCTTATTGAAAATCCAGTGGGATCTTGATGAGAGCAATATTTTTCACGTTCCGCAGGACAGCATCATTGACTTTACGGGCCTGATGCAGATCATTGGTCATAAAGAATTTAAGACGAAACGATTTTCAACTCCGCCTCCGATTAAGCCGCTGAATTTTCCCGAGCAGGGAAATGCTGACTTGTTTGAAGTGCTGAAAGAACGCGATATACTTTTGCACCATCCGTACAATTCCATGGAGCCGGTACTGGAGCTTCTGGAAAAAGCGGCTGATGATCCGCATGTACTTTCGATCAAGATTACCATCTACCGGGTTGCAAAAGAATCGCGCGTAACGACTGCGTTGCTTAAAGCCGCTGAGAACGGCAAGCACGTATCGGTGCTGTTTGAAGTTAAGGCGCGCTTTGACGAAGAGAATAACATGCGTGAAGCGCAGCGCCTGCAGCGTGCGGGATGCTTTGTGATTTACGGTGTAAACAGTCTGAAGACGCACACCAAGCTGATGCTGATCGTGCGCAAGGAAGAAGATGATAAAGTTTACCGGTACGTTCATTTATCGAGCGGTAACTATAACGAATCAACTTCCCGGTTGTATGTAGATATCGGCTTGCTGACTACACGCGAGGTTTACGGCAATGATGTATCCGAATTCTTTAATGTCATTACAGGTCACTCGCAACCATCTGCTTATCGGAACCTGATCACTTCCCCGCGCGACATGCGCATTCAGCTATGTAATCTTATCCGGAAGGAAGCTGATAATGCCCGAAACGGGATTGCTTCCGGTATTGTAATCAAGCTGAACTCCATGCAGGACAAGGAGTTTATTGACGAACTGTACGCTGCTTCGCAGGCCGGGGTAAAGATCAAACTGATCATTCGCGGGATGTGTTGTATTCGTCCGGGAAGAAAAGGATTGAGCGAAAACATTGAAGTGATTTCTGTTGTGGGAGAATTCCTGGAACACTCCAGAATTTATTATTTCCATAATGCGGACAATCCCAAAGTTTATATTGGCAGTGCAGACGCTATGGTACGAAGTTTTGACCGGAGAATTGAATCATTGTTTCAACTTGAAGAAGATATCCTGAAAAAGCAGGCGATGAATAACCTGTATTTCAACCTGAAAGATAATGTGAACGCGTACGTAATGAACGAAGACGGAACCTACACGCTGAAGCAGGCGAATGGTGAGCCGCATTTCAACATCCACAAGGAGTTTTTTAATATCAGCAAGGAGAAGGTCGCAGATGTACAACTTTTTTGAATGACGAATGATGAATTTGGAATGCCGGATATCCGATATTCGTAATTCTAAATTCGTAATTACTTTTGAGGGGCATTCACAAACTCGTGCTCAAACGAAGTTGCGTTTTTGTTGATGTACTTTTCAAACAGATGCAGGAGCATGCCATCTTTCAAACCTACTTCGGGAACAAGAATGTATTTAGCCGATGACCATTCCATGACCCGCATATAAATATCGCTGGCGGGTACAATCACATCGGCCCGGTCGGGGTTCATTTGAAGTTTGTAGATACGGTCTTCGATTGAATGGGACTCAATCATCGCCTTGGTCTCCTGAATTTTCTTCAGCGACATCAACCGGTGCGGTTTTAATGCGGCTAATTCAAAGATCTTGCTGATGTTACCGCCCGTTCCCACGGCAGTTACTTTGCCGTATTGTTTCTTCACATTTTCCTTAACCCAATTCTCCA
>CAZIGG010000051.1:0-17499 GCA_964538575.1 uncultured Roseivirgaceae bacterium
TTTGCGGAGAAGGCGGGATTCGAACCCGCGATACCCTTGCAGGTATACACACTTTCCAGGCGTGCTCGTTCGACCACTCTGACACTTCTCCGAAATGAGGCCGCAAATAAACCAATAAAACAGGCCCTGACAAAATGATGCGCAGAGATTTATGCGGTTAATTCCCCCGCCAGCGGTTTACCGATCATTTCTTTTACTTTCTCCGGTGCATGCTCGCCCAGTAAAAGCATGAGCTTGGTCACTGCGGCTTCGCAGGTCATGTCGGCCCCGCTGATCACGCCAATCCGGAGCAGATCCCTGCTGGTTTCGTACCGGCCCTGCATCACCATACCGCCCGGGCATTGCGAGATATTCAATACAAGTATTCCGCTTTTAATGGCATGCGTTAACGCATCGGTCAACCAGGGCAGGGTTGGCGCATTTCCTGATCCGTACGTTTCAAGGATAACGGCCTTCAGTCCGGGGGTTTTTAAAATCGATTCAACAATGGGTTGACTGATGCCTGGAAATAATTTTAAAATGGCAATACCGGGATCGAACGCTTTATGCAGGTGCAGACCTCTGTGGGTTTCTGCTTTGCGGATAACCGAATGATTGTAATCAATCTTTACACCGGCTTTCGCGAGGGGCGGATAATTACCGGAATCAAACGCATCGAATTGCATGCTCTCTACTTTTTTAGAACGATTACCACGCAGCAGCTCATAGTCGAAGTAAATACAAACTTCAGGAACAACTGCTTCATTCCCTTCTTTGGCGGAAGCAATGTCAAGTGCGGTAATTAAATTCTCACGGGCATCGGAACGGGGTTCGCTGATGGGAAGCTGGGCACCCGTTAAGATTACCGGTTTGGCAAGTCCTTCCAGCATGAAGCTTAATGCGGAGGCGGTGTATGCCATCGTGTCTGTGCCATGAAGAATCACGAACCCATCCTGTGTAGTATAATGATCTGCAATGATTTCGGCCAGTAATTGCCAGTGTTCAGGATTAACGTTGGAAGAATCGATCGGGTGCTCAAATGAAACAACCGTAAGCTCAAGCGCCATGGAACGCAAGGTTGGGAGATGTTCAAGGATCAATCCAAAATCAAATGGAATCAGTACGCCATCCTTATCGTGCGCCATGCCAAACGTTCCTCCTGTATAGATGATCAATACTTTTGACCGGGCTTTTTCAGGTGAGGCAGTATTAACAAGGATTGTTTTGGTGTTCATGAATTAAAAAGTTTGAACGCATTTTGCGTGGTGGCCGTTTGCACTTCGGTCAGGTTACAATTTTTAAGTTCAGCCACACGCTGGGCAATAACCGGAATGTATGCCGGCTCATTGCGCTTTCCGCGATGCGGAGTTGGGGCGAGATACGGACTATCCGTTTCCAGCACAATCCGGTCCATCGGAATATGCGGGATCACGTTTTCCATCCGATGGCTATCGGGTCCGCTTTTCTTGAACGTAGCCACGCCACCGATGCCGAGGTAAAAACCAAGCTTAACTAATTTATCAGCCTGTTCTTTGGAGCCTGTGAAACAATGAAATACTCCTTTAAGTCTTCCGTCCTGCAGTTTTTCAGCAAGCGCAATAGTCTCATCCATGCTTTCGCGGCAATGAACAACTATGGGCAGGTCATGTTTCTTTGCAAACCCCGCCTGAATGGTAAATGCTTCAACCTGCTGATCCCAGAATGTTTTATCCCAGTATAAATCAGTTCCCATCTCTCCTACCGCGGAGAACTTCCGCTTATTGAGCCAGGTTTCTACAAGGTAAAGCTCTTTCTCAAAATCCTTTTTTACAGAGCAGGGATGCAAGCCCATCATGGGATAGCAAACGGATGGATACTTATGTTCCAGGTCAAGCATTCCATCAACCGATGTATGGTCGATGTTCGGCATGAATATCTTACCAATGGATTTCTCCGCTGCCCGGTGCATCACTTCCATTCGGTCGGGATCAAATTCATCCGCATAAATATGGGCGTGGGTGTCGACCCAGTAATTCAAATCAGACATATTTTGCAAAAACAATAACTCCAATAATAACAGCGATCACACAAAGAACCAAAACGGCTGCCGAAGCAATATCCTTCACTTTCCCGATGCCCGGATGCTGTTCTTTTGTAACAACATCCGCCAGGATTTCAATGGAGGTGTTAAACAACTCAGCCGAAATGACCGTACCCATCATGACTAACAGGATACACCAATCCGCAGATGAAATCTCAAACCAAAAGCCAAGGGCTGTTACCATCAACGCAGCGCCCAGGTGGATCCTGATATTGCGTTCCGCGCGCACGGCCGTCAGAAACCCTTTGACCGAATACCCAAAACTTTTCAATAAGCTCATAACCCTGCTTTATCAAACGCTTTTAACAGCAATTCGCCAGACGCTTCATACTCAAAACCCGAATACTCAGCGGATAATTCCAGCGCATCCGCGAGATCAAGAACTTCCTGACCGGTGGAATACGCAATCATATCTTTCATAAATCTATGAGCAAGATACTCCTGTTCCGGCTGGCCGGGCGTTGGGATTAAAATAGCTTTCTTTTTCAGCACCGCAAGGTCCATCACTGTACTGTACCCTGACCGGGCAACAATAACTTCCGATTGCTCAAGTACTTTTTGAAGCTCATCTGATTTCAGATAATTGGTGATCTTCACCTGGTCAATTTCGCTCTCCCCCATCTTTTCATTCAGCAATCCCCGTACAAAAACAGCGGGCAGGTTTAATGCAATAACCTGCGGCAGGAGGTTTTTTTCCAGCAACGTTCGCTGAGGTTCCGGTCCGGATAAAACAACCGCCAGCGTGTTTACCTGCTGCACTTCTTTTGATCTTTCAAACCGCGAGAGCACGCCAACAAATTCAGCTTCCAGGTTTGATTTAGAAAGTTCACCTGATAACGTACTGTTCCCTGTATCGGGCACCCAGATTGCATTAAACTTTTTGATCAGCCGCCTGTGAAAAAAATTAATGATCCTGCCCATCCATTTCATGCCCGGAGGCATGATCAGGTTCAACTGATGCGACATAAAAACCGATTGAACCTTTTTTGAGCGGCATCCATACCGGTTATCGGCAATCACAAGCTCAATTGAATTTTCATCTATGAGCTTTTCAATCACTGCATGTTCGCGTTTGATTGATTTAAGAAATCCTGGCGTTCTCCAAAGTGTAAAGAGCCAGGCGGGTATATTCCTGGAATACTGGATGTTATACGAGGGCAGCTCAAAAAACCCAAGTGCCGGAAACTCTTTCTTTAACAGCAGTAAGGAATCTCCATCGCTGGCGATCAGTACGGTATGACCGCGCTGGAGCAGCAACCGAATGATGGGTACGCAGCGTGTCGCGTGTCCAAGCCCCCAGTTAAGCGGTGCAACCAATACTTTCCTGCCCATTATGAAAGCGTGTTAAAGTTGTAGTCCAGATTTAAAAAATGATCGATATAGCGGGGAAGTGTATACTTCATGTTGCGCTCAGCCTTCATGCTGTCGTGAAAAACAACGATGGAGCCGGGCCGTGTTACACGAATCGATTTTTTCAGAACCGCCTCCGGTGACTTCGTTTTATCATAATCACGGGTAAGCACATCCCACATCACGATCTTGTAGTCCGATAATGCCTTGATTTGAGAATGCGTGATTCTTCCATAGGGCGGGCGGAAGAGTTTCGAAGCCCGAGGTTCGGGCCCGCCCGGATGAATATCCGTTCGGACGGGGATCGAGGCCCGAAACTCAGCTTCACATTGTTTTACATTTTCAATATATTTTTCCAAAGGAGTATTCCATCCTTTTACATGATTGAAGGTATGATTGCCAATCGCATGGCCCTGATCCAGTACGCGTTTAAAAACATCCGGGTGCTTATGCACATTATCACCGATACAGAAAAATGTTGCTTTGATTGAATGCTTTCCCAATACATCAAGCACAAAATCTGTCGGGCCGGGAACGGGGCCGTCATCGAATGTCAGGTAAAGCTCTTTTTTTTCAGTGGGGATTCTCCAGGCCAGCTTTGGATAGAGCCAGGGTAAAAAAAATGGCGCCCGGTAGATCATCCCACGCGGCAGGACAATATGGTTATATCATCGTGGTAGCCCATCCGGCCCTTGAACTGATCGAGGCTTACAATAATATCCTGGTGAATGGTTTTCAGGTCTTTGAAATACGTACCCGGCTTGCTGAAGTAGTTGGTGAGGAAATCAACACCGAACTCTTTTCCATCGGCATTAATCGTTTCGGTAAGCCCATCGGTGTAACAGAATAGTAAAAAATCATCCAGGCCGGTAACAAAGCCTTCGTTCAAAAACGGAAGCGGGTGCATAGCGCCTAAAACGGTTGAGCCTTCTTCCAGCAAGCGAAGTCCGTCTTTTTTACTCCAGAGGATTGGCGGATTGTGCCCGGAGTTTACGTACACCATTGTCTTCAGGCGAATGTCATAGATCGCAGCAAAGAACGTAATGAACTTCTCCCCTTTTGTATTCTCCAGAACCTGGAAGTTCAGCGCTTCAATAATATCGGTCAGGTTAGGGGTTTGCCGGAGCAGTGTCCGCAAGGATGCCTGGAAATTCGACATCATCAGCGCAGCAGGAATTCCCTTACCGCTCACATCGGCAACACAAATCAGGAACTGGTTTTTATTGATCGGAATATAATCGTAGTAATCTCCGCCAATGTGGTCGTGCGGGAGGTAGCTTGCCTCTATCTTTAATAACTCGGTATTCGGTAATTTTTCCGGGAAAAGAAATTGCTGCACATCGCTGGCGATCTCAAGTTCTTTGCGGAACGCTTCCTGCTCAAGCTGCCTTCGGGCAAACTTTTTATTTTCAATGGCAACAATGATGATGTTGCTCAATGCCTGGATGAATTTAACTCCATCGTTATGCGCATACGTGTCGCGCTTATCAAGACCGCCCACGAAAACAAGGGCTAAGGTTTTATCTTTGTGCGCAACCGGGATGATGATATCAAAAACCGTGAAGTCGCATTCTTTAAAATCTTTCAGGTGAGTTATGTCCTGGATGGTTTTAAATTCCGGCAGCAGGTCAGCACGGTTGAAGTGCTTTTTTGTTCCGAAGCTGACCTTGCAGTCCCACTCCTCATCCAGCACAAACAGGGCAAGCTTCTCAATATGCAGATTTGAGCGAAGCGTAAAATTGTAAATCTTATAAAGTGACTCCTCGGGCAAATTGCTGTTGATTGCCTGGGTGATTTCCAGCAACGCATTGAGTTCGAGCTCTTTAATTTCAAACCTGCTCTTAATCGACAATTCAGCCATACGGTAAAGTTAGCATGAATTGTTCAGAGTGCATAGTTAAGGAGTTGTTAACGCCCTGCCCTTCCAGTCAGGCTTTTTAAAGAGCGCTGCGACCGCTGCACCCACCGCATAAACCGGGTAAACGAGCTGAAGCAGGAAAAACGATAACCCATGCCATGTAACGGTGAGCCAGGAAGAAACCTGCCGGAGAAAGAAAAATTCAACCACTGCTTTCGCGACCAGTAACCCAAGCATCACATAAACAGAGATATCTCCCATGATCACAAAAAACGGAAGCATTAACACCGAAAGATGAAACAGGAAAACATAAACGGCCAGCAGCTTGCTGTTTGTACCGTCATGATGTTTCCATTTACCGGCCCAACGTATCCGCTGCGATAAAAAGCTGTTCATCGTTTTCTGAGGATACGTGGTAACCACATTCTCCGGATTATTGTTAAACCGGATTCCGTTGGAATATTTAGCTTCAACCTTCCGCATCAGGAACTCATCGTCACCGGAAGCAATGTGCTCATTGCCGTCATATCCACCGGTCTCCGTAAAGGCATCTTTCGTAAAAGCCAGGTTAGCCCCGTTGCATAACGTAGGTAACCCAAACGCTGCCGTTGACGCACCTGAGCCGATCAGGCTTGAAAACTCAAGCGCCTGCATCGTTGAAAAAAGAGAATGATCTGTTTCCAATTTTACAGCCCCGAACGTCATTTTGATCGAATCTTCAGAAAACGAATTATTAACTGACCTGATCCAACCCGGCTTTACGCGGCAATCCGCATCGGTTGTAACGATAATGGTTCCTGTTGCATGGCGAATGCCTTTCGTTAGTGCTGATTTTTTTCCGTGCGCAGCGTTGTTCAGAAGTTTCGCACTGACCGGGCCGCGCAGTTCTTCGTTTATCGCACTCACGCTGCTGTCTTCAGAGTGATCGTTAATCAAAATCACTTCAAACTTGTCGCGCGGGTATTCCTGCTGCTGCAAATCATGAATTAAGTGCCCGATGGTTTTCTCCTCGTTGCGAAACGGGATAATCACCGAGATAAATTTTTCTTTCACCACTCCGGCAACGGGCTGAGCCATTGCCTTAATCCAGCCCGTGATCAGCCCAAACACGGCAACCACGTACGAAAGAAAAATCAGGATAAACACGAAAGTCATTCCTGCAATTTCTGAAATTCTAACCATCTGCCTAACTTAACCGCGTGGGAAAAGTTATTCGGGAGAAAGTTATCCTTGGTCTGGATCCAGGTACAAATATCATGGGATACGGGGTAATCACTATCAAAGGCAGTAAAATCGAGCTGGAACAATTTGGAGTTATCAAGCTTGGCAAGGTAGACAGCCACGAACTTCGGCTTAAAAAAATCTTCGACCGGGTGCTGAGCCTCATCGATGAATATCACCCCGATGAGGTTGCGCTGGAGGCTCCTTTCTTCGGGAAAAATGTTCAGTCGATGCTAAAGCTTGGGCGTGCGCAGGGTGTTGCCATGTCGGCTGCGTTGTACCGTGAGATTCCCATCATTGAGTATGCTCCGAAAAAAGTAAAGCAGTCGGTAACGGGCAACGGCAATGCCTCCAAGGAACAGGTTGCCAAAATGCTGATGACGCTTCTTACCATCAAAGAAATGCCTAAGCTGCTGGACGCTACAGATGCATTAGCCGTGGCGTTGTGCCATCATTACCAGAACGGTGTAGTAAAATCAAAATCAAAATCGTGGGAAGCGTTTGTGAATGACAATCCCGCGCGGGTGAAGAAGCTTAGGGGTTAGCGCCACGTTTACCAAAATCCTTTCCGTTCCAATCATTTTGATACTTATCCGAAATAATTATCCCTTACCCTGACGATTTACAATAACTAAAAAATATCTTTGAACATATTCTTTCACGATGAATCTTTATCAAAAGGCCGTAAAAAAAGCTAACGACATTTTTCATACCTACGCTCCCCTGTTTTCCCTCTCACCTCCAGCCGTGGAATGTCCTTTTTGCGGATGGAAGGGAAAATCTTTTTTACCAAATGGTGTGGATATCCGACAAAATTCACGTTGCCCGAAATGCGACTCGCTTGAACGGCATCGCATGTATTACTTATACCTTAAAGAGAATCTTCCTGCGGACCGCGTATTAAAAACACTGCATTTTGCGCCCGAGAAAATAATGACCGGGCTTTTCAATTCTATGAGCAACATTGATTATCTGAGTGCAGACCTGAATCCTGCCAAGGCGATGATCAAACAAGATATTACTGACATAACGTTTCCTGATGCAACGTTTGACTTTATTCTATGCTCCCATGTACTGGAGCATGTACCGGATGACCACAAAGCTATGACCGAACTTTACCGGGTGCTTAAGCCTACGGGCTTTGCAATTTTGCAAGTTCCTATTAGAACTCATTTTAACGAAAGGATCATCGACAGTACATATGAAGATTTTTCCATAACGGATCCGAAAGATCGCGAGAAAGTTTTTGGGCAGCATGATCATGTTCGTATTTATGGGAAAGATTACAAAGAAAGGCTCGAACGTGCAGGTTTTACTGTACGGTTAGATAAATTCATTGAAAGGCTTGGTCCCGAAATGACTGAGCGGTTTGCATTGCTGCCTCAGCACAAATCAGCAACAGAAACTGAGGGTTGGATTTATTATTGTACGAAATAATCAAACGTATTGAAAGGCGCGCAACAATACGCTGCTTTCATTTTCCCAGTTATATTTTTCAAAGATCAGCGTTTGCCCGCGCTTGCCCATGGCTTCCGCTTCAGCAGGATGCTGAAAAAGCCATTGTATGGCCTCAGCAATTTCTGCCGGATTTTTAGGGTCCACCAATATTCCGCATTGCGCCTCCTGTACAAACATTGCGGACTCTCCTTCCTTTGAAGCAATTACCGGCAAGGCTGCGGCCATGTACTCAAACAGCTTAACCGGGTAGTTTGTTTTATACCTGGGGTTTGGATTAGGTACAATGATCCCGATCTTCGATCTGTATAAAATTTCGGGCAACTCATCAAATTCAATCCACCCGCTGAAAGTCACGGAATATTTTTTAAGAACACTCCCCTGAAGTGAAGGCGGTGAAAATTTACCTCCCAGCAAGAATTCAAAATTGATTTTTGTTTGAGCAATACGGGCGCCTTCCAGCATTTCAAAAAGTCCCCGCGCTTCGCTCAGCAAACCAATATACGAAAGCCGTTGAAGCCGTTCAGTGTACGGGTGCAGGCTTGCTTTATTTTTGAAGGCCTCAACCTTAGAAAAATTTCTAACGAGAAACGTTTTCTTTGCCGGGAAATATTTTTCGATCACCGGCTCCGCCACAATGATTGCATCGAAGAGCCATCCCGAAATTTTTTCTATGCATCGGTACATCCACGCATACGGAACTCTTAACCCGCGGGGAATCCAATGCTGATATTTTATTTGCAGCGGAGTGTCCTCATGCGCATCGTAAATAACCTTTCTGCCGATAAGTTTCAATATCCATCCCGTTAGCAGAATATCCGAATCGTGGATACAGAATATGCTGGCCGAGGGTTGTGCAATCGCTTTACGCAATATCCTAAACGGGTTAACCAAAAGTTTACCCGCCCCGGTCTTTGCCGGAGTTACACCCAGAATATCGATTCCATTTCGATGCGCTGTTTTTCCGTAAGGCAAAATAATAGAAACTTTATATCCTTGCCGGGTAAGAAACTGCGCTTCCTTTACGAAAATCCGGGTGTCATACGGGGCGTGGCCATTGGCCAGCATGACTACGAGTTTGCTTTGCACTGCATGGGGTGTATTACTCACTTCCGCTAATTTCTGTTCGCAAAATCGACATTATCCAATCAGTTTCTTACTAAAACCTGCTGATAAATTGTTTTTATCTGCAGGATAAACCCGGCCTCGGAGAATCGTTCGACTGACTTGCTGATCTGCGATGGGTCATAGGTCATATATTCATGCATCATCTGTTTGATTGACGCTGCAAGCGCAGCGACATCATTGTTTGAAACCAGCTTTCCGTTTTCAGAATTAATCAACTCAGTTGAGCCTCCGCTATCAGTCGCCACCACCGGCAAGCCGGCAGCCATAGCTTCCGCCATCACCATCCCAAACGTTTCGCTTTTGCTTGCGCTTACGAAAAAGTGTAACCGCGACAAAAAGTCCGGAACTCGCGTATACTCCACAAATCCATGAAATACGCATTTGTTTTTTATTCCAAGTTCATCCGCAAGGGCCTGATACGTGTTTAACAACGCTCCGGTTCCGCCTATGTGCAGCACGTAATCTTCCCGGATCTGAGCACACGCCCGGAGCAGTAAATCCACTCCTTTCACATTGGTGTTAAGGCCGCCTAAAATTCCAAAATGCACTTGTTGTGCGGGTTGTTTACGGTTAACTTCATTAAACCGGTTGGCTTGTATAATGTTTCCAATCACAGCAACATCATTACCGGTAAACTTTTTAATATCGGCTGCATGCCACGCACTAACCGCAATAACCGCTCCTGCCCGTTTTAATCCGAAAAGGGTAAGAAATTTATGGAACCGCGAACGGAAGTTATTCGTAATCTTCGTGTGTTCCGTAATCACGTAGGGAACTTTTAAAAAGTTACTTACTGCCCACGACCAAAACGCACCGGGATAGCCGATGTTTCCGTGAACAATATCGGGTTTAAAAGTTTTAGCGATCTTCAGCGTTGCGCAGATCACAACAATAAAGAAATTCAACTGATTGAAAACCGGGAAAGATCTTTTTACCGAAATGCTGATCTCGGTAACGCCCTGATAAGAATTCTCTTCTCTCCGGGATGAAAAGAAGCCGAACGATGAGTAATCAATCCTCGCAGACACGACCAGAACCCGATTGAACTTATTTAACACAATGGCCTGATCCCGGACAAAAACACCATGATTGGGATTCCCCTTGTGCGGATACCAACCGGTTAAGAAGAGAACTCTCATGCAGGCTTGAAAATGATGTTCTTCATTTTAGCTGTTTTCAGGGCTGGTTTTAAATCTCCGGTTCTGTCGATTTCAAACGGAGAATAAGATATCCCCGTAAAGAAATCGTAAACATCATGCACCGTGTAGCCTGCTGCCGTGTAGGTAGCTTCATTAATTTCAACCATAACTAACGGCCTGAATTTTTCGATGGACTTTTTAGCACCACGCAGCGCAGAAAGTTCACCTCCTTCAATATCCAGCTTGATAAAATTTATGCGGTTAACCTGGTACGATTCAAACTCAGCATCAAATGATTTTAACGGGGCTTCCGTCACATCTTTAACCTTTTTTGTACCGGGATAAAATGTCGAAAGCCCTTCGTTGCCATTTTGTTCATCCAGTTCATGAAAAGGAAGAATTCCTTCCTTATCGGAAAGACCGTACGGGAAAACACGGATGGCAGAAAAATTATTCAACCCGATATTTTCATTCAACAGCGTTAACATTTTTGGCATCGGCTCAAAGGCCAGCACTTTTCCATGCGTTAATCTTTTTGCTGCAAATAAAGAATACTCGCCCATGTTGGCGCCCGCATCAACCAATACCATATCGGGCTTCAGAAACTTATGAAGGAATAAAAGTTCACGCAACTCATGGAATCCGCTCCAGAAAATTGAAAACCCCATCGTCCAGGAAGTGTTTATTTTCAGGCTCACGTTACGGTCAAAATTATCGATCACTATAAAACGCTTTTTTTTGCCAATACCCAGGTGATGAAGCAAAACAGAAATTCCGTAAGAAGCTTTTAAGACCTTTTGAACTATAAAACGATCCTCGCCTGCCAAACGGGAATTAATACTTCTGAACAATTTTGCAATGCGTTCAATCATATTCCTTTCGGTATCAACAGCTTTAACTCATTTCTGTAAATCCATGTAAGCATGCCCAGTGTTACAGCAACATACAGCAGGTGAAGCTTCCAGGTTAACGTTTCGCCCAATACCGGCTCTAACACCAGCACTATCCCTAATAAGATCAGCGGGGCAACTATAATTTTAACTGCATTGTATTTAAAATTGAATTTCCCCTTAAGCTGATACTTCAGGATGATAATTTCAACTGCACAGCTTACCAGCGCAGCGATTACCAGTCCAAAAATCTGATACTGCTGCACTAATAAAATCATCAAACCGATTTTAAGGAGGGTAATGAACGTATAGATTACCGGCAATGGCTTTGTGTATTTCAGCACCCCGTAAGGCATGGCAAAATATAAACGAATCGCGCGCAGAATATAAATAATTGCTATGTACGGGAAATACTGTATTGCTCCGGAATACTCATCATGCTTATCCAGGGCCCGGACGATAAAAGGCAACACGAGTATTCCTGTTGCAATACACAGCATTACTACTGCTATCAGCCCGTGATAATAACGGTTTAATTCAGGAGTCGATTTTTTATCAGGTTGGGCAGTAAGGGTACTGACAACTTTTGGATAAAATGAGCTGTACAACCCGTTCATCAGCACCTCAATTACCACCAGGCACTTAATGGCGAAGTCGTAAATACCAATGGAGGCGAGCGAAAGCGCTGCAAACAGCATAATGAACCGGTCGGCATAATTAATTACCCACTGCTGTACCTGGTAGATAAACGCATAATGATTAAACCCGAATGTGGATTTTAGCAACGGATAATCAAAATGAAAACCGAACTGGCGATATACTTTAGCCAGCACCCAAACAGACATAACAGCGCCTGCCATTACCCTTGCTCCCACTGGCCCGATGAGGGAATCCGGAAAAAAATACAACCCGGAAATTGTAAGCGCAGCAATCATCCCAAACAGCGCAAGGTTGTTCATCATGAATGCTTCCGGTTCTTCTTTGCTTTGCAGCAGCGAAACATAAACTTTAAACAACCCCTGAAACACTCCCGTAATCATCGCCAACAGGCCGAAGGGGTAAAACGATATGGGTTTATCCGTAAAGACCAAATCAAAAATCAAATCTCCGGCTATCGTGAAGACAAGGCCTGCCGCTATGCCGATCAACAGCATGAAGATGAAAGCCGAACTTACAAACGCTGACAGTTTTTTATGATCATTCTTGTAGTCATGATAGTGGATATAGATGGACGTATCAAAGCTATAGACAGTGAGGATCTGAACCAGTAACGATACCGCCAGGTAAAGGCCCAGCACACCGAATACCTCTTTCGATAAAAAAGCCATGTAAAAAGGCAGCAGGATAAACGCGCTGGCCATCGGCAAGGCTCCCGCCAGTGTGTACACCAAAGAACTTTTGATAAACCTGCGACTTATCACATTGCCTGATTTATTCGCTTTCTCGCGAAGAGATAATTTTAATCGTGCGAATATAACACCAAATCTTCACCATTTCTGAGAATAGTCAAATCCAGGGCACGATGATTCTATGAAAGTCAACTTAGCTACTTCAATAACCGGGCTACCATCCCCGTTAGCGTTTTGCGCGAATACGCAGTGTTATCTTTTGCTGTACGGGCAGGTTCTGATTTCTTCCAACGCTGATACGCATCGTGAATAAAGGCTGCAATATCTTCAGCCTGGTCTTTACCAAACATAACGCCCGCGCCCGAGCTTTTTAATAACGTGGCAGCATTCCCTTCTACCGGACCAATTCCCAACACCGGCAGTCCCGTGGCGATATACTCAAATAACTTGCCGGGAAGCAATCCTTCCGCATGCCTGTAGCCATCAATATTTAACAGCAGCACACTTGTCTCTCCGTACAACGCCATTAATTCTTTGTGCGGAACAGGTTGGTGAAAACGTACAGCCTCCCCGGCCTTACTATTTTCAAACGCCTGCCGGAATGTAGCGTTTACTTCCCCGACAAATTCAACGGCCAGCTCCGTGCTTAACGCAGGAATCTTATTCAAAAGAATTTCAAGTGCATTGATCAGCGGCTGCGGGTTAGCCATATCATAAACAATGCCCACATGGCGAATTGTAAACTGCCTAAGTATTTTGTATTCGATGTTTTTAAAGTCGTCCTCGTCATATCCGTTCGGGATGAGTTCAACGCTTCGCCTTGAAAGCTTTCCAAACCTTCCGACATAATACGGTGTAATCGTTAAGACATGATCGGCAGTTGTAATCACGTTACGTTCAAGTCTCCGATGACGCGCTTTTACAATACTTGTCATGTTAAATGAATCCAGAAAAGACCATTCGCTCCAGGGATCACGAAAATCTGCTATCCAGTTAAGCGAAGGGTTTTTTTTCTTTAAACGAAGGCCGATCAGGTGAACACTATGCGGTGGGCCCGTGGTGATGATGTTATGAATGTCATGCTCTTTTAAATACTGATGCAGAAATTTTACCGCAGGCTTCACCCAGAATATCTTGGGATCAGGGATGAAGAAGTTACCCCGGATCCAGGAAGCCATTTTCTGAAACACGGTCTTCTTCTTTTGCAGCGATAACTCGGAAGGCTTTACAACACTATCCTTACCCGCTCCTGAAATCTTAAAAAATAAATTATAGGGTTCCCAGATCGGAAGGCGGATGATCTCTGCTTCGGGGTTAACATCCTGCAGCAGCGATTCATCACGCTGCACAAGGGCAGGATTATCGGGCGTGCATACGTAAGGCTTCCAGCCGAAATCAGGCAGGTACTTTACAAATTTAAGCCAGCGCTGAACACCGCTTCCGCCACTGGGAGGCCAATAGTAGGTAACGATTAAAATTTTTTGCTTAGACATCGACCGGAATCAAAAATATCGAATAATATCGCGTAAAGTTTACGCAAGATGCCAAAAGTAAAAGATTTACTACAGAAAATTCCGCATACCCGCTTTGTTGGTAACGACCAGACGGAAGTGCGTCAGCTTGCACCGTTAGATCAGGCGAATAACCAGCCCAATGTGCTGGTGTGGGTGAATGAAAAGAATATCGGCCGGTTGTCTGATCTTAAAGCCGGAGTGATTATTTGCCCGGATAGTGTTGAGACTTTTAACCCCGCGTGTCATTACATTCTTTCCGCCAATCCGCGTCAAACGTTTCAGAAAGTACTGGAGGAGTTCTTTTTAAAGAAAACAGCGCCTGCGATCAGTAAAAAATCATCTGTCCATAGCTCAGTTGACATAAATGATACGGTTCACCTTGGTGATCACGTTGTGATCGAGGAGAATTGCGTTATCGGAAATCATGTTGTGATCGATCATAACACCGTTATTAAGGCCGGAACGGTTATTCATGACTTTGTAAAGATCGGAAGCAACTGCACCATTGGCGGAGTCGGGTTTGGCTATGAAAAAAATGCAGAAGGCAACTACGAAGTGATCCCACATATCGGTAACGTTGTGCTGAAGCAGCATGTTGACATTGGAAATAACACCTGCATTGATCGGGCAGTACTCGGCAGCACTATTCTGGAGGAAAATGTAAAAGTTGATAACTTAGTTCACATCGCACACGGTGTAACCATCGGCAAAAATTCACTGATCATTGCCAATACTATGATCGGGGGCTCAACGCATATTGGTGAAAATGTCTGGGTTGCCCCATCCACATCCATTCTGAATAAAAAGAATGTAGCCAGTAATAGTGTAATGGGAATGGGTGCCGTTGTATTAAAAGATGTAACCGAAGGCCAGGTGATCATCGGTAATCCCGGCAAGCCGTTAGCCAAATAAGCTAAATAAACCAGCGCAGCACATCAAAGGCTTCCGCATACGTTGCGCCAGCCTGCACTCCCCTGACCTTTGCTAACGATTTGATAAAATCTTCAGTAGCGTAATTGCGGAATGCCTGGGATTTATATTGCCCGAGTGATTTAACTTTAGTGTCGATGTGTTTTTCATCCACCTTAGAAAAGCATAGAGCATTAAAGCTGATGTTATTCCAGGGCACTTCATAGCACAAAATTGCGCTGTGCTTGAAAGCTCTCAGGCCTTCCTGTGCAATTGTAAAATGATCCTGGTGAAAATCGTTAAACGATGGCATGAACACAACCTCAGGACTAATGGCTTTACGCATTTTAATCATGTCTTCCAGAATTTCCTGCCGGCTGCTGCCAAACTTTCTTACTTCGTAGTTTAAAACACTCAGGTTCTCGTCTGCAATGCCCAATACTTTCGTTGCTGATTTTGCTTCCTTCACCAACACATCTTTCGGGAAACCTTCCGGCACGGACTGCTCACAACTTGAAAACGCAACGTAATGAACCTCACTTCCCGCAGCGCTCCATTTAGCGAGTGTTGCACCGCATCCAAATTCTCCGTCATCGGTGTGCGGAGCAAGTACCAGAACTTTTTTGGGGATGAAATTCATGCTGCTTTGCTTTTTATGTATTCAAGAATCGTCTGCAAATTTAACGGATTAAACCATTTTATCTCTTCGTCACGCTTAAACCAGGTAAGCTGACGTTTGGCGTAGCGCCTGGAATTACGTTTCAATAACCGGATAGCTTCTTCCCGGTCATACGTTCCATCCATAAAATCAAATATCTCCTGGTAGCCAACCGTTTGCAGTGCATGCTTATCCTTAAACGGATACAACTGCTTTGCTTCTTCAAACAATCCGTGTGCGATCATTTCATCCATCCGGTTGTCGATACGCTCATAAAGCTTCGCGCGGTCAAGCTCAAGCCCGATTTTAATAACCCGGAAAGGCAGACTTTTCGTAACTTTTTTCTGAAAGGTTGAGATCGATTTACCGGTAGCAATCCTCACTTCCAGCGCGCGCATCAGCCGCATCGGATTTTTCTGATCGATAGCCTTGAAATGTTCCGGGTCAAGTTCCCGCATTTTATTTTGCAGCCACAACAAACCTTTCGTTTCAAACTCTTCAATCAGCTGATCCCGCACGGCATCGGGCACTTCCGGAATGTCATCAAAACCCTCCAGCAACGCTTTGATGTACAGCCCCGAGCCTCCGCAGACAACCACATAGTCATGATTTTCAAAAAGGCTGTAAATCTTCAGCAGTGCTTCTTCGCCAAAGCGGGCGGCATCGTAATCTTCAGAAATCGAATGACTGTTGATAAAATGATGCGGTACTTCCTTCAGCTCGGCTTCATTCGGTTTCGCGGTGCCGATGGTTAACTCCCTGTAAATCTGCCGCGAATCAGCCGAGATAATCCCGGTATGAAATTCTTTGGCGACCCGGATGGCCAATGCAGTCTTGCCCACCGCGGTTGGTCCGACAATTACGATCAGCTTCTTTCCCGAAAAATCCATCACTCAAAGTACATCGATAAAAATCTAAAATCCGAAATCTGAAATCATAAATTAAAGTATCTTGCGCCCTGTTGACGGATTGAAGACTATGATTAAATACACTGCTGCGTTCCAGACCAAGATTGAGGACATTATTTCGGAATCGGATTACATACTGCGCTACGAAAAGGGGAATTTCAAATCAGGCTACTGCCTGCTGAAAGACCAGAAGATCATGATCGTCAACAAGTTCTACACCACCGAAGGGAAGATCAACGCCCTGATGGAAATCCTGAGAACCGTTGAGCTTGACCAAAGCAGGTTCACCGAGAAAAGCCAGAAGCTGTATGAAGAGCTCACCCAAACAGAAGTAAAAGCTTGACCATCACATTCCTGGGCACCGGTACTTCACAAGGTGTACCCGTTATCGGCTGCCCGTGCGGGGTTTGCACATCCCTGGACTACCGCGACAAGCGGTTACGGTCATCGGTTCATATTGAAATTAACAGTCAGAGCTTTGTCGTGGATACCGGCCCGGATTTCCGCCAGCAAATGCTTCGCGAAAACATTAACCGGGTTGATGCCCTTTTATTTACGCACGCGCACCGCGACCATACGGCCGGGCTGGATGATGTTCGGGCTTACAACTTTTTGCAGCACATGAATATGCCGGTTTACGGCCTGCGGGAAACATTAGATCAGCTTCGAAATGATTTCGCCTACATCTTTGAAGCGCAGTATTACCCCGGACTTCCGCGACTTGATTTACGGCCGGTCACTGAAAATTCTTTTAACGTGAACGGAGTTGAGGTTACTCCCCTCCCGGTAACGCATTTGAGATTGCCTGTACTCGGTTTCCGGATTGGTGACTTCAGTTACATTACAGACGCAAATTTCATTTCGGAAGAGACGTATAAAAGACTCGAAGGAACAAAAGTTCTGGTGCTCAACGCACTTCAGCAGGAACCGCACATTTCACACTTTACATTACAACAGGCGATTGAAGTTGCCCAAAAAGTAAAAGCTGATAAAACATTTTTTACACACCTGAGTCACAAGATGGGGTTGCATGCAGAGGTTAGCAAACAATTGCCGGAGAA
>CAZIGG010000051.1:17599-19598 GCA_964538575.1 uncultured Roseivirgaceae bacterium
ACCTGAGTCACAAGATGGGGTTGCATGCAGAGGTTAGCAAACAATTGCCGGAGAATGTTTTTTTGGGATATGATGGACTGGAGTTATCTCTTTAAAGAGCAGCAAATTAATCAGCACTTATCTTCCTGTGCCTCAATTAATTTTTTAGCAACATCTCTGGCAATTTCAATAGTTTCGGTTATTGTTCGGCCCTGAACCACCAAACCCTGCACACTGTCGGAAGTAGCAAGGTAAAATCCTTCTGGTAACTTTTCAATATGTAAATTTACAACGCGCTCCATAACATACAGTATTTAACAAAAATACACAAAATTGTTGAGGTATATTTACTCGTTATCCCGCATTAAATTCAAACCGTGCACAACAACTACTATTTCCTTCGCAAACTTTCCGCCCAGCTTGAAACAATTATTGCAGGATCGGTAATCTCTGAGTGCTTTAGTCAGAATAAAGATGAATTGATCATCCGGTTTGAGATCAAAGAAAAATCGTTCTTTATCAAAGCCAGTTTGCAATCGGAGTTTTGCTGTTTGTTTTTCCAGGATGATTTTACGCGCGCCCGGAAAAACAGTGTTGATTTGTTTGACCGTATTATTGGATTGAAGGTTGAAGGCATCACGCAATATCAAAACGAGCGAAGCTTTTCAATCAATCTTTCGGAAGATCACACGCTGCTGTTTAAAATGCATGGCAATCGTGCGAATGTTGTTCTGTTCCATAACAAAGAAGCCATTCAGCTTTTCCGGAATCATTTAACGGCCGATGCAGAAATAGATTTAACTAAACTTGATCGCGAAATCGATTTCAGCTTTGAAGCTTTTGAACAGCATATTACCAATCTCCCAACACTGTATTACACGTTCGGTAAACCGGTCTGGAATTTTCTCGAGCGCAATAACTTCACCGAAAAATCAGATGTCGAAAAATGGCAATCGATTCAGGATTTGCTCAGCTACCTGAAAAACCCTGCTTACTACATTACGGAAGCTGATCACAAAATTTCTTTATCGCTTTTCCCGGATGAAAACATCCTGCAAAAGTTCAGGCAGCCTATTGAAGCCATTAATGAATTTTTCCTGCTCTACACCCGAATATTTGCCTTTCTGCAGGAGAAAAGAGAAGCATTATCATCGCTGAAAGCAAAGCTTCAAAGCAGCTTCAGCTATCTTGTAAAGGCCGATAAAAAACTCAGGGAGCTTAAGGAAGATTCGCACTACAAAATCTGGGCTGATTTACTGATGGCAAACCTCCACCAGGTAAAACCGGGCCAGGAAAAAATATCCCTTCAAGATTTTTATAAGGAAAACAACTTGATCGAGATCAAGCTGAAGAAAGATCTTTCCGCGCAGAAAAACGCTGAAGTATTCTACCGAAAATCAAAAAACCAGCAAATTGAAATTGATAAGCTCACCAAAAGCTTTAAATCGAAGCAAAAAGAAATTTCAGATGTTCAGCAAAAAATAGCCGCGCTGGAAAACGTAGAAGATTTAAAAACGCTAAGAGCTTTCGTTAACACATCCGGACTCAGGCAGGAGGCTTCCAAAAAAGAGAATCCCCTTCCCTATCACGAAGTTCTGTTCAACAGCTTCAAGATCTGGATCGGGAAAAACGCGCAGCACAACGACACGCTCACGTTAAAGCATACGTTCAAGGAAGACCTCTGGCTTCATGCGAAAGACGTTCCGGGATCGCATGTAGTGATCAAGTACCAGGCCGGAAAGAAATTTCCGAAAGATGTGATTGAACGCGCAGCCCAGCTTGCAGCGTTTAACTCAAAACGCAAAACCGAATCACTTGCTCCGGTGGCCTTTACCCCGAAAAAATTTGTCAGGAAAAGAAAGGGCGACCCGGCCGGGGCTGTTGTAGTTGAGCGTGAGGAAGTTATTTTAGTAGAACCAAAAGGAGTTTAAGAACCTAAAAATATTTTTAGTTGTCATTCCGAGGAACGAGGAATCCGCGTATTCCTTTAGGCTTGACAGTCAATTACATTCGCAGATGC
>CAZIGG010000052.1:0-19384 GCA_964538575.1 uncultured Roseivirgaceae bacterium
TAGTAAATTTGACGCGCAACTTATCGAATCCCGCGCAGGAAATGAAATTAAAGATCGACCATAACAGCTCGATTCCGCTGCATTCGCAAACGGAAGAGCTTCTTAGGAAAATGATGGCGCAGGCCGAATACCAGGCAGGAAAGCTGTTGCCGAACGAAGTTCACTTATCACGACAGTTGGGTATCTCCCGAAATACACTCCGGCAGGCTACCAACAAACTCGTACACGAAGGATTGCTGCTCAGAAAAAAAGGTGTCGGCACCGTTGTGTCTAAGCCGGTGGATAGCAAGGCTAAGAACTGGATGAGCTTCACGCAGGAAATGAAATCAAAGGGCATTGAAGTAAAGAACTATAGTATCGAGCTGACCTGGGTAGTTCCGCCTCCGGAAGTTCTTAAATTCTTTGGTATCGAAAAGAAAGTTGAGCTTTTACGGATGGAGCGTGTGCGGGGCGATAAAAAGAACCAGTTCGTTTACTTTATCTCATACTTTAATCCTAAGATCGGGTTAACAGGTGAAGAAGATTTCAACCGGCCGCTGTATGAAATGCTGGAGCACGAATTTTCAGTAATCGCCAAGGTCAGCAAGGAGGAAATCACCGCAATAGCGGCTGATGAAATTATCGCCTCGCACCTTCATATTCACAAAGGTGACCCGATTCTGAAACGGAAACGGTTTGTTTTTGATCCGGGCAGGCGGCCAATTGAATACAACATTGGATATTATAAGTCAGACAGCATTGTGTATACCGTAGAAAGCGAACGCGAATGAAGGCATCCACATACATTCTTTTCGCAACGGTGTTGTTGACTTCGTGCAAGACAAGCGCCCCGGAAAGTCAGGAAGCAATGAACCGTAGCGTCACTACGGATACGGTTTTTAATGCGGGTTTCTTCCCAAAAGGCGATGCGTTTACCGGTGGTGACGGAACCTATTCAATTCCTTTGCCGGACGGCAGGTCGCTCTGGATTTTTGGCGACTCCTTCATCGGAGGTGTGACCCCTGAACTTAAACGATTAAAAACAGAACCGGCATACATCCGCAATTGCTTTATCGTCCTGGAGAAGGGCTCTTTAGTAACCTTACAACAAGGTGAGCCTCATGAATTCAAATCCATGATGATACCGCCTGAAGTAACTACAGGGAAGTATTCTGAACATGATTTTTGGTACTGGCCCGGAGATGCCTTTATTGAAAATGGAAAACTGAATGTATTTGTTTCTAAATTTTTTCAGGAGAAGAATACGGACATGTGGGCCTTTCAGTTCCGGGGAACTGAGCTGATTGAATTTTCCCTGCCTGACCTTAGCGTGCTGCGGATCGACCGCTTTCCGCAAGTCGATAGTGTTCATTATGGCCATGCTATACTCGAAACGGATGACTACACCTATATCTATGGATTGAAAAAGCAATTTCCGTATGCAGCGCGCGCGAAAAAGGGAAACGTGCGGGGCGCCTGGCAGTTTTATACCGGGAAAGAATGGGTTGATGAGGCAGCAAAAGCCGAACCCATGATTCGGTTTATCGGTTCTGAACAATTCAGTGTTTTTAAACGGGAGGAAACATATATCATGATTATGCAGGAGGGAGACCTGAGCCGGAACATCTATTCCTTTACTTCAACCCAGCCGTTTGGCCCGTGGGAAAATCAGCAATTGCTTTACGAAACTCCGCTGCCGCAAGGATGCGATGCCTGCTGGACGTATAATGCATTGGCGCATCCGGAGTTTACGACAGAAGATGATTTGCTGCTCATTTCCTATAATACCAACAGCATGGAAATGAACGATCATTACGCGAATGCCACCATCTATCGCCCCCGGTTTATCCGCGTGCCGATTGAGAAAATCCTGCCAGAATAGCCATACAAACGGTTGAAATTTTTTCAAAAAAAACTATGTTCATACATTTGAACACCTTACATTTGAGCCTAACTTAAAACGAAGACAATGAAAAAATACATTTTAACCAGTTTGCTGGCTGTCGCGCTGGCCGGAGGATTTCTCGCATCGTGCAGCGATGATGAGGGGGATGGCGCACCATCCATATCACTTTCTCAAACCGCTGCTACAGCTTCTGCCGGAGATGAAGTTGCCGTAACGATTACAACGAAAACACCGGCCGGTTTCAAGAGCCTGGTGGTTACTAAAATGTGGGACGGAAATCCTGTTGCCGGTGGAGAAGAGATATTTGATGCAGAACAGGACGAATATGTTTACACCGTGGTAGAAGAAGACGCGGATCATGTGGTAACCATAAATTTTAAGGTTATTGATGATAACAATAAATCAGCTTCTAAGGATTTGGTGATCACGATTGAATTAACTGCAAGACAATTACTGTTAAAATACAACTGGAGACTAAGTGAAGAAATCTGGTTAGCTGAGGGTACCGATGAAATAAGTGACGTATACACTGATGATGATTACCGGTTCAATGCTGACGGAACATATAATAAAAGCATTGGTGCTAAAGTCGATGACTTTTCTGACTTATGGTATAACTACTGCTATTATGATTTAAATGATAACACCTTGAAATTATTGATGAGCAGAACTGGTGCTTTTGGAGAGGAAGTTACTGATACATTGAGAATTACCTTAATCAACAATGAAAAACTAGAAGCCGACATTACGTACTATGATTTGAATGTACTGGATGATAAATATGAAGCGGTGGAAGAATTCAAGAAAAAATTCGTAGCGATTCAAAAGGTGGCAAGTTTCGATCCGTACCTGGCGGGAGCTGCCGATGACACGTCAGGCCCTGCCGGAAGTTGTGCTGATGTTGATTTCGAAAATGATTAGTCGTTAGTTTTTTGGAAAGCTGTCTCAGAAGAAATTCCGGGACAGCTTTTTTGTTACCTCCAACCACAATCAGCATGAAATTATTGCAGGCGTTAGTATTAAGTTTTGTGCTTGCTACATCCGTAGCATCAGTCTTCGCTCAGGCAGGAGCAGTTACCGTAACCGGAACTGTCTCCGATAAAAATGAGCCGTTGACCGGTGTTACCGTTTTTCAGGTGGGAACGAGTAACGGTACAACGACCGATGTGGACGGAAAATTCAGGATCGATGTTCCTGCCGGGGCTACGCTCAAAATTTCCTACATCGGGTACATCACCCAGGAGATCGTGATCGGTTCCAATAACGAATTGAATATCGTAATGGTGATGGATGAAAGTTCGCTTGACGAGCTGGTTATTATCGGGTACGGATCGGTTAAAAAAAGTGACCTTACCGGGTCGGTTGCCTCCATCAAATCCCAGGATTTTATAAACACCGCTGTTTCATCGATTGACCAGGGCATCCAGGGGAAAGCTGCAGGGGTAGTGGTGAGCATGGGTTCGGGCCAGCCCGGTGCGGCATCATCCGTCCGGATCCGGGGCACAAATTCAATTAACGGAAATAATGAGCCGCTTTATGTTATTGACGGGGTCTTTATTGTCCCCGAAACAAATGTTGGCGCGGTTACGGGGCCATCGTTAAATCCATTGGCGAGTATTAACCCTTCTGATATTGAATCGGTTGAAATTCTGAAAGATGCTTCGGCAACGGCTATTTATGGCACCCGCGGAGCAAACGGGGTTATCTTAGTTACAACAAAACGCGGTAAAAAAGGCGCACCGGTTATTGCACTGAATTACACGAAGAGCTATCAGCAATTGCGCAGGAAAATGCCGATGCTCAACGCTGCGGAACTGGCAATCCTGGGAAATGAAGCAACCGATAACGCAGGCGCCCCAAGACGGGGCATTTATGCAAGCCCTACTAACCTTGGGGTAGGTACCGATTGGCAGGATGAAATTTTCAGAATAGCCCCCATGGATAATATCCAGATATCCGCAAGAGGCGGAACGGAGAATTCTACGTATGCGATTTCGGCTAATTATTTCAAGCAGGATGGCATTGTCAAGAACTCGGACTTTGAGAAAGGAAATCTTCGGATAAACCTGGATCAAAAACTATCTTCCAAAGTCGGTATCGGAACAAGTTTAAACATCAACCGCAGCACGCTTAACGGAGTAGTCACCGATGCTGAATCGGCTATTCCCTCCAGTGTAACTTCCTGGGCGCTCGCGTTTAACCCGGGGCTGGGGGTGTATAATGAGAATGGCGAGTACACATTTGAGAATAACACATCACAGCCGGCCGTTGGAAACCCGGTAGCCGATATCAATAAAACAGAGCAACTCAGCAATTCAACGCGATTTCTGGGAAATTTTTTCCTGACTTATGACGTGGTTAAAGAGATTCAATTTAAGTCTTCCATCAGTACAGATGCGGTATTCTTAGGGGAAAAGTCATTTGTTCCCAACGATATAAAAAGAGGACAGGCCAGCAACGGTCAGGCTGCTATCGCCAACCAGAAAGGGCTTAACTGGACCTGGGAAAATACCCTGAGTTATTCTGGTAAGTTTGGCATCCACAGTCTGAACGCAGTGATTGGCCAATCCATGCAGGCTTATAATAATGAGTTCGTGTTTACCGCAACCTCCGATTTTGATGATAACCGGTTAGGTTATAATGCCATCCAGGTTGGGAAAGATAAAACCTTAATTCTGAATGGTACTTCAGGATGGCAGTTGATGTCTTTTCTGGGCCGGGTAAATTATAGTTTGCTGGATAAATATTTGTTCACGACTTCTGCGCGTATTGATGGTTCCTCCAAGTTTGGAACAGGGAATCGATATGGAGTTTTTCCATCGTTCGCTGTTGCCTGGCGGATGAAAGAAGAATCGTTTTTGAATTCTGTTGACATGATCAGTGAGATGAAACTGAGAATTGGATATGGTGTTGTGGGGAATGAAGGAATTCCGCCTTACAGTTCCCTTGGCCTGCTCGAAACAACAGAAGCTTATTTTGGTGAGAATGAAATTGCTAAAGGTTCCGGGCCTGCTTCCCGGCAGAACGATCTGCTCAAGTGGGAAACCACCAGCCAGTTCGATGGCGGTGTCGATCTTGGATTGTTTAACGACCGCATTACATTAGTGACAGACGTTTACTACAAGAAAACAACTGATCTGTTATTAAACGCACCGGTTCCGTATACTTCCGGCTTTGACTATTCATATTTTAACGTTGGAACGCTCGAAAATAAAGGTGTTGAGTTTGCATTGAATACGGTTAACACAACACAAGCCATCAAATGGAATTCTTCATTTAATATAGCGTTTAACCGGAACAAAGTTTTAGACCTCAGCAGCGATGAAGGAATTCCGGCAGACCCCATGCTGGGTATTAACGGCTGGACATCCATCAATGCAGGAGTTCCGATCGGAACGTTCTACGGATATAAAACCGATGGGATCATTCAATCAGGTGAAGACCTCTCGCAGATACCTCATTTTATTGATTATACGCCAACATACGGAGATCGCAAATACGTTGACCGTGACGGTGATGGCGATCTGGATGAAAATGATAAGTATGTGCTGGGGAATGCCGCCCCGGATTTCTCATTTGGATTCAATAATACCGTTACCTACAAAGGCTTTTCGTTAAGCATCTTTATTCAGGGCGTTTATGGAAATGAAATTGTCAACTTTAATAAGTTCTCGTTAGAGAGCTTTGATGGCAATCAGAACAATTCCACAGCAGCGCTTGAGCGGTGGACACCTGAAAACCCAACGAATAAATACCCGCGCGCAAATGTGGCGCCACGGGTCAATACATTGTCAGATCACCAGGTTGAAGACGGATCGTATATCCGTGTAAAGGATATTACGCTCTCCTATAACTTTTCCGGGTTGTTGTCAAAAGCAAACTTCAAAACAACTTCGTTCGTTTTCTTTGTTAGCATGAAGAACATCCTGACACTCACAAACTATTCCGGCTATGACCCCGAAGTGAACCGGTTCATTAATAACCCGCGCAGTTTTGGCGCTGACTATGGAACCTACCCCACAACAAAAATATTTGCAACAGGCTTAAACATTACATTATAATGAAAAAGCGCATAAAGTTATTTTTTGCCCTTGCTTTGGTTTTATTGTCATCCTGTAATTTTCTGGATGAAACACCTGAGTCTGTTATTAATTCAGCTACTTTCTATAAAACAGAAGGGGATGCAGTAGCTGCAACCAATGCGATCTATGAGTACCTCACGGTTGGCACCGAAGGGATTTTTGAGCGCGGGTTTGGCGGGATTTTCTTTAATGACTATTGGGTGTTTAAAGACATCTTGTCGGATAACTGTACCGAAACGATCGTATCACAGGAATACAGAACACTGAATGATTTTGGCTTTACTGCTGAAAATGAACGGATTGAACTTTACTGGCAGGATCTCTATAAAACAACGAATGCCGCCAATGTTGTTATTGACCGGGTACCCCTGATTGACATGGATGCAATGAAACGCGATCACTTAGTTTCGGAAGCGCGCTTTATCCGGGCCATGATGTATTTCGAAGCGGTAAGGTTTTTTGGAGACGTTCCGTTGATTTTGCACGAAACCGTTAACCTGGAAGACGCCTTTGCGCCCCGGTCACCAAAGGCAGCAGTTTACGAAGCAATCATCGCTGACCTTGAGTGGTCGCGTGATCACCTCAGCAGTACCTATCGCGTAGGGTTGGGAAGAGCAACACCCATGGCCTGCACTGCGCTGCTATCGAAAGTTTACCTGGAAATGGGCGAATATGAACTCTCCGCAGAAGAAGCCGAAACAGTCATTACATCCAATAAACACCCGCTGTTTATCGACTTTGCAAGCCTCTTCAAGCTGGAGAATGCAAACTCAGGAGAGATTATTTTTGCCGTTAATTATAGCGGAACGCTGAGTCAGGGTTTTAAGCCCAATCAATATTCTGTACGGTTGCTGCCGCCCAATTTGCGCAAAAATGGAGAAGGCCCTGCAAATGCGTATGGATGGGAAGTTCCGACAGACGATTTGTATAACAGCTTTGATCCTCAGGACAGGCGCAAGGCTGTTACCTTCATAACTTCTTTTACCTACTCGGATGGTGAAACGGTAACATTCGATCCGCACATCAGCAAATTCTGGGATCAGGAAAATGAACCAAATGGTAATAACACCGATATGGATGTGATTTATTTACGAACCGCGGATATTATGCTCGTACGTGCAGAAGCATTAAATGAGATTAATAATGGCCCGGATGCAGTGGCCTATGATATGATCAATAAAGTTCGCAAGCGTGCGCGCTTTAATGGAACAACGGAATTGGCGATCCTTCCGGATTTATCCGGGTTAAATTATCAGCAGTTTAAAGATGCTATTCTCGAGGAGAGAAGACATGAGCTTGTAATGGAAGGAAGCCGCTACCACGATCTGGTTCGCATGGGAAAATTGGTTGAACGCGTCAGCGCGGCCAAGCCATCGGCTACTCCACAGGCCTTTCATGCGCTGCTGCCCATTCCGCAACGCGAAAGAAATCTCAATCCAAAACTTACACAGAATAATCCATACTAATTTTAAAACAGATAATGCCTTTTAATAAGTTTCCTTCAATAAAAGTAAATACTGCTGCAATATGTTATACAGGCTGGTCCGCTATTACAAAGGAGTTATCCGCCACAATTCAAAACAGGGCTGCCAGGGTTGTTGTTATTGAGTGTTACCAGGGGGTTTTTGTCAGTGATATTGTACGGTGGCTTAAAACTGAATTTGCAGAGGCTCAGATAATCGAGTCTTCGACAGCGCTAAAAACCGAACTTGAAATTCGCACATTGACGCATCCCGATGTAACGGACGACCGCATCTTTGGCGTGATCACGCAACTCGGATTAACCGACCTTTTTGATCCAACCTTAATTTCACAAATTAAAAAGACGCTTGCTACCGGTAAGCAGTTGACCTTTGTGGTAGGTGTTGGTGCATCCTTATTACTTGAGAAACCCGACCTGATTGTATATGCCGATATGGCGCGCTGGGAGATACAGCTTCGCATGCGTAAACATGAAGTTGCCAGCATCGGTTTATCAAACTACGATGATTCCTTTGAAACCCGGTACAAGCGCGGTTATTTTTTAGACTGGCGGTTATGTGATAATCTTAAGAAGACATTGATGCAGAAATGGGATTATGTCATGGACACCAACGACAGGACTAATCCTAAAATGATTACGGCTGCCATGTTCAATCAGGGCATGGAGCAGGCGGTGCAGCAACCGTTTAGTGTGGTTCCTTTTTTCGATCCGGGTCCCTGGGGCGGACAATGGATGAAAGAGAAATTCGATCTTGATCCTACGGTATCAAATTTTGCATGGTGCTTCAATTGTGTTCCGGAAGAAAATAGTTTGCTGCTGGAATTCAACAACGTAAAGTTTGAAATGCCATCAATCAACCTGGTGTTTGCAAAACCAGAGGCGCTGTTAGGTAAGAGTGTTCAAAAAGTGTTTGGCGATGAGTTCCCGATTCGCTTCGATTTCCTCGATACTATCGGAGGCGGAAATTTAAGTCTGCAAGTGCACCCGTTAAACGAATACATTAAGAATGAATTCGGGATGACGTACACCCAGGATGAAAGCTATTATATCCTCGATGCGACCGAAGATGCTACCGTTTATCTCGGCTTAAAAGAAAACGTAGACGGTAAAGCCATGATCCGAGACCTTACTAAGGCGCAATCGAACGGTAATACGTTTGACGCAGATAAATATGCCGAGAAATGGCCCGCGAAAAAACATGATCATTTTTTAATTCCCGCAGGCACCGTTCATTGCTCTGCATCGGGCTGCATGGTGCTGGAGATCAGCGCAACGCCTTACATATTTACATTCAAACTTTGGGATTGGGGCCGTGTTGGATTGGATGGGAAACCAAGGCCGATCAACATCGAGCGCGGAGCTGAAGTAATCCAGTGGGATCGTCAGCCGGAGTGGACTAAGAAGAACCTGATCAATAATATAAAAACCTTAACGGTTGAAGACGATTTCAAAGAAGAGCAAACCGGACTTCATCAGCTTCAATTTATTGAAACAAGAAGATATTGGCATTCCGGTACGGTTACACACCAAACCAATGACGGGGTGCATGTATTGATGATCGTGGAAGGAGAGCAGGCGCTGGTTGAAAGTCCAGCGGGTTTATTTGAACCTTTCCTGGCGAATTATGCGGAAGCGTTTATCATTCCTGCCAGTATTAAAGAGTACTCCATTCGCCCGGCCGGGTTGAGTGAAGGAAAAGAAATCGGGGTTATTAAAGCATATGTAAGAATCTAAGACTATGGCAGACCAGGGCACCAACATGAAATTTGTTTATTTCGTTTCAGCCATTGCTGCATTTGGCGGTTTGTTGTTTGGATACGATACGGCTGTGATTGCCGGTGCCATTGGGTTTATCGAAACGAAATTTCAACTTTCACCGGCCCTGACGGGCTGGGCCGCTTCCAGTGCGATTTGGGGTTGTGTGATTGGCGCTATGGGTGCAGGTTACATGAGCGATAAATTCGGAAGGAAGAAGATTCTTATCGTGACGGCAATCCTGTTTGCAATCTCTGCCATCGGTGCTGCCGTTCCGGCAACACTCCATCAGTTTGTAGTTGCGCGGATTATTGGCGGCATTGGGGTAGGCGCTGCCTCTATGTTGTCACCGCTTTATATTTCTGAAATTGCTCCGGCTGATAAACGGGGTATGCTGGTTACGCTTTATCAGTTGGCTATCGTACTGGGCATTAACATTATCTACTTTGTTAATCTTTTGATTGCCGGTTCCGGCACGGAGCAATGGAATATTGACATGGGCTGGCGTTACATGCTGGGTTCGGGTATTATTCCGTCTGTATTATTCCTGGCTGCCTTGTTCCTGGTGCCGGAAAGTCCGCGCTGGCTTGCCAGTAAAAATCGCGAAGACGAAGCGCTGAAAATACTTGAAAAGGTAAATGGCAAAGTTGCTGCCGGGTTAGTAATGACTGACATCAAAAAGACATTGCACGAAGAGCAGGGTACAATCCGTGAATTGTTTGCGCCCGGTTTACGCACAGCTATGATTATTGGTGTATTCCTTGCATTATTTTCACAGATCACCGGTATCAATGCCATTATTTACTACGCGCCTGAAATTTTTAAAAGTGTAGGGTTTGGAACCGACTCAGCCTTGCTGCAAACGGTTATCATTGGCGTTACCAATACGGTCTTCACGTTTGTGGCAATCAAGTACATTGATAAGCTCGGCCGCAGAAAACTTTTGCTGATTGGCGTAACGGGAATGATTATCTGCTTGCTGGGTGTTGGAACAGTTTTCCATTTCCAACTGAGCTCAGGTCCGCTGTTATTGATTTTTATTCTTGGCTTCATCGCAAGCTTCGGCTGTTCACTGGGGCCGATTCCATGGGTAATCATGTCGGAAATATTTCCAACCAAAACCCGGGGCATCGCGATGTCAATTGCAACACTCACGCTCTGGATTGGGGTTGTATTGATTACACAATTAACACCCGTGCTGCTGAGTGAAGCAGGCGGGGCTGTTACATTCTGGATTTTCGGGGCAAACTCTATTTTGTTACTGCTGTTTACCTATAAGATGATCCCTGAAACAAAAGGTAAGACACTCGAAGAAATAGAAAAGTACTGGACCAAGCACTAATTCGAAAACCGTATGCACGAGCCAGGTACAGCCACCGTTCTTACGCTTGATGCCGGAGGTACAAACTTTGTATTTTCAGCCATTCGTGATTTTAAAGAGATCGCTTCACCGGTAATCTTACCTGCTAATGCGGATAAACTCGAAAAATGTTTGGGTAACCTGATCTCAGGGTTTGAACAAGTTGCAAAGCAGGTGGGGGAGTTCGATGCAATAAGCTTTGCCTTTCCCGGTCCGGCTGATTATCATCTGGGAATCATTGGCGACCTGCCAAATTTTCCTGCCTTTAACGGAGGTGTAGCGTTAGGCCCGATGCTTCAGCATCATTTTAACGTTCCTGTTTTTATTAATAACGATGGAAATCTCTTTGCTTCCGGGGTAGCGTGTGCCGGCTTTCTTCCAAAATTGAATCAGCGCCTGCGGGAAGCAAACAGTAAGAAACAATTCCGGAATTTAATCGGGATAACCCTGGGTACCGGCTTTGGGTGCGGGATAGTGGTTAATGGCCAGATGATTACAGGCGATAATTGCTGCGGAGCTGAAATTCATAATACACTTAATCCGTTTAATCCTGTCTGGAATGCTGAGGAAAATGTGAGTACACGTGCAATCCAGCGGATTTATGCAGAGCAATCGGGGCAGGAATTTTCAACCTCTTTCATGCCAAAAGATATTTATGATATAGCGAAAGGTAATAAAGATGGTAATGCTCAGGCGGCTAAAGAAGCATTCAGAACTTATGGCCAGGCGCTTGGCGCATCGATAGCCAATGTGCTCACCTTAATTGATGGAATTGTAGTAATCGGTGGCGGACTTTCCGCAAGCTGGGATTTGTTTTCACCGGCTATGTTTAACGAGTTGAATCGACAGATCGAGAATTTTAAAGGCAATAAATCAGACAGGCTATCCTTTAAGGTCTTTAACCTGGAAGATGCCTCTGTGTTCGATGAGTTTGCTACCGGTGCAACCCATTCCGTTATCATTTCGGGTACGGATAAAACGATTCAGTATGATGCCATGCAACGAACCGGTGTAGCGTTATCCGACCTGGAAGGAAGTCTCGCCACTTCGCTGGGTGCGTATGCATTTGCCATTCAACAGTTAGATGTCTATCAACATGAGGAATAAATTTGTATTGCTTGCAGTTTTAGGATTTGTAGTTATTTCCTGCAAGTCGCCCGAGTCTCAAACGACCGATCCTTCCAAAAATATCCCCTCGCTGGAAAGCCTTTCCGGAAAATGGGTTTCCATAGATACGGTAGACATGGAACCTTCGCTCAGAAATTTCAGGGCACAGGCGCTCACCAATAAGGACATGACTTCCTTAAGCTGGTTTGCATCGGCACCTTATTCGGGCGGATATCACACCGGAACATTGAAAGTGAATGGTGAAACTCCGCTTGTAACGCATTTCAGGTGGCAGCCCTATCAGGCATTACGAAGATCAGTAAGCCAGGATATGGAAATCAACAGCTCCACCCGGATGGTTGTTGATAAGAACATAATCCTATGGGAAGTAACGCTTAAGAATACAAGCGGTAAAAAGCAGGAGTACAACGTATTTATCGATCACATTGGATTTATCAGTCAGTATCCAAACCAGGAATGGCAGTGGTGGTATCCGTATCCAACGCTCGTGGGTCAAACTACAAAGCGTGATGATGTTATTGAGAACATGCGCGATTATATCGGAACGGGTAAGAACAGCGATGAAAAGATGGTGGAAGAACTTATCAACGGCCGCCCAACCAAAACAGTAAAAAAAGCAACCTGGCCTTCCGATAACGATGTGCTGACCAGTAAAAAGTATAAAACCACGTTATCGGATAATAAACTGATCATTTCAGATACCGAAACGAAAGCAGTTTCGGGCTATGCAGTAGTCACTCAGCCCGACAGCCTTGTTTCCTATAATTCCGGGGGAACTTCCTCGTGGAAATTTTCGCTCGGCAGCAACGAAACAAAAACAATCCGTTACGCTATGACGTGGGATGATAATGAGACTACAGTGGCTCAAACACTGAAAGAAATAACGGGTGATTTTGATAAAACATGGACAAGCGTACAAACCGACTGGCAGAAAAAATGGCAGGAGATATTCAAACCGAACAATTCAGTATTGTCGGGAGCATTCCCGGTCCTTGAATCCGATGATTCACTGGCCAACAAAGTTTACTACACCGGCCCGTTAACGATGCTGTACCTGATGAACACCAATCTTCCGCAGCATGATAAAGTTTTCCTGACAGGCGGACCGCGCTGGGGCGCTTCGATTACGTTCTTCTGGGACATAACCGAATGGTCAACACTCTGGGCTGTTGTAGATCCTGAAATGATGAAGGATCATTTAACCTCCTGGGTGGGCATTGATCCGAATAAACACTTTGGTCAGGATAACTTTAACGGTGGCGGAGTGGGAAATGGCTACTCGGCAAATTATTGGGCGCTGTTTCAGATGATGCGTGCGTATCTCACTATTTCAGGTGATACGGATTTTTTGAAAAAGGAAATTGAAGGTAAAACTGTGCTTCAGCATCTGGAAGACTATGCACTCAACTGGAAGAAGCTTTCCATTTATGATTCAACTAAAAAAATGGATGCTGCCTACAAGCTTGCAGATTTTGGTGCCGATGAATGGAATTTATTAGAGTGTGTGCCTACGTATAAGCATATCGTTCCGTCATTCAACGCTGGCTATATCTGGATGATGCGCGAAACCGCGGCATTCCATGAACAGGCTGGGAATCCTGCGCGCGCGGCTGAATTGAATAAAGAGGCTGCCGAAATGATCCGGAATCTGTTAAAGCTTTATGCGGGCAATGGTGTTTGGAACAGCTTATATCCCGATGGCCGAAAGATTGAAGTGCGCCATTGCCTTGACTTTATGTTTTTAGGCCGCTACCTGCCCAATGATATTCCGCCAACCATTAAAGACGAAATGATGGCCTTTGCTTACCGCGAGCTGATTACCGATAACTGGATGCGTGCGCAATCGATGGATGATGTTGCTGCAAAAGATTCTGACCGGCCTGATCATGGTCCGCTTGGCGCGTTTGATGGCTGGCCTGCCGGAACGATGGATGCCTTGGTTCAACTGGGCTATCCCGATAAGGCATTAAACTTTTACCACGCAATAGAACCGGTAACGGATGAAGGAATCTGGGCGCAGGCGCACGAGCTTTGGGGTGATCATAAATGGGAGAAAGATGCGAAGGTGCGTATTGCTAAACGTGGCTGGCATAATCGTGAGTCTTCTTCCGGTATCGCGATGTCGCAGGTGATGCTCAAAAATTTCTTCGGATTCTATCCAACGGTTGATGGCGTAACGCTTAAACAAAATAAAGACTGGAATTTTAAAGGGAAGCTTTATCATGTAAAGTACAAGGGAAAATACTACACGCTTGATGCAACCAACGGAGAAACAGTAATGACGGAAGAACAAAGCGTTGATTCTAAAAAATAATGACTATGAAAAAAATTATATACATACTGTTGATGACCATAGTCATGCCCGCCTGGGCACAAAAGCGTCCGGTTGATTATGTGAATACTTTAATTGGAACGCACAACTCGCGGTGGGAACAATTTCCGGGGCCTACACGACCTTTTGGAATGGTGAAACTCAGCCCGGATAACCAGGAGCAGGGCTGGAAGGCCGGCTACGAATATGAGCTTAACAGCATTGCCGGGTTTAGTCATATCCATGACTGGACGATGGGCGGAGTATTAGTGATGCCAACCGTGGGCAAGCTTGAAACACAGCCCGGTACGGAACGGAATCCGGATGGAGGTTACCGGTCACGGTTCCGCCATGAAACAGAAAAGGGTGAAGCAGGGTATTATTCCGTTATGCTGGATGATCATAACATCAAAGCTGAACTGACCACAACTCCGCGAACCGGATTTCAGCGCTATACATTTCCGCAAAGTGATTCAGCACGAATTTTGGTTGACTTACTTATTCCCACAGAATATGGCTATGAGATTTCATGGGCGGTTATTGCGAAAGTTTCGGATACGGAGATTGAAGGATTTGTTTATCAGCAGTCGTTGCGAAAGGCAAACTACAATGAGTTTGTTGTAAACTTTGTGATGCGCTTCAGCAAACCGTTTGAATCCATGAATGGCTGGGTTCAGGAAGATATTTTCCGCAACACAAACCTGGTCGGCAGCGGCTTTGAGCACCGCGACATCGGGGCCTTCCTGAATTTCAAAACAAAGGCCGGGGAACAGATCATGGTTCAAACCGGAATCTCGTATGTAAGTACCGCGCAGGCAAGACTGAATCTTGAGACAGAACTCAACAGCTATAACTGGAATTTCGATCAGGTTGTTAAGGATAGTAAGGATGAGTGGAACAAGCTCTTGTCCACGATTGAAGTACAGTCCACAGATGAAACACTGAAGACCAAATTCTACACGAATATGTATCGCGCATATTCTGCGCGTTCAACCTACAATGATGTGAACGGGAAATACATGGATATGTATGAGAAAGAGCAAACCATGCCGGATGGTAAACCCATCTATGGCTCTGACGGATTCTGGATAACCTTCTGGAACCTGAACCAGCTATGGTCGCTCGCTACCCCCGGGCTTGCGAACAATTGGGTGAACAGCATGCTGGAGATTTACGACAAAGGAGGCTGGCTGCCGCGCGGACCTACGGGTATTGAATATTCCGGAATTATGGTTGCCTCTCACGAGATTTCGCTTCTTACAAATGCGTATCACAAAGGAATCCGGAATTATGACGTCAATAAAATGTATGAGGCCATTACCAAAATACAGCGCGAACAGGGCAGGGCGCACGATGCAGGCGGGTATGTAGGTAATCACTTCCTGAACGATTATATCAAGTTAGGATATGTTCCCGATGATGTCGGCCCGGTTTCAAACACGCTTGCGTATGCCTATGATGACTGGACGGTAGCGCAAATGGCGCTTGCCCTTGGAAAGCAAAAGGATTACAAAGAATTTATGAAGCGCGCCTACAACTATCGGAATGTATTCGATAAATCAGTCGGCTTCATGCGCAGAAAAAATCGTGATGGGACGTGGGCAAAATTTTCGCCCTTTGGCGATGTAGCCTGGCTGGGGCCGGGATTTGTGGAAGGCAATGCCTGGCAGTACACGTACTTTGTGCCGCATGACCTGAGTGGCTTGATTTCATTAATGGGCCAGGATGAATTTAATAATCGTCTCGAAAAAGGGTTTCAAACTTCTGCTGAGCATCATTTCAACTCTGAGCATCTCGGTTCGAATTCACTGGAAGGCATGGGAGTTTTGCCGGTGAACCACGGCAACCAGCCCAATATGCAGGCAGCGTACCTTTTTAATTATTCACAGAAACCCTGGCTAACCCAAAAATGGGCGAATGAAATTATGGACAAATATTATGGCAGCACGCCCATGAATGGCTGGCTGGGCGATGAAGACCAGGGGCAAATGGGCGCCTGGTTTGTGATGAGTTCGATGGGGCTTTTTGAAATGGATGGCGGAGCGTCTGTAAAACCTATCTATGAGATCGGTACCCCAAAGTTTGACAAGGTTACCATCAACCTCGACCCGGAATATTATAAAGGCGGAAAGTTTGTGATCGAAGCAAAAAATGTTTCCGACAAAAATATCTACATCCAGTCGGCAACGCTGAACGGAAAAGCCTTGAACAAGCCGTGGTTCTATCATGAAGAGTTGGTGAAGGGTGGCTCGTTGGTATTAAAGATGGGGCCAAAGCCAAACACCAAATGGGGCTCGTCTGCGGAAGCCGTTCCGCCTTCCATGAGCAACGTGTTAACAAAAGCACAGATTGATTCGATCTTGACGTATGATCGCTTCCTGGAAGATCTGAATGAATGGAATAAGGCGATGAAAGCGTATTACTATCACCGCAAGGAGCATTTTGAAACGTTGCCCGATACAGAGGATGAAATTATTTTCCTGGGCAACAGCATTACGGATGGGGCAGAGTGGTCAGAATTGTTTGGCGGAAACCCGAATATTAAAAACAGGGGTATTGGCGGAGATGATACCGATGGCGTTTTAGAAAGATTGAAAGAAGTAACGTCTTCCCGGCCAGCTAAAGTTTTTGTGATGATCGGCACAAACGATCTGGCCTTTGGTAAAACGGTAGATCATGTGGCTGAAAATCATCAAAAAATTATCACCCAAATTAAAGCCGATTCTCCCAATACAAAAATTTACATGCAATCGGTACTGCCGGTCGATGATGCTATTCATTATACGCGCCCCAACCCAAGTATGCTGGAGATTAATAAAAGACTAAAAGTTTATTGTGAGCAGAATGGTGTAACGTATATCGACCTGGTTCCAACCTTCAGCGATGAAAAAGGAAAGCTCAGCAAAAAGTACAGCATTGATGGCTTACATTTAAACGGAGCCGGGTATCTGAAATGGGTAGACGTGATCAGAAGATTTGTGGATGAGAAATGAGAAATATTAACATTATCCTGTTTGGCTTGCTGGTTGCGATAACATCGTGTGAAGATGACCCGCAGAAAAAAGGTGAACCCATTATGGAGGAACCGGAACCCGTGTTCTGTGAACAAAGCGTTTGCTGGGATGCGGGCGTGTACGTGTGCCGCGATGAAAGATACATTGGGCTTTTTACCCGCAGCCAGGGATGGACAGGAGGCGATGCAACATATTCGGTAGACCTTAAAAATGGAAAAACGCTCTGGATGTTTGGCGATACGTTTATTAATCAGGTGAGTGAAGACCGGTCGCGGCCTTCTTTTAAGTTGATTAATAATTCACTCGTGCTTCAGAATGGTTCGGAGATGACAACTTACCATGGAGGAACTTCTGTAAATCCTACAGCATTTGCCAAGCCTCCTGAAGTTGGGGACTGGTACTGGCCGGGCGATGGCACGGTCGCCAACGGGAAGCTCTATCTCTTTATGCACGGGTTTGGTACGAATGGAGGCGGGGGCTGGGACTTCTTCCGCACATCGGTCGACTTGCTAAGAATCAATCCTTCAACAATGGCCATCGAAAGCAATGACCGCCTGTTTCACGATCCGACCATTTCGTGGGGAGCTGCCATTATGGAAGATGCGGATTATACCTATGTATATGGCGTTCATTCAGAAAGTGGTCATAAAGCATTATATGTAGCCCGGACCAATGAAGACTTGTCGGATGACTGGGAATATTTCACCGGCACAGCCTGGGATACGGACCCGCTTACGGCCGAAGCTATTTTTGATGGCGTATCCGAACAGTTTTCGGTTTTTAAGGATGAAAACGTTTATTACCTGCTCACACAACACAATTTGTTCGGAAAGCAGATATATCTATATACATCTGCAGCGCCTCAAGGTGCATTTACAGCGGGTAAGATTGTGTACTGCACGCCTGAAACAGGAGGTGATATTTTTACCTACAATGCTTTTGCGCATCCGCATGTGTACCAGGATTCTCTTCTGGTATCCTATAACGTTAACAGCTTCGATTATACCGATATTCTTGACGATGCTGATAACTATCGTCCGTATTTTGTAAAGATCGGTGGGTGGAGAAAAAATTAGAACGATGAGCAAGCGCATAAAAGTTATCACACTGCTAGTAGCCCTGACTGTATCCTCTATCACGGTATTCGCACAAAAGAAAACTACTGGTAACGCGAAAGCAGACACGCTGGTAAATTTTAAGGTCACTGCCGCGCCTGAGTGGACAGATATGTTTTACCGCAACAACGGCTGGTTCGGTGCGGATGGGATTTTTGAAATGACCTTGAGCGGGAAGGAATCCATAGGAGCGGGAACGAAAGATTCCGTGCTCATGTATTTCTCTGATACCATGACCGGCAACGTTGTGGGTAATGAAGTTGAGGATTTTAAAATGATCAATAATTCATTTGCCTGGATTACAGGTCTGAAGCCTTCTGCCAAAACAGTAACCATTTTTTACAAACAGGATCAAGCCGGTAAGCCTTTGAACTATATTGAACCCACTACACCCAATACGCAGCCCGGAGACTACTATTGGTTTGGCGATGGTTTTGTAAATCAGGAGGACAATAATTCGATTAATATCTTCGGATACCGTACGTTCGACAAAAGCCAGGCTTCCTGGGATTTCGAACTTCGCGGGGTAACACTGATTACAATTCCGGCAGGTAAATCATTGGAACAGCATACACAAATCGATCTCCCGCTGTTCCTGGATATCGAAGGGCTTGGTAAGGGCACGTTCGGAGCAGGAATTTATGTAAACACAAAAGCGGCCGGGGCGCCCAATCCTGACGGTTACCTCTATGTATATGGCGTGCTTGATCCGAACAAACAATTAATTGTAGCGCGTGTAAAGCCTAAGGATATTAAAAGTATAACTGCCTGGCGGTTTTGGAATGGCACCGCATGGGATGAGAAAATCGAAAATGTTAAACCTGTTACCGACCGGGTATCCAACGAGCTGAGCTTAACTCCGCTGAAGGATGGGAGATATTTACTTGTGTTTCAGGCCGATGGAATCGGAAATCATACAGCGGTAAGAATTGCTAACTCACCCGTGGGTCCTTTCGGCCCGTTACAAAACATTTGGAGAGTTCCTGAACTTACAGAGCCACCCGGCATCATTCCGTATAATGCGAAAGCACACCCCGTGCTGTCTTCTGGAAACAAATTACTGATAAGCTACAATACTATCTCAGCCGACTACTTCAATGATATCCTAAAGTACCCGCACATGTACCGGCCACGGTTCTTCTGGCTGGAGATTGGCGATAAGTAGGTTGAATTAGAAGTTCTGTCTTTCAGTCATAAATGAAAAAGCCTTCCGCTTTTCAGCAGAAGGCTTGAACGTTATGAACCTCCGGT
>CAZIGG010000053.1:0-19175 GCA_964538575.1 uncultured Roseivirgaceae bacterium
CGGTCAGCCACGGCCGAAGCAAAGTTGGAAAGCTCCGGTTCAGCCAGCGGAAGCGTAGGGACAATCTCTTTTTTGATCGTGTCGAGAATAAACTTTTCCATATACGGATCATCCATTGCTTCTTTTACCGTCCTCAGGCCTCGTAAATACGCGAGGGGCATAAACGCGGTGTGCGTTCCGTTTAATATCCTGACCTTACGAACCCGGTAAGGTGTGATATCTTTCGCAAAAACAACATCGTGTAACGATGCATGATCGGTTGGAAATTCTTTCTGAATGTCTTCAGCACATTCGATAGCCCAGAAGTAAAATGGCTCTGCGGCTACGACAAGTTTGTCGTCATACCCGGTGGCGGTATGGAATTGATCAATCGTTTCTTTCGGAAATCCGGGAACAATTCTGTCAACCAGGGTATTGCAAAAGATATTTTTATCGATCCACGTTGTAAAGTCATTTGGCAAACTCCAGTAAGCAGCATACCGCAGAATTATTCTTTTTAATTCTTCCCCGTTTTTTTCGATAAGCTCACAAGGAATGATAATGGTTGTTTTATCGATTGCACCCGAAAAGAATTTGAACCGATGATATAAAAGCAACGTAAGTTTGCCGGGAAAGCTATTAGGTAACGTGGTATGACTTCTATCGTTTTCGTCAAAAGCGATTCCGGTTTCGGTTGTATTGGAAATGATAAACCTGAGCTCCGGGTTCTCGGCACATTTCAGAAATTCATCAACTTGCTGTGCGGGGTTTATGGCCCGGTTAACACTGGTAATCAATCGTGTTTCTGAAAAATGTTTTCCGTCTTTTGCGCCTTGCTGAATTAAGTGATAAAGCCCGTTCTGTTCGTTAATCTGTTCCGCGGTGCCGGGGGTTACGGATGTAACGATGTCAATTGCTCCGTTGAAATTTGTTTTCTCATTCAGCACGTCAATTATCCAATCCGCAAAACCGCGAAGAAAATTCCCGCCTCCGAACTGGAGCACCTTTACCGGACGTGTTTGAGGAATACCGGCAGCCTGACGATTAAGTTTTTTCAGCATCAGCTCAAAAAGTTAGAATTTAAAGTAGGCTTTGGCATTGTTGTAGCAAATGTCAGCGACAATTTTTCCAAGCCATTTTTCATCTTGCGGCAGCTCACCATGCTTTACATCGTTGCCAATGATGTTGCATAGAATTCTGCGGAAGTATTCGTGCCTGGGATAAGACATGAAGCTGCGGGAGTCTGTAAGCATCCCAATGAAGCAGCTCAGAAGCCCCAGGTTTGACAGCGCGTTTAGTTGTTTCTCCATGCCGTCTTTCTGATCGAGAAACCACCAGGCCGATCCGAACTGAATCTTACCTTTCGTTGAGCCATCGTTAAAGTTACCGATCATGGTGCCCATAACCTCATTGTCAGCCGGGTTGAGGTTGTATAAAATTGTCTGGCAAAGCTGGTTGGTGCTGTCGAGTTCGTTTAGAAACTGTGCTATTGCGCGGCTTTGTGAAAAATCACCGATGGAATCGAATCCGGTATCAGGCCCAAGCTGCTGCAGCATGCGGGCATTGGTATTGCGTAACGCTCCGAGGTGAAATTGCTGTGTCCAGCCTTTGGCATGATATATTTTCCCCAATTCTATCAGTACAGCGTACTTGAAGAAAGCTGTTTCTTCAGACGTTAATTCTTTCAGATCATTTACTTTTTTAAACAGACTTTCGGGATTGTAAGATGTACCTGCACCCGGGAAATAAAGCTGCTCCAGCCCGTGATCTGATAGCTTGCATCCAAGCGAATCGAAATAGTTAATGCGGTTCTCCAGCGCGCTCAGCAGACTGGTAAAACTATCAATCGTACTATTTGATGCAGCACTTAGCTTTTTCAGGTATGTTTTATAAGTCTTTGGATTTTCAGCAGCAAAAGCTCTATCCGGCCGGAATGTAGGGAGTACTTTTATCCCGATCTTTTGTGCAGCTATTTTTTTATGGGATTCAAGTGCATCGGCAGGATCATCGGTCGTGCAGATCACTTCCACGTTCATTTTTTTCAGCAAGCTTACCGTGTAATATTCCGGTGTGTTAAGCTTTTCTGTACATGTCTTGTATATGCTGGCCGCTGTATCTGGATTTAAAAGTTCCTGCACATCAAAATAACGCTGCAGCTCAAGCTGTGTCCAATGGTATAACGGGTTCCTTACCGTGTAGGGGACAGTGTAAGCCCACTGGCTGAACTTCTCCTCATCAGATGCATTTCCGGTAATGAATTTTTCATCGATCCCGAGCGTGCGCATGGCGCGCCACTTATAGTGATCGCCTTTGAGCCAGATTTCGGTTAATGTTTTAAAGGCATGGTTGCTGGCAATATCTTCGGGAGAAAGATGGCAATGGTAATCAATTACGGGAAGATCTTTTGCATACGAATGGTAGAGCGTTTTGGCAAAATCAGACTGCAACAAAAAATCTTCAGTTATAAAAGTCTTCATGCGTGAGGTAGAGTTGATAGAATTAACGCTTCCGTAAGGATGAGGCTCGGATGATCAGCTCCGGGCGAAGCACGGTTGTTTGAGGAATAAATAATTTGTCTTTTAAAGCAATTTGTTCAAGAAATACTTCAGCGGCAGAATTCCCCATGCGCATACTGTGCTGGTCTACTGCGGTCAGGGGAGGTTCAATAAACGATGTGTACACTTCATTACTGAACGCAACCAAAGCAACATCATCCGGAATTTTTATATTTCGTTCTTTCAAAACCTGCATGGCGCCAACTGCACCCAATGCGCTGGCGGAGAAAATTGCATCCGGAATTGTTTTTTGCGAGAGCAGATGGATCATGCTGTCACGTCCGTCTTCGAGCTGCAGGTTGCTTTCAACAATAAGGGCAGGATCAAATTTTAGCCCGTTATTCTGAAGCGCTTCCCGGTAGCCGCGAAGACGCTCCTTAAAGATGCTGATCTTGCGGGTGTTGGTAAAATGCGCAATCCGGGTGCAGCCTTGTTCAACCAGGTGTTCAACCGCTTTATAAGCGCCAAAATAGTCATCAATCACTACCTGGCTTACTCCGACCTCGTCATTCGAGCGGTCAAACATGATCAGTGGAATCCCTTTATCTTTTACGGCTTTGAGGTGATTGAAATCTTCCGTTTCCTTTCCGTGGGAGATGATGATTCCGTCAACCCGGACTTTCAAAAGCGCTTCAACGCTGTCGACTTCCTTTTGATAGCTGTCGTACGTCTGGCAGATCATAACATTATAGCCTGCCCGGTTGGCGATCTCTTCAATGCCCCGGATAACGGAGGCAAAAAAGCTTCTGTCAGCGGTCGGAACAATAATTCCCAGCGTATTACTTTTCCCGTTCCGCAATGCAGCGGCAATATGATTGGCCTGGTAGTTTAACTTTTCAGCAACTTTCTGAACGGCTTTTTTCGTTTCATCACTGATCCGGGGATGATCTTTTAACGCACGCGAAACCGTAGAGGCTGTTATGTTCAGCTTCTTAGCTATATCGTGTATCGTTGTTTTTTCTTTTTTCATGAGAACCTTTATGATTCATTCGAAGGTTTACCGATTGTTGCCAATATACCTCCATCGACATAGATGATCTGGCCGTTAACGAAGTTGCTGGCAGCAGAGGATAGAAAAACAGCAGTTCCTATTAAATCATCGGGATCACCCCAACGGCCTGCCGGTGTGCGGTCAATAATAAACTGGTTAAACGGATGGCCGTCAACCCGGATGGGCGCAGTTTGCTCGGTAGCGAAATATCCCGGCCCGATACCATTCACCTGAACGTTATGCTTCGCCCACTCCGTAGCCATATTTTTGGTCAGCATCTTAAGCCCGCCTTTCGCGGCTGCGTATGCGCTGACGGTATTTCTGCCCAGCTCGCTCATCATCGAGCAGATGTTGATAATCTTTCCGGCCTTACGTTCAATCATTCTCTTTCCTACATGCTTGGAAACGATGAACGGTCCCGTCAGGTCGATGTCTACAACTTTCCGAAAATCTGCAGCGCTCATTTCCAGGATAGGAGTGCGCATGATAATTCCCGCGTTGTTAATCAGGATGTCGATCGGGCCAGCTTCACGTTCAATTTGCTCGATTGATTTTGAAACTTCCTGTTCATCTGTTACATCGAATAAATATCCTAAAACCTTGAATCCCTGCTTCTTATAGTATTCAAGTGCAGTATTCATTTTATCGGGCGTATGACCATTAATGATCAGCGTTGCACCCGCTTGCGCCAGACCCTTTGCCATGGCCATACCAAGGCCGTGCGTACCGCCAGTTATCAGCGCCCGTTTACCGGTAAGATCAAAAAGGGAAGCAGCGCTCATCTATCGTAATTGATTAGGCTGCACAAAATCCATATCTCCATAGTCGAGGTTTTCACCTGCCATTCCCCAGATAAAAGAGTAATTGCTTGTGCCCGCCCCGGAATGAATTGACCACGGTGGCGAAATCGCTGCCTGGTTATTTTGCATCCAAAGATGTCGGGTTTCGGTTGGTTCACCCATGAAATGACAAACTGCCTGTCCGGCTGGAATATTAAAATATAAATATACCTCCATTCTGCGGTCATGCGTATGAGGCGGCATCGTATTCCAGATGCTCCCGGGTTTCAATTCAGTAAGACCCATTTGAAGCTGACATGTTTTTACTACCGGGTTAACAATCAACTTTCTGATAGTCCGGTGGTTAGCTTGTTCCATGCTTCCGAGTTCAACCGTTTCCGCCCGGTCAAGTGCGACTTTTGTTGCAGGATATTCGGCATGCGCAGGGGCAGAATTATAATAGAAGAGGGGAGTGCCTTGAGATTTTGAAGACTGGAATACAATCTTCCTTGAGCCCCGGCCTATGTAGAGTGCTTCCCTGTTATTAAGGAGATACTCTTTACCATCCACACTTACGGTTCCGGCTTCTCCAATGTTAATGATTCCCAGCTCACGTCTTTCCAGAAAGTAAGCTGCTTTTAGAATATGCGGGGCTTCAAGGGTAAGCGGCTTTGAAACGGGCATTGCTCCGCCCACCATGTACCGGTCGTGAAAGGTATAGGTGCAGGTTATCTCATCCTCCCGGAAGATTGACTCAATTAAATAGTTCTCCCGAAGCCGGGCAGTGGTTAGACTCCTGCTTTCAGAAGGACTCATGCTATGCCGCACTGTATAATCTTGGCTCATGTTAGTGTAATCGTTTGCGCAATATAAGGATAAAATATGCTTTACCCGAAAAGTTGTCCATTGGTTGATTCAAGAATAATATTTCGAAAAGTGCCATAAAACAGTCAAAAATGAGCGTTTTAGACAAAAAAGTATAATTTCTTTTGGTAAATATACATGACTTTTCTAATATGCAATCGATTGCGCAAAATAACGTTTGCAATCGCGTTAGCGACTAAAAGTTTTAAGACCTAAAAACCACAATCTAACCACAAACCAATACGCTATGGTAGCATATCTACAGCTTAAAAAGTGGGTTTCCGTAACGTTCTTAACCGTTCTCCTGACAGGCATCTCCGTAATAGTTGCCCAGGCTCAATCCAGGACGGTGTCGGGAACTGTTAAGGATGCCGAAGGCACGCTCATGCCGGGTGTTTCTATTATTGAGAAGGGAACTTCGAACGGAGCCACTACGGATGCCACAGGAAAATTTAACATAACGGTAAACCAGGATGCCGTGCTGGTCTTTTCCTTTATTGGCACGAAACCTCAGGAGATTACCGTTGGCAATCAAACGGTAATCGATGTTACACTTCAGGAAGATGCAAGCCAGCTTGACGAGGTTGTTGTAATTGGTTACGGAACTGTTAAGCGATCAGACCTGAACGGATCGGTTGTTTCAGTTACAGGCGATGACCTGAGAAAAATGCCGGTATCCACCGTAGCGGAATCGCTTACGGGTCGTATGGCCGGGGTGAATGTATCGTCAACAGAAGGTTCGCCCGATGCTGAAATCCGCATCCGTATTCGCGGAGGCTCTTCGCTGACTCAGGATAATTCACCGCTCTATATAGTAGATGGATTCCCGGTAAGGAATATCTCTGATATTTCCCCTTCCGATATTAAAACGATTGATGTTCTGAAAGACGCTTCTTCAACAGCAATCTACGGATCGCGCGGTGCAAATGGTGTTATATACATCACTACGAAAAGCGGTGCGGGTAATGGCAAGGTTGAAGTGAGCTATAACATGTTTGCCGGAGTTAAAAAATTAGCCAAAGAGCTCGATGTTCTTTCACCCGGTGATTATGCAACGTGGCAGTACGAATATGCCTTGCTGCGGAGTGATCTCCCTTCGTATGAAGATTATTTTGGTCTGTATGAAGATATAGACTTGTATCAAAATCAAAAAGGAAATAACTGGCAACAACAAGTATACGGGCGTACCGGAAATGTGTTCAGCAACGACCTGAGCGTGCGCGGGGGTGATGAAAAATTCAACTTTTCAGCAAACTATGCACGCTATAATGAAAGGGCCATTATGGTGGGCTCGGATTATAACCGTGACAACCTGACGTTAAAGCTTAACAGCAAGCCAAATAAAATAATAGACCTGGGTTTTTCCGTACGGTATTCACAAACAAAAATAAATGGCGGTGGGGCCAACGAACAAAATGAAATTTCCTCGGCTGACTCACGCCTTAAGCATAGTGTAACCTATTCACCTATTCCGCTGTCCGGCATTACTACAGATGACACGAATTCGGAAATAGCGAATTATATGATCAATCCGCTAACCGCAACAGCCGATAATGACCGGTACCAGGAGCGGAGAAACTATAACGTGGGCGGTGGATTTGGCTGGAAGATTATTGATAACCTCTACCTGAAAGTAGAGGGCGGCATGGATACATACAATTACCTCGACAACCGGTTTTATGGATTAACGACATACTTTGTTAAAAACAGACCAGCCCTTGAAAATCAGAACGAACCTGCAGTTGTGCTACGCGACCGCAAAGAATATCGGTTAAGAAGTACAAATACACTGACGTATGATTTCAAAGGCATTTTGAAAGGTGATCATCATTTAAATGTATTGGTCGGCCAGGAAATGCTGAAAACAGAAACGAATCAGGTAACAGCAGAAATTCATGGATTTCCGGTATTGTTTACATCGGATGAGGCTTTCAAACTTACTACCCAGGGAGTTCCTCAATCGGTTGATAATTTTTACAATCCCGATGACAAATTGCTTTCATTTTTCACCCGCGTTAACTACGACTTCAAGAATCGTTACCTGCTGACAGGTGTTTTTCGTGCCGATGGTTCCAGTAAGTTTATAGACAATAACAAGTGGGGATACTTTCCATCTGTTTCCGGAGCCTGGAAAATATCGGAAGAGGGCTTTATGGCCGGAACAACCGAATGGCTGAACGCTTTGAAGCTGCGGGTGAGTTATGGACAAGCAGGTAATAACAACATTCCTAACGGACAAACTGCACAAACCTTTGTGTCGAGTAATCCAGCCTGGCTGAACGATATTACTAAAGTATGGGCGCCTTCAAAAACGATGGCAAACCCTGATCTGAAATGGGAAACTACGATTACCCGTAATATCGGATTGGACTTTGGTTTTATGAAAAACCGCCTGACCGGTACAGTAGAATTCTATAAAAACAACACAGAAGACTTACTGATTCGTTTCCCGACACCGGGTACCGGATATGACGATCAGTATAGAAACCTTGGCGAAACAGAAAACAAGGGGCTTGAGCTTTCACTTAATTACATTGCTCTTGAGCGGGAAAAGTATGGCTTCAACGTTAGCTTCAACATCAGCTTCAACCGGAACAATGTTGTTTCAATTGGCAGCATGGAATACATTCCAGGTACATCCAACTGGGCATCAACGGCTATCGGCCCGGACTACCGTGTTGATGTAGGCAGTCCGTTCGGACTTATGTATGGTTACCGTTCTGCCGGACGCTATGAAGTATCCGATTTTGAAGGTTATGATGAAACAACTGGACGCTGGATACTCAAAGCTGACGTGCCAGGCGGTCCTTCAGGCGGTGCTACCCCTGTAGGAAGACCCGCTCCCGGAATGATGAAACTGAAGGACATCAACGGTGATGATGTAATAACAGATACTGATAAAGAAATCATTGGAAATGTTAATCCCAAGCATACCGGTGGCTTTATCCTGAATGGTTATGCCTACGGCTTTGATTTAACAGCTTCTTTTAACTGGAGCTTTGGCAATGATGTGTACAATGCCAATAAGATCGAATACACAACCGCTACTCCTCAGGTGCAGTACAGGAACCTGATCAGCATGATGGGCGATGGAAAACGCTGGACAAACGTTGATCCATCATCGGGTCAATTGGTTACTGATCCAACAACACTTGCAGCGATGAATGAAAATACCACGATGTGGTCTCCGCTTATGGATCGTTACATATTCAGCGACTGGGCGGTAGAGGATGGTTCTTTCCTGCGGTTGAACACACTCACCTTAGGCTATACGTTACCTTCAAGCCTTAGCTCAAAAGCAAAGCTTAAGAACCTGAGATTCTATTTAACCGGCTATAATGTATTTATATGGACCAACTATAGCGGTTTTGATCCGGAGGTTTCAACCCGTAGAAATACTCCGTATACTCCGGGTGTTGACTATTCAGCATATCCGAGAAGCCGTCAGTTTGTTGCCGGTCTAAGTCTTAATTTCTAACCTGATTGACATACTTGAATATGAAAAAGATAATAATCATTGGAGCCGTAATCATGTTGTTCTCTACAACATCATGTGATGATTTTCTGGATTCTCCGCCAAAGTCTTCCCTGGAGGAATCCGTTATTTTTTCTCAGTACGACCTTGCGCTGGGCGCAGTGGATGGTATCAAGCTTTCTTTTGCTGAGACTAACTCTTACCGGGGGCGTTTCTTACCGTGGTATGGTATGAACACGGATGTGGAATGGTATAATACATCGCAAACTGCAGGAGCGAACGCTGATTTAGCGATCTACAATGCGCAGCCCAATAATACCAACATGAACACCGCTGATAATGCGTGGGCAAAAATGTATGAAGGTATTGAGCGCGCCAATCTTTGTATCCGTGGCTTACGGGCCTACGGAGCTCCAGAACCTGGTAACGACATGGGATATCTTTTGGGTGAAGCTTTGACACTTCGTGCCGTATATTATGCTGATTTACTAAAGGCATGGGGAGATGTGCCTGCGCGTTTTGAGCCCATTAACTCTGAAACATTGTACTTATCACGTTCCAATCGTGATGAAATTTATAAGCAGCTTATTGCTGATCTTGGAGAGGCTGCTACATTAGTTCCATGGCCTAACGAAACGACCATGACCAATACTGTTGAGCGTGTAAGCAAAGCTTTTGTAAAAGGGTTCCGTGCCCGGTTATGCCTTGCCGCCAGTGGTTTCTCGCAATATCCTGACGGAATTCGCAGAAGCACAGATCCCGAACTTTCCGTGGCACTCATGTATGCGCTTGCCCGCCAGGAGTGTCTGGATGTAATTAACAGCGGAACCGTACACCTCGCACCCTCCTTTGAGACATTGTGGAGAAACTATAATGAGGATAATGTAACAGCAGGAAGGGAATCGCTTTGGGAGATTCCATTCGCTGACGGCCGCGGCCGGATGCTCTTCACATTTGCCGTGCGGCACACCAGCAACGATCAGCACCATGCTAACGGTGCTAACCGGGGTGGTCAGGCTGGCCCGGTACCACATTTGTTTTATGATTATGATGAAAGCGATACAAGGCGCGATGTTACCTGCGTTCCATACCGCTATGGTACCGCTGTCAGCGGGTTTGCCAAGCAGGAACTGGTTGATCTGAATACCTGGTATTTCGGCAAGTTCCGCTACGAATGGATGAATCGTTTTGTTACTTCAAGCAACGATGATGGGGTTAACAAAATGTATATGCGGTATGCAGAAATCCTGTTGATGGCAGCCGAAACTGCAAACGAACTTGAGAGCCCTGCCGCTGCAGCTCCTTATCTGAAAGAAATCAGAAAACGCGCATTCAACTCTGCCGACTGGGCAACAAAAGTAGACGCGTATGTAGATGGTATTGCATCCAAGGAAGCTATGTTTAATGCAATTGTCGATGAGCACAAATTCGAATTTTGTGGGGAAATGGAGCGTAAGCAGGCGCTTATTCGCTGGAACCTTCTTACCGCTAAACTGGATCAAGCAAAAGCAAAGATGAATGATCTGCAGGACAGGACAGGTGCCTATGCTGACGTGCCAAGCACGCTGTATTTTAAGTACGCGGCAGACAATGAATCGTTAATCATTTATGGATTAAACAGATCAGAGACAACGCCTCCCGGACTGCCGGCAGACTGGACCACAAAGACGTGGACCAACCTGAACGATGATAAAATAAACAGCTTGTACATGAACAACCCGGACGCAAATCAATTCTGGCCGATCTGGCAGGTGTTTATTGATGGAAGCAATGGAAAGTTGACAAATGATTAAGGTTAAGAATTAACTGAATAGTTATGAAAAAATTAATGATAAGAGTTTCCCTCGTTGTTACAGCGCTATGCTCCGTTTTTTTTACCGGTTGCGAGGACAAGATCGATCCGTTGATTGAAGAAATGGATCTGGATCGTGCGCTCACGCCAACTGAGCTGACTGCTCGGATAAGAAATCTTACTACCGTTGAGCTAACCTGGAACACGAAGACGAACGTTGATTATTATGTGGTTGAGTTTAGCGAAGACAGCCTTGAGTTTAATACAATCATCTTTACGGATGAAGTGACTTCGGATGAACTTCCGTATCAGCATGCCTTCGCAGGGGAGACCCGCTATTCAGCACGCGTTAAAGCTGTGAGTGAAGGTACTGAAGACTCTAAATGGACCGCTGTTACAATTGAAACTGCGCAGGAGAATATTTTTCTTCCCAAACAGGATGGTGACATTCAGGCCACCGAAGCTACGCTTCGCTGGATAGCGAACAGTGATGTTACACATTTTGTCATCACTCCCGGAGGCGCTGAGCGAACAATAACTGCAGAAGAAAAGATTGCCGGAATCGCAACCATTACCGGGTTAACGAGTGAAACAGCGTACTCCGTTCAATTGAAAAATGACTCTAAAAACAGGGGTGTCTCTACATTTACTACGTTAATTGATATTGGGGATGCAACGGCCGTATATCCTGAAGACGATTTGAGTGCAATTATTGCTGCTGCAGATGCTGGCGCAACGCTTGTATTGTTCCCGGGTAATTACGCAGTTAACGCGGGTGAGACTATTGTGCTGAATAAGTCAATTTCCATTAGAGGACTATACCCTTATGATAAACCAAAAATTCATGTTGCATTTAATTTACAAAGTGGTGCAACTCATGTTGAAATTATTGATTTGGATTTAAATGGAACGGGTACCATCACCTTAGACAGACCGTTTAATTTAGGTACGGCAGGCGTGGCATACGGTTCTGTAAAAATATCAGGATGTAACATTCATGATTTCGGCCCGCAGTTTATCTATGGAAACGTGGCAGCAACGCTGGATTTATTTTCAGTGGATAACAGCATAATAACCAACTTCTCAGGTGGCGGTGATTTTATTGATTTCCGTCTCGCTTATGTTAAAGAAGTTAAACTGACGAACAGTACCTTTAATAATTGTGCACCATCACGTGACTTTATACGTGTAGATGCTGCGCCTGCATATACGGGAACGGGTTTAACAACCAATGTACTGATTGATCATTGTACGCTGTATGGTGTATCTAATACGGCCGACAGAATAGTGTACGTACGCTTTGACATCAACGACATAACAGTAACCAATAACCTGTTTGCCAACACCGATGCCATTTACTCGAACCAGGCATCCACGGATGCGTCTATAGCATTTTCCAACAATAATTATTTCAATGCGGCTAGTTTGTTCGATCCAACAAAAACCCGATTCGATGGTTCTGGATCCCTCACCCAGTTGGATCCCGGCTTCGTGAATGCACCGGAGGGTGATTTTACTATCACCAATCAAACGTTGCTTGATAATGCGGTTGGCGACCCGCGCTGGAGACCTTAGGTTAGTTGATTATTAAACCGAAAAGGTGTGCCTCAAAACACACCTTTTCTTTTTCACGATTGGAATGAGGAGCGACTTGATAATTCTGATACTGTCCGTTTTATTGTTTGCCTGCAGTAAAGATGAAGATCCGCAGCAGGATATTGATGATACTGACGGACCTGTCCGGGTAATTGAAACAGCCTATGCCTTTCCGGGTGCGGAAGGATTTGGCAGGAATGCAACCGGTGGAAGAGGTGGTAAGGTAATCTATGTTACCAATCTTAACGATACGGGGCCGGGCAGCTTTCGCGAAGCCGTTCAAACTTCTGGCGCGCGGATTGTAATGTTCCGGGTGTCCGGAAACATTGAGCTTAAAAGCCGCATCAACATTACGAACGGTAATCTTACCATTGCTGGCCAAACTGCCCCGGGTGACGGGATATGTATTCAAAACTATGAAGTGGTTGTATCCGCGTCCAATGTGATCATTCGGTTTATGCGGTTTCGCCTGGGTGATTTATCTGAACAGGAAACCGATGCAATCTGGGGCCGGTATCAGCAAAATATTATTCTTGATCATTGTTCCATGAGCTGGTCGGTAGATGAAGCGGCTTCGTTTTATGCAAATCAAAACTTCACAATGCAATGGTGCATACTGTCTGAAAGTCTGAATGAATCCTTTCATGGTAAAGGCGATCATGGGTACGGGGCGATCTGGGGCGGAGATAAAGCCAGTTTTCATCATAACCTTTTAGCGCATCATAATAGCCGCAATCCACGCTTCAACGGTGGTGGGCGTTCAGGAATCAGTAATGGTGTTTACCCGAATGAGCAAGTGGATTATCGCAATAACGTGATCTATAACTGGCGTGGCAACAGCGCGTATGGCGGAGAAAACGGAAATTATAACATCGTGAACAATTATTATAAGCCAGGTCCGGCAACACCTGCGTCTAAAAACAAGCGCATCATGGAGGTGAGCAAAGAAAGCAATGTTGATTACGCTCCCGGGTACGGTAAATTTTATATCGTTGGTAACTATATTGTCGGCAATGCAACGGTAACATCTGATAATTGGAATGGCGGTGTAGACTACGCTTCCGGAGTAACTAAAACCCTGGCACAACTTACTTCACCGATTGTTTCAGAGTACGATACCGAGCATACTGCGGAACAGGCTTTTGAAAAAGTATTGAGCTTTGCAGGAGCGAGCTTTGTGCGTGATGCTGTAGATACACGCATAGCGAATGAAGTAAGAGACGGAACGGTTACGTTCAATGGATCAAAGACCGGTTTCCCGGGGATTCTTGACAGCCAGGCAGACGCTGGAAGCTGGCCGGTGTTAAATAGTTTGCCTGCACCGGCCGATTCGGATGGCGATGGAATGCCCGATGCGTGGGAACTTGAAATGAAGCTTGATCCGGCCAAAGCAAATGCTAACGAGAAGCAGCTAAGCACCGGATACGATAACGTTGAAGTGTATATCAATAGTTTAGTAAAATCAATTATTGAAGCACAAGTGAAACCGTGATAGCAGCGAGGAAAATAGGGGCAATAATTTTGGTACTTGGCTTTATTTTAAAGTGCGAAGCGCAAACACCTGCTGGCACCATTCAGATTCCTTTGGATACAACATATACCGTTTGGAGTACATATAAAAAACTCATCCGGCAATACCCGGACATTAAGCCGGTAAAGGAATTTACTTTAAAGAACGTAACGGAATGGCAAGATGTTGTTTACACAACGTTACCGGATACTCCATTTGGAACACGCGCATTACATGCAGATATTTTTGCCCCAACCAACATGAGCAAAAAGTTTCCTGCTATCATTATGATTCATGGCGGGGGCTGGCGCTCGGGAAATAAATCGATGAACACACCCATGGCCCAGCGTCTGGCAGCTAATGGATTTGTCGTGATTTCTGTTGAGTACCGGCTTTCATTAGAGGCAAAATATCCCGCGGCTGTTCACGATATAAAAGCTGCTATTCGCTGGGCACGCGAAAATGCGGCAACCTATCAGATTGATGATCGGTACATTGCCGTGGCAGGCGCTTCTGCAGGCGGTCAGTTGGCGGCACTTGTTGGAACAACAAATGGTGAGCAGAAATTTGAAGGAACAGAAGGCATACAAAAATTCTCCAGTGAAGTACAGGCTGTTATTGATATGGATGGATTGTTAGATTTTACTGATCGTGAGTCCCTTGCCGTAAAGCGAACAGAAAACAGTGCAGACATCTTCTGGCTGGACGGGTCTTACGAAGCAATTCCTGAACGCTGGAAGGAAGCTTCTGCGATTACCTGGGTAAGCCCGGATGATCCGCCATTTCTGTTCATCAACTCTTCACAAACACGATTTCATGCCGGGTGCGCTGCTATGGCAGAGCAGTTAAAAAAGAATAATATTTTTGCTGAAGTGAAAACACTGGATGGCGCTCCGCATTCGTACTGGCTTTTTGACCCGTGGTTTGAGTCCACCGTTCAGCATATTACCAGCTTTCTTAACAATGTTTTTAAGCTAAATTGATTCATGACCGCAGTACTAAACTATACGCTCGCTCTTTTTCTTGCATTTTCTCTTCAAAAGAAAGATAAGATCACCGTGTACCTGATCGGGGATTCGACTATGGCGAATAAAGCCGTTGCCGCCTATCCGGAAACAGGGTGGGGCATGCCGTTCGCGATTATGTTTGATTCATCGGTAGTGGTTGACAACCGTGCGAAGAACGGCCGGAGTACGCGAACCTTTATTTCTGAAAACCTTTGGCAGCCGGTTGCGGATAAGCTGAAAGCAGGTGATTATGTTTTTATGCAGTTCGGGCATAACGATGAATCAAAGGAAAAAACCGACCGTTACACTTCTCCGGAAGAGTATAAAAAGAACCTGGTAAAGTTCATTACAGAAACCCGCGCGAAGAATGCAAACCCTGTTCTACTGACTCCTGTAACACGCAGAAACTTTAAGGAAGGCGTTGTCCAGGAAACACATGCAGAATATTCAGCGCTTGTATTGGAAGTGGCAAACGAATCAGAAGTACCGGTAATTGATCTCGATACAAAAAGCCGGGAACTGCTTCAGCGCTATGGCGAAGAAAATTCAAAACTTTTATTCCTTCAGCTTGAACCGGGCGAACATCCTAACTATCCGGACGGAAAAGATGACAACACACACTTCAGTGAACTTGGCGCACGCAAGATCGCACAACTTGTATTGAATGAAATCAAAAACCTGAAGCTTGAACTTGCCGAACGAATTGTAAAACCGGTTGAAAAAAACAAGACGCTTGCGTTCCCGGGGGCCGAAGGCTTTGGAAAGTATACATCCGGTGGCCGGGACGGTAAAGTTTATGTCGTTACAAATTTGAATGATGACGGGCCCGGAAGCTTCCGCGAAGCGGTAAAAAAATCTGAGCCCCGCACAATTCTTTTTGCCGTAAGCGGAAACATCAACTTAAAATCTCCTCTTACAATCAGTAAGGGTAACCTTACTATTGCGGGTCAGTCTGCCCCCGGTGACGGTATCTGTATCCGCAATTACCCGGTTCTGGTTCAGGCAAACAATGTAATCATCCGGTTTATGCGCTTCCGGCTGGGTGACGTAAGCAAGATCGAATCAGATGCCTTTGGCGGAACTAAGAACGGTGATGGAATCATCATCGATCATTGTTCGATCAGTTGGGCGACAGACGAATGCGCTTCATTCTATCGAAACAAAAATTTCACATTGCAATGGTGTATCATTTCCGAAAGCCTGAACAAATCCGTTCATGTGAAAGGCGAGCACGGCTATGGCGGCATCTGGGGCGGCATGGGCGCTTCGTTTCATCATAATATTCTGGCGCATCACACCAGCCGCCTGCCGCGATTCAGCGGTTCGTCCACCACACCCAATTCACCGGATGAGCTGGTTGATTTCCGGAACAATGTGATTTATAACTGGGTTGGCAACAGCACGTATGGCGGAGAACGCGGCAGGTATAACGTTGTAAATAACTATTACAAACCCGGACCGGCCACAAAACCAAAAAGCAACTGGATGGTTAATCCTTCGAGCCCGGTTGGCAGTTTTTATATTGATGGCAATGTGTTAGCGGGTAATGCAGCCACAACAGCAGACAACTGGAATGGCGGAGTGAAAGTCGCGCACCCCGATTCAGCAAAAGCGCTAAAACCATTTATTGTTGAACCAATTGCTGATCAATCAGCCACTCAGGCTTACGAACAGGCATTAAAGTTTGCAGGTGCAAGCCTGAAGCGCGATGCAGTGGATACGCGCATTGTAAAAGAGATAACGAAAGGAACAGCTTCCAAAGGAAAAGCAAGGAACGGTATTATCGATTCTCAGGAAGATGCCGGTGGCTGGCCCGTATTAAAATCGTTGCCTGCGCCAAAAGATTCGGACAGCGATGGCTTGCCGGATGCATGGGAAGTAAAGCATAAGCTGAATCCAAACGATGCATCAGATGCGAACCTGAAAACCTTAGCGCAGCCTTACACCAATCTGGAGCATTACCTGAATGATCTTTGCAAAGCCGTGATTCCATAATGCTGAAAATTGATCTACGATATGGATTATTTCTTATCGCGTTTCCGATTGCATGGAATCTTGAAGCGCAATCTTCCATGTGGATCTCAGACCAGGGAAACGGAACGTATAAAAACCCGGTGCTTCATGCAGATTATTCCGATCCGGATGTTATCCGTGTGGGCGATGATTACTACATGACAGCTTCAAGCTTTGATGCAGTTCCGGGTTTACCAATTCTTCATTCAAAAGACCTTGTTAACTGGACATTGATTGGCCATGCATTAAAACGTCAGCCGCCATTTGAACACTTTGAGAAAACCCGGCACGGTAACGGTGTTTGGGCGCCCGCTATCCGGTATCATAAGAATGAGTTCTATATCTATTATCCCGATCCTGATTTTGGGATTTATGTGACAAGAGCAAAAGATCCAAAAGGCTCCTGGAGCGAACCTCTATTAATAGAGTCGGGGAAAGGGTTGATTGATCCGTGTCCCTTGTGGGATGATGACGGAAAGAATTACCTCGTTTATGCGTATGCCGGCAGCCGTGCAGGAATTAAAAGTGTTATTGCGATTAAGCAATTAAATGCGGAAGGTGATAGAACGCTCGATGAAGGCCGCATTGTGTATGACGGCCATGAACTTGATCCGACAATCGAAGGCCCCAAGTTTTACAAGCGCAACGGCTATTACTACATTTTTGCTCCGGCAGGAGGAGTGGCCACCGGCTGGCAGGTTGTGCTGAGGTCAAAAAATGTTTATGGTCCGTACGAACGAAAAGTGGTCATGGATCAGGGCAAGACAAGCATCAATGGCCCGCACCAGGGTGCATGGGTTGATACGCAAACCGGTGAAGACTGGTTTATTCACTTTCAGGATAAGGAAGCATACGGCAGGGTTGTCCATTTGCAACCGATGAAGTGGGTAAACGATTGGCCGGTTATTGGCATCGATAAAGATGGCGATGGAAAAGGTGAACCCGTGCTCGTGAATAAGAAACCGAACGTTGGCAATACTTATCCAATCGCAACGCCTGCTGAAAGTGATGAGTTTAATACCTCAGAACCCGGGCTTCAGTGGCAATGGCAGGCAAATCCGAAAGCCACCTGGGCTTTTGCGAATACATATAAAGGTTCACTCAGACTTTATTCTGAAAAAATTCCGGAGGATGCAAAGAATCTCTGGAGTGTACCAAATGTACTCATGCAAAAATTCCCCGCTGAAGAATTCAGCGTGACAACAAAAATTACATTCACTCCCAATGTAAAACTTGAAAATGAAAAAGTTGGATTTGTGGTGATGGGACTAAACTATGCAGCATTGTCGCTTAAGAGCACTAAGGAAGGAATCCAAATACTTTATGCGGTTTGTAAAAACGCTGATAAAGGAAATCCGGAAACAGAAAATGTTTTGACGAAGCTGGAAGGATCTACCGTTTACTTTCGTGTTACAGTAGTAAAGGGTGGTATCTGCAGCTTCAGCTATAGTATGGACGGAAAGAAATTTATAAAAGCCGGAGATCCGTTTACGGCTGAGCCGGGAAAATGGATCGGAGCGAAAGTTGGCTTATTCTGTACCCGGACACAACAAACCAATGATTCGGGTTTTGCGGATGTGGATTGGTTTAGGGTTGAATCTTTAAAATAATGTAATGCTATGGAAATGAGAAATCTGAAATTGTATACTTTGGTTTTTACGTTGCTGATTGCAGGTTCCTGTACATCCGTAGCGCAGCCTGATCCCTGGAAAGAAGCCGAAGTCATTCTCAAACGAATAAAAGCCCCCACTTTTCCAGCGAAGGATTTCCTGATCACGAAGTATGGCGCAGCAGGCGACAGCATCACGGACTGCACAGAAGCTTTTAAAAAAGCAATTAAAGCCTGTCACGATGACGGAGGCGGGAGAGTTGTAGTTCCGGCAGGTAAATTTTCAACAGGCGCCATTCATCTGCTCAGTAATGTAAACCTGCATATTTCCAAAGGCGCTGTTGTGCTGTTCAGTCAGGATACAAAAAAATATTTACCCCAGGTATACACGCGCTTTGAAGCGATTGAGCTGATGAACTATTCACCCCTTATTTATGCCTATGAGCAGGAGAACATTGCCATTACCGGTGAAGGCATATTAAACGGCCAGGCCGATGACGATCATTGGTGGTACTGGAAAGGAAAATGGGGCCATGCGGGTAAAAACCGCGAAGCCCGTGATAAAAGCCAGTTTGCCGCTAATGAACGACTCAAAAAAATGGCAGAAGATAATGTGCCGGTGCGCGAACGGGTTTTTGGCGAAGGCGATTACCTGCGTCCGAGCTTTATAGAACCTTACAAATGCAAAAATGTATTGATTGAAGGAGTAACCATCATTCAATCACCCATGTGGATACTGCACCCGGTGTTATCGGAGAATGTGACCATTCGTAAAGTAAGCGTGATCAGCCACGGCCCGAACAGTGATGGCTGCGACCCGGAATCTTCAAAAGATGTATTGATTGAAGATTGTCTTTTTGATACGGGCGATGATTGCATTGCTATTAAATCCGGCCGCGATCATGACGGAAGGAGGGTTAATGTACCCAGCGAAAACCTTATCATCCGGAATTGCACAATGAAGGATGGCCACGGGGGTGTTGTGATCGGCAGTGAAATTTCCGG
>CAZIGG010000054.1:0-4363 GCA_964538575.1 uncultured Roseivirgaceae bacterium
TTCAAATCCATAATTCTTTTGAACGACTGATCAATACGTTCTTTGCTGATCGTTCCGTCCATTACAAATTTTTTAATGATCTCATGTACCTTATCTACGGTGCGTTCCTGGCTGCCGGAAATATTATTGGAGAATGTTAGGATATCCACCCCGGCATTGATCGATAATTTAATGGCTTCCTCCAAACCATAGTGCTTGGTTATCGCATGCATCTGCATATCATCTGAAAACACAACGCCATCAAAATGAAACTGTTTGCGCAGTAAACTGTCAATCACTTTTTTAGATAACGTTCCGGGATTACCTGCCGCATCCAATTTTTTGTTAACAATGTGCGCGGTCATGATCGCATCCACTTCCCCGGAATCAATCAATGATTTATAAGGATAGAGTTCGCTTTCATTCCAGGTGCTGGTGACATCGGCTATCCCCAGGTGCGTATCATCTTTCGAGCTGCCGTGACCGGGGAAATGCTTGAGCACGGAAACAACGCCAAGCTTGCGGTGCTGTCGGATTACTTCTCTCGCAAACAGTGTAACAGAATCCGCTTGCGCAGAAAACGCACGTTCCGGTTTCGCAATGATCGGATTTGTCGGGTTGCTGGAGAGATCAACAACAGGTGCAAAATTCACATTGAGGCCGAGGCCGGCTAACGTTGCCGCGGTCGTTTCGGCATAGAACTGAACGGAGTCAAGGTTAAACTTCCCCAGCTTTGCTGCGGATACCGATCTCGGAAAACCGTATTTCTCTTTTAAGCGGTTGACCTTTCCGCCTTCCTGGTCAATAGCAACAAACAACGGAATAGACGCAGCATGCTGATACGTCCAGGTCATCTTTTTCAGTTCGGCAAAAGAATTCTTCGCAGGAATATTCTTTTCGAAGATTATAATTGAGCCCACCTTGCCCTGCCGGATTTCTTCCAGCACTTTTTCATCAACCTTTGCTCCCGGAAAACCGATCAGGATCATTTGTCCGATCTTGATATCAAGACTATCGCGGGTTTGCGCAATCGCTCCTGTAAATCCAAAAAAGGAAAATAAAAGTGCGAACTTAAAAAATGACTCAGGCCGGATCATCAATAATGCAGGTAAAGCTGTTTTAAAATTATTTCCATTTCCTGGCGCACTGTGCTTGCGGGTGCCGGATGGTTGTTGCTCATAAAGCTAAAGATAAGGGTTCTTCCTTTCTTCGTAACGAGGTATCCGCTGAGGCAATGATTATTGCTTAACGTTCCGGTTTTCCCATACAAATAAGGCGGCTCATTCTTATACCAGCGTTTTACGGTGCCTGTTTTTCCGCCAATGGCTAATAAGGGAAAAAGCCGTTCGCGCGGAACGCGCTCATAAATTTTCTCCCAGAGTTTTACAATGCTGCGGGGCGTGAACAAATTATAGCGGGAAAGTCCGGAGCCATCAACCCAAACCGGCTCATCGGGCAAATCCGCCAAATAATTTTTCTTCATGTACGCAATGGCGATTTCCGGCTTAAGTGAATCGCTTAAAACTCCTGCACAAGTAAGCAGCAATTGTTCGGCAATAAAATTGTCACTCTCCTGCATCATCTCTTTATACAGCGTATCAACCGGGATGCTGTAAAGCGTTTTGTACGATCCGGAAAGAATGCGCTTAACCGGTGTAACTTCTTTCTTTAACGTATCGGATAACAATTTTGCTGTTAGTTCCGCGCTTGTTTTAAAAGGTGTTTTCCATCGATTCATGTCCGCATGCCTTGCCGGATACAGGTTTATTTTATTGGACGAAAGCTCACGGTCAAGGAGCGGTTTCTCAACGCTATCCTTTATGGTGATGTTAAAAGAAAAATAAGCCGGCTGTGTTTTAATGACTGATCCTGTTTGCTGAAGTGTGAAGTAGTTTCCGTAAACCGGTAAGGCGGAACGTTCGGAAGAATAGGTATAGGGCAGGTCATCCCACGACCAGCCCGCCCCCAATGCATCCGTATAAAAATTACCATCGGCCAGGAAAAGCTTTTTGTCGGTGGCGGAAAGAAACGCAACCGTCTTACCGGGATCATAAATGTTTTCGTACAGCAAAGACGGATCGCCCGTTCCGGCAAAGATTAACGAATCACCGCTTTCGATGTATCGTAATCCGGGAACGGAATCGCCCAATACAACAAGCGAAGTATAAAGCGTAAATATCTTGGTATTGGATGCCGGGGTAAAATATTTATCGGACTGAAATGCGTACAGTTCTTTTTTCTGCTCAGGATCATACAACATAAAGCCTGTGTGATCGTGAAGTTTTGCCTCCAGCGAAATAAATTGCTTGTTGAGCGCATGCTTCGATACCGGTGAGCAGGCCGCAGCCATAATTCCAATCAGGAATATGCAGCGCAGGTTCATGCGTTGAGGTAGCGTTCGTTCAAAATATTGCGATGATGGGTTTCATGACCCGCAATAATGTAGCCGATGTTGATAACTGAAACAACGTTTTTATTGGCTGTCCCTTTTCGTTGCAGCATTTCCGGGGTAAAACTTGCAAACAGGTCGATGGTGGTTTTACGAAGCGCCTCTGTTTCGGCAATCAATTGTTTCAGGGTTCTGGCGTGCGCATTGGCCTGGGGCGCATAGTCATTTTCTTCGAAGCCCGGTAAGTCTGTTGAATCATTTCGCGCAAAGCGGAGTGCGCGATAGGTAAAAATCCGTTCGGCATCCATTATGTGACAGACAAGTTCTTTAATGCTCCATTTTCCTTTCTCATACCGGTATTCTCCTTTGTCTTCCGGCACTGTATCTAACAATGTCACGAGATGCTTGTTGGATTGTTCCAGCGCATCTAATACACTCTGGTCATGCACCTGCATAACGTAATGATGATAAAATTCCGGAAGCGTGTTGAAATCAGGAGCTGTTTCCATACTGCCAAAGTACAGAAGAAAACGGGCGGAGTAAAGCGTCCGGTATCCGGAACAACGATTTTATTGTGGTTCGCTTGCCAAACATGCTCTTTGCACGAATGCCTATGCGTTTAAGGGTTTAGAATCAGGCTTTATCTCTTGCTCCCTTATTCCTTTCGATGGACTTGAGCATGAAGGTTCTTAAAAAGCCTTCGACCGGAAGAACTAAAAAGGCTACAAAAACCTGGATAAGAAAATCTATTACCGGCCCGCTATTCAGTGAAAGCTGCGATCCTGCCAGCGTTTGAATAAACTCGATCAAAATAATAATTGATAGAAGTGACAGCAGCCGGCTTACTAAATTATAGCGATGGCTCAGCCGGAAAGAGAGCAGCACAAGGGATGCAAAAACCGCAAACTCAAGCGCGTAAAACCAGCCGCGCTTCCAGTAGGGAGGTAAAACTTCTACTTTTACCGGCTCCATTTCACTTTCCTTACCGAAAATATCCTTCGACTGAACTTTCAGGGTATACTCTCCCGGGGGCAGGTACGGAAAAATAAATTCATAATCCTTGTTCGACCAGGCCGACCATTCCGTGTGCAATCCTTCGAGAAAGTAGCGGTACTCGACTGCATTCGCCCCGATGTAATCGGGTTTAACGACACTTATCTTCAATGAACTGTTTTCCTGTTCCACTTTAATGCTGCTGCTGCGAAGGCTTACTGCATCGTTTTGAGAAATGGCTTTTAAAAACAACGGATATACCGTTTCTATGGGTTTCTTATTACTTGTAAATCGTACCAGTTCATTGCTGCCGGTAATAATCCATACGTTATCCGATTTTGGATCGGACGAAATGTACCGGATATCGTTGAAAACGTTTAATAGCTGCAGGTTGGTTTTATTGCCCCGGTTACCCGATATATACCACTGGTGATCATCGCGAAACCAAAGGTTCGCGTTATTTGCAAAATAAGCTCTCGGTGCCGCAAGCGTATCTACCTTAATTAAATCCTTCTTGCCTTTATCATACACGTAAAATCCTGCTGATGTGGCGATCGTTACGTGCCCGTTCAGGCTAACGCCTGCCGTTTTTTCAAAGCTTGGGTTTTCAACACTCATGCTGTGTGCTGCGTGTGTCAATCCATCCGCATACTCCAGCCGGTAAATTTTATTATAGCTGCAAAACCAAATTGCTTCAGCGCCTTCTTCAAAAATGTAATTAACAGGATCGTCAATGTTCAGGGCCAGGCTTTCATCGCTCCAGTTGTTCTTGTTTACGCTAAGCTGGCGAAGCTTATCATCGTAGGTGGAAACGAACAGGGCTTTTTTTCCTTCCGAGGCCAGCAGGAAACGAACCGGGTCTTCCATTATCGCGGTTGACTTAAGCTGGCTGATTTCAAAAGTCCCTTCAAGGCCGGCAGCAATTAATTTATTTTGCCAGAGTACAAGTTGTGTGATCTTTGCATTGATGCCGCTGACTTTCTTATAACTGTAATAGCGCGA
>CAZIGG010000054.1:4463-6391 GCA_964538575.1 uncultured Roseivirgaceae bacterium
CCCTGGTAGGTTGCTGCGCATAGAAGATTTCCCTTCAGTCCTGCATAGTGCTTGAACGAACGAAAAGGCAAATCGGGCGCTATGCGCGTGTACCCGTATGTATGAGCAACCCATACATTCCTGTCCATGTCGCTCGTAATGGCGTAGATCTCATTATCCGGCAAGCCCGTTTCATAATTAACGATCTCGTTTGTTGCGCCTGTTGCCGGATTAATAAAGATCACGCCTCCGCGAAGCGTCCCCAGCGCAATAAGGTTTTCGGACACCCAGGTTGCATTAACGATCACGCTCGCGTCCGCGTAGCCCGGATCTTTGAGCTGAAGCTCGCGAAGCCGCATTTTATCATTAAATAAGAACAGGCGATTGTCAGAAGTGCCCAGCAAATACGTGTTCTTGAATTTCGATGAAAAAATCAACTGCGTACTGTCCGGAAATGCAAGCTTTGATTTTGTTAGCCGGTTATTGCTTTCACGGAAAAGACCCTGCGTTTCTGTGCTGATGTATATGGTTCCGAAAATTTCAGTTAATCCCGCAAAGGCTCCGGTTACAGTGTTGGAAGAAAATGTTGTGGTGCTGTCAGTGGCTGTTGAGTAAACATAAAGGTTGCGTTCGTTCAGGAAGTAAACCTTATCCTTTAAAGTTGTGATCTGAAATATGTATTCAGCCCCCGGTTTATCGTATAGTAATTGGAAACTCTCAAGTCCGTTATTATCCGGAGCAATTTTCCCAAACCCTTTCGGGCCGGCAACATAAAGCTCTCCGTTTTCAGCAAGCTCCACTGCATAGGCCGCGCCATGGGTCGGGATAACATCCCAACTGCGGCCATCATACTGAAGAATACCCGCCTGGGTTGCGAAATAAAAAACCCCGCGATTATCCTGCGCGATGTCGAAGCAAACATTATCGGAAAGGTTTGTATCGGGTGAAAAGTTTGAAAGAAAATAATTACCCTGCTGTGCAAAAACGGTTGCAGAAAAGATCAGATAAAGGAGGCAAATGCTGAACTTCTTCATAGAGGGAAAGTAAATTTACTAAATCCGCCCGGATCAGCTGATTTTACTCCAATTGACAGCCGACTTTTTTGTCCGCTCAACTTGTGTTCTGATCACTTCGTTCTGTTTTTTGTGTAATTCAGGATCGTCTTCCAGAACACGAATAGCAGTTTCGCGTGCAGCCTGCAGAATTTTACCATCTTTCCCCAGGTCGGCAATTAACAGATCAAGCGCACCGCTTTGCTGTGTACCCATCAGGTCGCCCGGGCCGCGTAACTGCAAATCGGTTTCCGAGATTTCAAAACCATTATTGGTACGCACCATGGTGTTTATCCTGATTTTGGAATCAGCGGAAAGCTTAAAGCTTGTCATCAAAATGCAAAACGATTGTTCAGCGCCACGCCCCACGCGGCCCCGTAACTGATGCAGTTGTGATAGCCCAAACCGTTCAGCATTCTCAATCACCATCACCGAAGCATTGGGCACATCAACGCCAACTTCAATAACGGTGGTGGCCACCATGATGCTCGTCTCGCCTTTGAGAAAGCGTTTCATTTCAAAATCCTTGGCTTCGGATTTCATTTTGCCATGCACAATGCTGATCGCTTCATTGGGGAAAGCCCGGCTTATGCTTTCATAGCCGTCCATTAAATGTTTCAGGTCAAGCTTTTCCGATTCATCGATGAGCGGATAAACTATATAGACTTGTCTTCCCGCTGCAATCTGTTCTTTCAAAAACTGATTTACCTGTAGCCGGTGCGAATCAAAATTATGAATGGTTTTGACCGGCTTTCTCCCGGCCGGTAATTGATCAATTACTGAAATATCAAGATCTCCATACAACGTCATGGCAAGCGTTCGGGGAATGGGTGTTGCCGTCATCACGAGAACATGCGGATAAAGACCTGCATTTTTACTCCATAGTTTTGATCGTTG
>CAZIGG010000054.1:6491-18900 GCA_964538575.1 uncultured Roseivirgaceae bacterium
GCGCTGCGTACTTGCTCAGGTTATTATAATGCTGCTGCGCAAGAATTTCTGTCGGAGCCATTAATGCGCACTGCGTTCCGGCACCAATGGAAAGCAGTGCACAAACAAACGCAACAATTGTTTTTCCGCTGCCCACATCCCCCTGAAGCAAACGGTTCATTTGTTTACCCGATTTTAAGTCGGCATAAATCTCCTTGATAACTTTTTTCTGCGCATCGGTTAGCGGAAAGGGAAGAAACTCTTTATAGAACCTGGTTAGCAGCGAAGCATCATTAAAAACCTGGCCCTTAAATGAATCCTGCCGGATCAATTTCATTTTTAACAGCCTGAGCTGGATGTAGAACAGCTCTTCAAATTTCAGCCTGTTTTGGGATGCCGTCATCAACTCGTGGCTTTGCGGGAAATGGATATTGATCAGCGCCTGCTGCTTACCGATAAGTTTAAATTGTTTAATGATTTCTGTTGTCAGGGTTTCCCTGATCTTATCTTTCGCCAGCACTAACAATTCGCGCTGCAATTTTGAAATTGCCTTGCTGTCGATGTACCGCGATTTTAATTTTTCCGTCAGCGGATAAACCGGTTGAAGATAACCGCCCTGCGTGTTTGAGGTTGTTACCGGTTCTATTTCAGGGTGGGCAATATTATATTTCTTGCCGAATTGATTGGGCTTACCAAAAACAACATATTCAACACCGGGTTTTAATTTGTCCTGCACCCACTTTATTCCCTGGAACCATACGAGTTCCATTTCACCGGTAGTGTCTTTGAGCGTTACAACCAATCTTCGCTTCGCTCCAATGCCAATGAATTCTTTCCTGATGATTGTACCCTTTATCTGCACATGCGGCATCTCATCGCTGATGTCTTGTATGCTATAGAACTTCGTGCGATCCTCGTATCGAAAAGGATAATACTGGATAAGATCGCCAAAGGTAAAGATGTTGAGCTCCTTGTTAAGCAACGCAGATCGTTGCGGGCCAACACCTTTCAAAAATTCAACGGGCGTATCAAAAAATCCGGACATCAGAAGATCAAGACGGGTATTCTTTTAAAAATACCCACATTTTTAACAACCTGTAACTAAACCTTTTGTAAACTTACGTATCTAAACAGGCGCTAAGGTTACTATTTTTTCGTTTAGACCATTAAATACTCATGAAAGTTCAGGCTACCCACTATAAAGGAATTGAATTTGTCAGTTTTCCGGAACTTCCGGCTGACCAGCAACTGCTGTTGCAGCACAATACTGAGCTTGAGCGTATTCAAATTCTGATCGATGGGAAGGTGCGCGGGAACTGCATCCTGTATAAAGATTACAGCAACTGGTATTCTTCTGTTTTTCTTAAATCCATTCCGGTTCAAACGCAATTCAGCAAACCTGTTGAACCTGTCTTGCCGGCAGGCAGGCTGGCAGAAAAAGTTGTCCAAGAGGTTTAATCCCAGATTTCTTTATCCGGAACAATCTCCAGAACATTCCCTTCCGGATCTTCAAAGTAAAAAGATTCTGCCCCGCTTTTCCACGTAACCGTATCCGTTATGCGGATGCCCTTGCTTTCAATCCAGGCCTTCGCGCTTTCGTATTCATGTTTACTTACCTCAAAAGCGAAATGCTGCCTGCCTCCGCCATAATGTGCAGGCGGGCTTTCTTTACGTTTTGAATCTTCCGGATTAAAGCAAAGCAGAACAGACGCTCCGGCCCTGAAAAAAATATGCCTGCCCTCCGCGTAGCTGATCAGCGGAAGCCCTAACGTCTCGTGATAAAACTTTTTCGCGCCTTCAAGATCATGAAGGTAAAGGCATGTTTCTTTGATCTTCAGAAAATTCATGCGCTGCAAAGTTTCGCTTTCGTGCTGAGGTAATCCTGCCAAAGGTCTTTCAAAATATCCGCAGCGGGCCGGATGTTTTTGATCGAAGCAGAAACCTGGCCGATCTCAAGCTCGCCTTCATCCAGATCACCTTCAAACATTCCGCGTTTCGCGCGTGCGCGGCCCAGCAGCGTTAACATTTCTTCATTGCTGGCTCCGCGCTGCTCAGCAGCAATCACCTCCTGAAAGAATTTGTTTTTAATCAACCGCACCGGTGTAAGCTGCTTCATGGTGAGTTGTGTATCGCCCTCAGCAGAATTGATAATGCGTTGTTTAAAATTTTCATGCGCTGACGATTCAACGCTCGCGGCAAAGCCACTGCCGATTTGAACACCCTCCGCTCCTAACGCTTCAACTGCTGCGATGGCCCGGCCGCTTGCAATGCCGCCTGCCGCAAGCAGGGGAATTGAAATCGCATCCCGAACCATGGGAATAAGTACGAGTGTTGTTGTTTCTTCGCGGCCGTTATGGCCGCCTGCTTCAAAACCTTCCGCAACAACAGCGTCAACGCCTGCCTGCTCTGATTTTTTGGCAAACTTCACGCTTGATACCACATGCACTACCGTTATACCTTTTTCCTTAAGCCTGCCCGTCCATAATGAAGGGTTGCCGGCCGAGGTGAAAACAATCTTTACGCCTTCTTCAACAATGATGTCCATGATCACGCTCATTTCCGGGTAGAGCAACGGGACATTTACCCCAAAAGACTTAGTTGTTGCCGCCTTGCATTTCCGGATGTGATCGCGAAACGTATCGGGGTACATCGATCCGGCCCCGATCAGTCCCAGCCCCCCGGCATTGCTCACGGCCGAAGCCAGGCGCCACCCGCTGCACCAAACCATACCGGCCTGAATTACAGGCACATCTATGCTGAAGAGTTTTTTAACCCTGTTTTCTGCATCAATCATGGGCAAAAAATAGAAAAAGGCAGTCAGATATTACGCTATGAATCTGAATATCTGCCAATTGTAAATTGATGGGTAAAACCTTTCCGTTTCATACGTCTTAGAAGTTGTCCACAAAGAATTGATTGATTTTATAAGGTATATTCTACTGATTTACAGTCACTTAACGCTAAATATTCCGGTAATGTGGATAACTGTTCAATTTTGTGGGATTCTTTTTCGGCTGGTTTTTGGCGATTTGTAAGTGCCTGAATTTTAGCTCTTTTCGTTACGTCTCCCGTAAACCTTACAATCCGTTTATAGAAATTTCGGAACTACATTTGCTATCCTTTGTTTCTTTAAGAATATGAAGAACCTTCTGACCATCCTTTTGCTTGCCGGTGCGCTTGCCGCTACCGCCCAGGAGCAGGCCAAAATTGTAAAGCTGCCCGAATTGCAGGAGCTTATCACCTCAAAAGGCGATCATATTAAAGTGATCAATTTCTGGGCTACCTGGTGTGCGCCCTGCGTAAAAGAGATGCCGCTGTTTGAAAAGCTTGGCCAGGAACGCAAGGATGTTAAAGTTACCTTAGTGAGCATGGATTTAGACCTCGATCCGGATCCTGCCAAGGTTCATAAATTTGTAGCCCGCAAGAAATTACAGTCGCAGGTGCTTATCCTGGACGAGAAAGACCCGAATTCGTATATAGAGCAGATTGAAAAATCGTGGTCAGGGGCCCTGCCCGCCACCATTATCGTAAACAGTAAAACCGGTCAAAGAAAATTTGTTGAACGGGAGCTGCACGAAGGCGAACTTGAGAAACTGATTGCCGAAGTTCAATAGCATGTCTTTAATAATTTATTGAAACAACTAAACAGAATACTATTATGATCAGATCAATGTTAGTTATGGCTGTCTGCATGTTTGTGCTGGTAGCTGCAAGTCCTGTTCGCACGGGCTATGAAGTGGGCGATACCGTTGCCGATTTCAAGCTGAAGAACACAAACGGTAAAATGGTTGCCTTGTCTGACTACAAGGATTCAAAAGGTGTTATTGTGATTTTTGATTGCAATACGTGTCCTTACTCCCAGGCCTGGAATAGCCGCATTATTGCGTTGAACAAAAAGTATGCTTCTCAGGGATTCCCGGTTGTTTTGGTTCAGCCGAATGATCCTGAAATCTCTCAGGGGGATTCGTATGACGCCATGGTTGAATATGCGAAGAAAAATGGCTACGACTTCCCGTACTTATTTGATGAAACACAAAATGTTGCTAAATCCTTTGGCGCGACAAATACGCCTCATGTATTTATCTTGAAAAAAGAGGGTTCTGCATTTAAGGTTGCATACATCGGTTCAATCGATGACAGTGCAAAAAATGCCTCGGCTGTTACAAAACGTTATGTTGAAGATGCCGTTGATGCACTTTTAGGAAGCAAACCTGTTCCGGCAACAAAAACAAAAGCGTTAGGCTGTACCATTAAATGGAAGAACGCCTGATCGGTTTTTAGCCAAAGATTTAAAAGCCTCCTGAAAATTTTCGGGAGGCTTTCTTATTTTTCAGTGCGCGGATACCAGCTTCAATCCGATGATCGAACCGATCAGCATGGTAATAAAAAACACCCGCCAGAAATCAGACGGCTCGCTAAAAAAATAAATTCCCATAATGGCCGTGCCTACTGCGCCAATGCCCGTCCACACCGCATAGGCAGTTCCGATCGGGATTTTCTGAATAGCTTCGTTCAGAAAATGAAAACTCAGGAAAATGCAGATGAAAAATCCAACCGACCACTTCCCGTTCGAAAAGTTGTTGCTGAACTTCAAACAGGTTGTAAAGCCAACTTCAAACAAGCCGGCAATCACAAGATAGATCCACGCCATACGCTGATGTTTTAAATATCAGCAAAGGTAATTCTTTATAAACGCAGAAGATTATTTAGATGCGACCAGATACGTCATCCCGAAAATGACCTCTTTCTTAAGAAGCGAAAGACCGTATTTTTCAAACAGGGAAATCACACGCGACACAGCAATGCGCAGTTTCGGATACCAGCTTACCGTTTGCTTCCATTTATCGCCTTCCCGTTCAAGAAGAATATCAAATACTTTAACATATCCCGGAAGATACTCCAGGTAACAGGTATGAATCCTGTTCTCATCGCTGTTTACGGGGATGAAGCGCTTTTCATTGGTCAATTCATTTGTAAGCTCCCGGTAGGAAATAACAAGCTTGCCGCCACGCTCCAGTTTTTGCGCGCTCAACGCAATGAGTTCCTCTACCTGGTCGGGCCCGGAAAGATGGGTTAACGTGTCGCCCATGCAAACGATCAGCTCGGACTTTAACCGGACTGCATATAAGTACTCTAACAGGTGTGCATCAACCGCTTCAATTTTACGATGTTCAATCCGCTCCCTGAGTTCTTCTAAAAGCTGGTGATTAAAATCTATCGCCCGGACAGAAAATCCCAGGTTAGCCAGCGCAATGGAATTGATTCCGTGGCCGCTGCCCAGGTCAAATGCAACCCCGGAAATTTTAGGTACAATTTCATTTTCCCGGAAAAATTTTTCTTGCAGCAGCTGCTTTTCGGTAAAATCCCCTGCCGTCCACGAATAGAAATTGCCTAAATACCGGTCGTAATGGTCTTTTACCGTCATCTCGAATATAGAAACCAATTTGTTTACGTTATTAGCGCAAACATGGTTATTTAATCCCTCACGATAACATCAAAAAACATGAAAAAGGCACTCGTATTTAGTTTACTGCTGCTAAGTTCCGCATACGTTGCAACGGCCCAGGTTACAGGAAAAATATTTCCGGATATGACCGCTGAAACGGTTGATGATACAAAAATCGAATTGCCGCAAAGTGTAAAGGGAAAATATACGTTACTCGGGTTGGCGTATTCGAAAAAGTCTGAGGACGAGCTAAACTCCTGGTTCCAGCCCATTTTTGAAAAATTTGTTCAGAAACAAAAGGGCGGACTGTTTGAAGATTTTGCATACGATGTGAACGTTTATTTTATACCCATGTTTACCGGCATCAATGCAGCGGCTACCGGAACGGCCAAGAAAAAAGCAGTCAAAAATGTTGATCCTAACCTGCTGCCTTACATCCTGTTTTACAAAGGTGAGCTGAAGACTTATAAAGAAGCGCTTGATTTCGAGAAGAAAGACATTCCGTACTTTTTCGTACTCGATAAAGAAGGAAAGATCGTTTACGCAACCTCCGGCAAATACTCAAAAGCCAAAATGGGTGAGATCGAAGAAGTAATTGAATAATATTATCTTGCTTTCAGAACCCCTGAATACATGTTTCTTCTTGCCCTGGCATTGGCTCCCGGTGCAGCCATTGCCCTGTATATTTACCTGAAAGACAAGCACGAACGGGAGCCGCTCGGACTTCTGCTCATGAGTTTTTTCTATGGCGTGCTCAGCACATTTGTAACGCTGCTCGTTAGCATGCCGCTTGAGATTATTACCATTAATAAGCAAAGTGCATCTGAATTATTTGCCGATGCGTTTTTTAAGGTTGCTTTAGTGGAAGAATTCAGCAAGTTCATTTTCATTCGCTTTATTCTGTTCCGGAATAAAAATTTTAATGAACCCTTCGATGGCATTGTGTACGCGGTTATGGTAGGCATGGGCTTCGCCACGCTCGAAAACATTTTATACGTATATCAATACGGCATCCCTACGGGCATTCTGCGCATGTTTACGGCCGTGCCTGCACACGCCTGTTTTGCAATTTTAATGGGATATTACTTAGGCCGGGCAAAATTCACCAAGCAAAAAAACCTGTACTACTCATTGCTCGCGCTGATCTCGGCAACTGTATTTCATGGCTTGTACGATTACTTCCTGTTTATCACATTTGTTCCCGGCATCTGGATTGGCGCTGCCCTTTCGCTGATCGTTGCCATTATCCTTTCACGCAAAGCGATCCGGATTCACCAGGCCGCCTCACCGTTTATCAATCCTCCGCCTGAGCGGCCGGATTTGACAAAGCAATAAATTTAAACATATAATCCCCTGCCTTGTACCGGGGTCTCCTTCAGGTTAGCACTTCGCTTTATGGGATTCGCGGCACAAGGCCGCGAATGACGTTAAACAAAAAAAGTCCTGCTCATTACAGGACTTTCTCTTTATGAATTCAGTTTCAATTATGCCGTCAACTGAATTTCTTCGCCTTCCTTGTTCAGGAATTTGAATTCAGTTACCCCGAGCGATGTATCGGTTTCCATGTTCACCCAGCGTTTATACTTCATGAACCATTTCACACGGGTTGAAATAATTCCTTTCGTGAAGAAAGCCTGTAAGTAGGGATGCAGCGCCAGCACCAAGTCTTTTTCATTCTGTTTCACCAATAAGTGATCGAGTGTTTTTTCGATCAGGTCGGAAACAAGAATAGACGCGGTGATTTTGCCGGTTCCGTTACACGTAGGGCAGGTTTCTTTGGTAATGATGTTTACCTGCGGACGAACACGTTCACGCGTAATCTGCATCAGGCCGAATTTGGAAAGCGGCAGCACGGTTGATTTCGCCTTATCGCTGTCCATCTCCTCGCGCATGATCTTATAGATCAGCTTTTTATTGTCCTGACTTCTCATGTCGATGAAGTCAACCACAATAATGCCCCCCATATCGCGCAGGCGAAGCTGGCGGGCAATTTCTTTCGCGGCTTCGATGTTTACCGAGAGTGCAGTGGTTTCCTGGTTCTCTTCGCGGTTCGATTTGTTGCCGCTGTTCACATCAATTACGTGAAGCGCTTCGGTGTGCTCGATAATCAAATATCCTCCGCCTTTTAAGCTTACGGTTTGCCCGAACGCTGCTTTGATCTGCTTCTCAACACCGTAGTGTTCAAAGATTTTCGCACGGCCGCTGTAAAACTTCACGATCTTCTCCTGCTCGGGGGAAATGTTCCGGATGTAGGTCCGGGCTTCGTCATACATCTTCTTGTCATCGATGTGAATGTTATCAAACGATTCATTCAGCAGGTCGCGAAGCAAAGACGATGTTTTGTTCAGCTCACCGATGAGCTTGTCATTCGGTGCAGCATCCGGAAGCGCGGCAATGCCGTCTTCAAATGTTTTAACTAAGTTTCTTAAATCACGGTCGAGGTCGGCCACTTCGGCTCCCTCGGCAACCGTGCGTACAATCACACCGAAGTTTTCGGGTTTGATGGATTGGATCAGGCGCAGCAGGCGTTTACGTTCTTCGTTGCTGGTAATTTTTTTCGAAACGTTAACGGCTTTCGAAAACGGTACCAGCACCAGGTAACGCCCGGCTAATGATAACTCGCAGGATAATCGCGGCCCTTTTGTGGAGATGGGTTCTTTTACAATCTGCACCGGAAGCACTTGGCCTTTGGCAAGCTGCTGGGCAATTTTGCCATGCTTGTCAATATCCGGTTCAAGGGTAAATTTTTCCAGCTTGCCGAAAATCTTTTTACCGCGTGTCAGTTTCGTGAATTTGCTCAGCGAGCTGAACTGCGGTCCAAGGTCGAGGTAATGCAAAAAAGCATCTTTGTCGTAGCCCACATCAATAAATGCGGCATTGAGACCCGGCACCACTTTCTTAACAGTGCCTAAATAAATGTCTCCGACCTGAAATTTGCTTCCCTCCTCTTCCTGGTGAAATTCTACAAGGTGCTTATCTCGAAGCAGGGCTATACGACATCCGTCTTGAGTGCTACTAATTATTAGTTCGTTGCTCAAAACGATAATGGATTTATGTAAAAAATGTGTGTATAGCTGACGTCAATGTAAGGCGCAGCATACCGCTGCACCCGATGGACGTTCTTGATTACTTCTTCTTATGTCTGTTCTTTCTCAGGCGCTTCTTGCGCTTGTGAGTGGCCATTTTGCTTTTTTTTCTTTTTTTTCCGCTTGGCATAAATGTTTGTTTTGTCGCTTCGGCAGTTCAGGCCCTGCCGGGCTGTGTTATTAATTATTTTAAATCCTTCAGATAAGAATCGACAGTTGCCTGTACTGCCGGATCCTTGTCCATATCTTTTACTTTTTCAAATTGCGCTTTCGCCTTCTTCTTGTCTTTTGTGTTCATGTAGGCAATGCCCAGCAACAATGTTCCCTGCGTATGCTTCGGGTTCACTTCAACCAGTTGGCCGAGCCAGTTAATCGCTTTTTCGTCCTGCCCCGACTGGATTGACAGCATGCCCATGTTGAACAGCGCCAGTTCATTTTTCGGATCAGTCTCGAGCACCTCTCTCAGCATCGCCACGCCCTGCATGGGGGCGCTTGAAAGGTAAGTCATGGCCATCTTGGTCTTGGCTTCAAGGTTCTTCGGATTAATGTCCAGAACTTTTTGAAACTGTTCCCTGGCTTTTTCGCCCAAATTGCCCTGTTTATTGGCATTCAGCGCGAATGTGTAGGCCTGGTAATAACTGTCGCCAGCCTTAAACCAGCTTTCCTCCGTGTTAAAGAACGATGCGGCCTCTTCAGCAAAAACCCCGGCACTGTCGAACCGGCTTGCTTTAGCATATAAAGTGGCCAAAGAATCCGCAAAGATAGCTTTTTTTTGCTTTTCAGAGGATGCTGCGTACTCCCCGCGCATGTGGGCAATGTGCTTCACTAACCCCTCCGGGGCGGAGGTATGCGGGTCGGCAGTTTGCCCGGCTGAGTCTGCCCCGGTTGATGCAAGCTGGTTGTCATTGTTCACTACTGCTTTGGGCAGCATAAACAAGGCAACGATTACCAATGCACTAACTACGACAAGAATGATACGGTTTTTAAGCATGTGTTCGGTTTAGAAACCGGGGTTATGCTTTTTCAGCTACTTCTTTTACTTTATCGCTGTTCTTGATCTTGTTCACAAAAATCTTGGCAGGCTTAAAGCTTGGAACAAAGTGTTCGTCAATCACGAGGGCTGTGTTACGGGAAATATTGCGGGCAATTTTCTTCTTTCTTTTCTTATTGATGAAACTTCCGAATCCGCGGATGTAGATATTTTCTCCGCTGGCCATGTTTTGCTTGATCACGCTGAAGAAAGCCTCCACGGAAGCAGTAACATCTGCCTTGTCTACGCCTGTCTTTTCAGAAATTTCGTTGATTACGTCTGCTTTGGTCACGTTGTATATTTTTAGGTGTTCGTTTTTTAAGGGAGGGCAAATTTAATTTGTGCGCTGAATATTAAAAATGAATATTGAAAAAATCTGATAATCAAGGGGATGGATATTCGATATTTCTCAAAAAAGGTCGTTCGGTGGTATGAAAAAAACAGGCGCGACCTCCCCTGGCGCGAGACAAAAGACCCCTATCGCATCTGGCTGTCCGAAATTATTCTGCAGCAAACGCGCGTAAATCAGGGCCTGCCGTACTACCTGAAATTTGCCGAGGCGTTCCCTACGGTCTTCGATCTTGCCGCGGCCCCCGGGCAAAAAGTGCTGCGCTTGTGGCAGGGTCTGGGCTACTACACACGAGCAAGAAATCTTCATAAATGTGCGAAAGAAGTTGTGGCCCGATTCAACGGAAAATTTCCAAAAACTTTTGACGAGCTGAAGACTTTGCCCGGCATTGGCGACTATACGGCTGCTGCCATTGCTTCTATTTCGTTCGGTCAATCCGTTGCTGTAGTCGATGGAAATGTTTTCCGCGTACTCGCAAGAATTTTTGGTATTGAAACTCCGATTAATACTTCGGAAGGGAAGCGGGTCTTTACCAGGCTTGCGAACGAATTAGTGCCCAAACAAAATCCGGATGTTCACAACCAGGCCATGATGGAGTTTGGCGCGAGATTTTGCACGCCCCGAAATCCGTTGTGCGAAAGCTGTATTTTTCAGGCCGGTTGTTTTGCTTACAAAAACTCGTTGCAGCATGTTTTACCGGTAAAGCTTCAGTTAAAGAAGGCGCGAAAGCGCTACTTCTACTACTTCGCCATTCAAAAAGGAGAATCGTTCCTGATGAAAAAACGTGAAGACAAAGATATCTGGCATGGGCTGTATGATTTTGTGCTGGTGGAAACCAAACGACCGGTTGATCCGGAAAGATTGTTTTCAGAGAATGAATCGTTGAAGAAATTCCGGAAAGGAAAGCTGTCAGAGATCAGCGGTATGTATAAACACATCCTTAGCCACCAGTGGATTTATTCAAGGTTTATCCAGATAACGCTTTCGCGGGATGTTGCATTAAACGGATCGGGATTGAAGTTTTATTCGCTGAGGAGGGTGGCGGAGCTTCCCAAGCCTGTTTTGATCAGCAAATTCCTGTCGGATTACGGCATTTTATAGTTTATTTTTGATCCTGTCTTTTTAAAGATGTCACAAGATGACATTGATCTGTTTATACCTTTAACAATGATAAATAACAATAATTATGGCTGGAGTAAATAAAGCAATCTTAGTAGGCCGGTTAGGCAAAGACCCTGAAGTACGGCATTTCGAAAATGGCGGCATGGTCGCCAACTTTACCATGGCAACTTCTGAAACCTATAAAGACAGAACCACGGGTGAGAAAAAAGAAATAACCGACTGGCATAATATCGTGGTGCGCAATCAGGCAGCCGAGATTATGCAAAAATACGTTCATAAAGGCGATATGCTGTATGTAGAAGGCAAGCTGCGCACACGCTCGTGGGAGAAAGATGGTGTTACCCGTTATATAACTGAAGTGATCGTTGATAATTTTACCATGCTCACGCCCAAGGGCAGTAGCAGTAACACGCCTTCGGAAGGCGGTTATTCCGGAACAGCGAAAAGTCAGGAAAGTTTTTCGGCAGATACGTCAGGGACTGATGATCTTCCGTTTTAATCCCTCACCCGAACAAATGCTTCCCAAAAATATAATCGTTACAAGTTTTACATTTGGGTAAGGGTTAAACGCAAAATGAAGCAGCTATCTGATTTCATGATAATGGTTGTGTTTGCGACAATATTGTTCAGTTGCGACCGCGAATACCTTCCAAAACCGTTAGGGTATAACCGGCTTGTACTTCCTGAGCCTGCTTATCATTCGCTTCCGGATACACTGCCCTACACGTTTGAATACTCCAAACACGCAAAGCTTCTGGCCGATACTTCGTGGATCAGTGAACGCTTCTGGATTGAAATCTACTATCCGGAACTGAAAGCCAACGTTCATGTGACCTACAAAAGGATCATGAATAATAATGAGTTGTTGAAAGAATTCCTGAACGATGCGTATGTGCTTACCTCCAAGCATCAAATTAAAGCATACGCTATTGATGAGGTTCTGACTATAAATCCCCAAGGTCATACGGCTGTGGTGGTGGAGCTGGATGGAGAAGTCCCGAGCCAGATGCAGTTTACCATCACCGATTCAACCAAAAATTTCCTGCGAGGGGCTTTGTACTTCAACACCAAAGTTCAGAACGATTCGCTGAGGCCTGCGATTGAATACATGAAAAAAGACATCATGCATTTGATCAATACGTTTGACTGGAAGAACAAGTAGTTAGAAGGTAGAATAGAGAAGGTAGAATTTGAATAACCTTCGATTCTAACTAGAACTCATCTCAAAAATAGTCTGGTCATTCCGAGGAACGAGGAATCTTCAAATTTCGCATGTTCTGTATGTTCGAAGATCCCTCGTTCCTCGGGATGACCGCATTATGAGTATTTTTGAGATGACTTGTACTAACTACCAAATACTAACTACTAACAAATGCTTACCTCCAAACGCTCCCGCT
>CAZIGG010000055.1:0-18880 GCA_964538575.1 uncultured Roseivirgaceae bacterium
CTCATCTTGGTGTACCGGGCACAGACCTAAAATGGTATAGTGAGTCAGGTACTATTATAACTCCAATTGCTGACGATAATCTTCCCACACCTGCCGAACTTAGCATATCAACCAATGCAGCAGCAGTGTATAACTTCAGTGTCAGTCAAACGGAAACAGTCAACTTTTGTGAAGGGCCAAAAACACCGCTAACGGTAACCGTGCAGGCATTACCCGTCATCAGCATCGCACCCACTGGAAACCCTATTGAAATTTGCACTACAACTCCTGCTAATCTTAAGCTTACACCTACTGATCAGGGGAACCCCGCACCAGGGTTAAGTTGGACTGTTGATCCTCCACCGGCAGGCACACCAGGTGTTCTAACAAATTTCAATAGCCTGGATGGAACGGTTGAGTTAAACCCATTAACGGGCCAGCCTGGCACCTATACGATACGTTACACCTATACCAATGGAGCGGGCTGTTCCAGCTCAGGTACCCGGGATGTTAGAATTTTCCCTACGGTGACACCCGTTATTTCCATTGAAGATGTATGTAACGGATCGCCTGCAATTATTAACAATACATCAGTCATAAACCCTGCTACTGCTACTTCTACAATCTCCAGAGCAGAATGGACTTTTGGAGATGGAAAATTAGTTCCATTTGGGCCACCTGGAAGTTATAATGCTTTAATTGATCCAGCCTTAGATCCGGGCATCACCTCGGGCACCTACGAAAACCCACGACATATTTACCCTGATGTCGGAACCGGCCAATCAACCTTCCAACTCTCTGGGGTTTTAGTAACCTCCGATGGATGCTCATATGTAGTTCCGCAAAAGCCTGTAACGGTTACACCGTTGCCAATAGCTAATTTTACATCTGCAAATGTATGCGTTAATTCTGTAACTAATTTTGCAGCCAACGCGAATATTCCCATCCAAAACTACAATTGGGATTTTGCAAAAAATGGTATCCTAAATCCAGGTACTAGTTCGAGTGCCAGTAATGAGGCAGCCTTTACCTATACCGCAACCGGGAAAGACACCGTGAGGCTAGTGGTTACCACCAGTGCAGGTTGTCAGGACATTGTAGAGAAACCAATATTCAGCGTCCCTAATTACACCGCCATTTCTGCTACGAATGCTTATACGCAGGATTTTGCCACCAATGACGGATGGATTACCGGAGGCCGGAATTCTTCGTGGGCATTTGGTACCCCCGATGGTGCCGTAATTAAAGGTGATGCTTCCTTGAATCCCTCAACAGGAAAAGCATGGGTAACAAATTTAACAGGCGATAATAATGCAAATGAAAGTTCATGGATGCTAAGCGGTTGCTTTAATTTTGGCAGTGCTTTAAAACCGGTAATTTCAGTGGATATATGGTCCGACAATCCTACAGGCGTGGACGGAGCCGTACTGCAATACAATGATACCGGTAATATAGAAGATGCTGTTGATCTGAGCGATCCTGATGGTGCCTGGGTGACTATTGGCGCTGTAGGCTCGGGCATTAATTGGTATGACGACCAGGGTATCTCGAACAGTCCTGGCAACCAAACAACGACAAGCGCAGGATGGACCGGCAGAGACAGCCAGTGGAAAAGGGCAATTTATAAACTTGATCCCCTCATTGGAAAGTCAAAAGTTGTTCTAAGGATTGCCTTTGCCAGTTCGCAGCCTCGCGGTGATGGTTTTGCTTTTGATAACTTTTTTGTCGGTGAACGAAACCGTATTGTGCTGCTCGAGAACTTTACAAATTCTTCAGTTACCGGCCCACCACCTGTTAATCATAATCTAAACAACTACCAAAACTTTGGAAATTCAGCTGAGCTTGTGAAGATTCAATACCATACTGCTTTTCCGGGTGATGATCCTGTTAATGCATTGAATGAACAGATGCATAATGCTCGCACAGCTTTTTACGGAATCACCCAGGCTCCCACGCTCCGCATGGATGGGAATTTCGAAAGCGGAATCATATCATCATGGCTCTCACCTTTGTATGATGACCGGGTGTTAACGCCTGCTGCTATCAAACTTAATGTAACTGCTGTTAAAGACATATCCGCAGGTGTAGTGAAAATTAATACCACCGTTGAAAACACAACCAGTCAACCGATACCTACTGCCGGGGTTAATATCTTTACCATAATCGTTGAGAAAACGGTTAATGATGCGGCACTTTTGGGAAGCAGCGGCAATAGTCAGTATAAATTTGTAGCCAAACAAATGCTGCCCTCACCCTCCGGTGTACCCATCTCACAGGCAAGCATTGCTCCTGGCGCTTCAGCAGCCTATCATGCACCTGAAGTAATATGGGATAAGAAAAACGGGGATGCCATCGTTGTCTTTGTTCAATCCATCATGGGAAATAAAGATGTATACCAGGCGTACTTCCTCGATGCTCCTACTGAAGACGATCAACCTGATGTAATCACCGGCATCGAGGATCCTCAATATGCGGAGAACATCAACCTCTACCCTAACCCGGCCAACCGGGAAGTAAACATTGAATTACCGGCAGCGGTTAACAAGCCTACCCCGGTGGCATTGTATGATGCGTTCGGGCGGGTTGTTTACCAGTCTGTGTTTAAAGCAGGTGAACGAACCAAAACTATTTCAACGGCAAGCTTTGCAGATGGTATTTATATGATGCAGTTGCTTGCCCCGCAGGGAAGTAAGGTGACCCGGAAAGTGATGGTGAAGCACTAGTTAATAACTCCGTAACACATTTAAAAGCCGCCTTCGGGCGGCTTTTTTAAGCATCTTACCCGATCACCCGAAAAAATAACCACAAAAAGTTCAGGGTATTTTATTAATTTACCATGAAAATCAGTACTATTAGTCCTGTTTTTCATGGTATTAAAAAGAGAGATTTATCCGTTATTGAAGGAATTACTGGCATTTTTTCCCGCAGTGGGCTTACTTGGCCCAAGACAGGTTGGAAAAACTACGCTGGCAAAGGTGATAGCCTCCGCAGGAAATGGCAAAGCCATTTACCTGGATTTAGAATCCGCGCGGGACCGGGCCAGGCTACAGGCAGCTCACTTGTTTCTTAAAGATTACGAAAACCAGTTAGTCATCCTGGACGAAATTCATTTTATGCCTGAGCTATTGTCGGAACTGCGTTCAATTATTGATGAAAACAGAAGGCCGGGTCGGTTTATAATTTTAGGTTCTGCTTCACCCGAATTATTACAAAAGAGCGCTGAATCACTGGCTGGCCGCATCGGCTATCTTGAACTTACACCCTTTATGATGGAAGAAATTCAGGAAAACGATCAACAAAAACTTTGGTTAAGAGGGGGATTTCCCGATTCATTCCTGGCGCCTTCTGACGCGCTGAGTTTTACCTGGAGAAAAAACTTTGTAAAGACATACGTGGAGCGTGATTTGCCTCAACTTGGATTGAACGTACAGGCCACGGTCATAGAACGCTTTTGGAAAATGTTATCGGGTGTACAAGGCGCTGTATGGAATGCAGAGAATTTTTCGCGGTCGATGGGCCTTACTGCGAAGACGATAAATGGCTATCTGAATTTCATGGAAAACACCTTCCTGGTCCATCGTCTTCTCCCCTATTCAGCCAATGTGAAAAAACGTCTGGTTAAGTCACCTAAAGTTTATATACGGGATTCCGGGATTCTCCATTTTCTGCTTGACCTGAAAGTGATGGATGATTTGAAAAACAATATCAGTATAGGAGCTTCGTGGGAGGGGTTTGTGATCGAGCAGATAAGAAGAAAATTCCGGGATGAATTCCAGTATTACTTTTATCGGACACACCAGGGAACTGAATGCGATTTGATTATGGTGAAAAAAAACTCAATTGTGGCGGCTATCGAAATAAAATATTCCCTGAACCCTGTATTTACAAAGGGATTAAAACTTTCAATGGCTGATCTCCAGGCCAGTCAAGGGTATATTATAGTACCAGGCGGTAAGCCTTACCCCGTATCTGAAAAAACAAAGGTTATTTCACTCAACGATTTTTTAACGTTAGAGAATTTTTGAAAGGCCGGAGTAGGGGGAAAAATATCATTTTATTCCCTTAAATCAGTCATTATAAAGCTTTTTAGCGGTTGCAGGAGTACGTTACTTATCCTATTTTTAAATCCCGATCAACCACTAAACTGAAGGCGCTCCTGCATGGAAATTTTCCTCAAACCCGAAGCCTGGCTCGCGCTGCTGACGCTTACCTTTTTTGAAGTCGTGCTGGGAATCGATAATGTTATTTTCATTTCCATTGTCTCTAACAAGCTGCCTGTAGAATTGCGGACTAAAGCCCGGAACATTGGTTTAGCGCTTGCGATGATTGTGCGCATTCTGCTTTTACTTGCCATTACCTGGGTAATTACCTTTACTCAACCTTTATTTTCATTGTCGGATATTATTTCAACGTCCGTTGTAGAGTGGATCGGCATTGACGACCATGCATTCAGTGGAAGAGATCTTATTTTGATGTTCGGGGGAATGTTTCTGATCGCAAAAAGTACACGGGAAATCGGACATGAGATGGAAGGAGATGATGAAATCGATACAGCATCAGTCGCTAAAGTCAACTTTACCGGAACTATTGTACAGATTATATTCCTGGACATTATTTTCTCCTTCGATTCCATTCTTACAGCCGTTGGATTAACGGATCAACGACCGATCATGATTGCCGCAGTTGTTATTTCCATCGGTATTATGATGCTGTTCTCCGGGAGAATCAGCGACTTCATACACAAACATCCATCCATGGAAGTACTGGCGCTCGGATTCCTGATCCTGATCGGCTTTATGCTTTTCCTGGAAGGATTAGACTATGACATTCCGAAAGGGTACATGTACTTTGCCGTTGCGTTTTCGTTATTGATTGAGTTTGTCAACATCCGGGTGCGCGGCAGCAGTAAAAAGAAAAAGAAACCCGCACCTACTGAAGACGAAATCCATGTCTGACGAACACCTACGTTACCCGGTTGGAAAATTTCAGCCGAAAGAATCTTACTCATCAGAAGAGATTGAAAAATTTATTACTGCCATAGAGGCCGCTCCTGAAAAAATCAGTGAAGTTTTTAAAAAGCTTTCACCAAAACAGCTTGATACTCCGTATCGTGATGGCGGCTGGACAGCGCGGCAAGTACTGCATCACCTGGCGGACAGCCACATGCACGCGTACATCCGGTTTAAATGGACGTTAACAGAGGATAGCCCAACGATTAAAGCTTACGATGAAAAGCGCTGGGCGGAAACGTATGAGATTGCGCAGGACCCGGTGTTGTCCGTAAACCTGCTGAAAGCGCTTCATGCGAAATGGATAACACTTTTAAGTGCTTTAAAGCCTTCAGACTACGCGAAGTATTTTGTTCATCCGGAAACCGGTAAGCACGTTCGGCTTGACCGGTTAGCTGCTACCTATGCGTGGCATGGCGAGCATCACCTGGGGCATCTTAAAATTATTTCAGATCTCGGATTTTAGTGGAGTATAAAGCGCCTTTTTTCCTTTTCAACGCACACTTCGAAACTATCTTCCCGTCACAATTCCGAAGCGTAAAGCTTACGCCCTATCAGCGTGAGCGAATTGATACTCCAGATAACGATTTTCTTGACCTCGATTGGTTAAAGCAGGATTCCAAAAAGCTTGTCATTATCTCACACGGGTTAGAAGGTGACACAACCCGAGCCTACATAAAAGGCATGGCCAAAGCTTTCTTTGAAAAAGGGTATGATGTGCTTGCCTGGAATTACCGGGGCTGTAGTGGAGAAATTAATAAAGCGCTTCGCTTTTATCACAGCGGAGCAACGGATGACCTCGCGGCCGTAGTTGACCATGCAAGCAACAAATCCTATGATGAAATGAATTTAATCGGGTTTAGCCTGGGCGGGAACCTCACCCTCAAATACCTGGGAGAAGAACGCACACGGCCCGAACGGTTAAGAAAAGCAGTTACATTTTCAGTACCAATGGATCTACACACCAGTTGCACTAAAATTTCGAAACCTTCTAATTGGGTATATTCGAGACGCTTTCTCCAGAGCCTGCGCAAAAAGGTTTTGGAGAAATCGAAAGTTATGCGTGAACTGGACGCTTCGGGTTTACACAACGCACGTACGCTGCAGGAATTTGATGATATCTTTACCGGACCGATTCACGGTTTTAAAAATGCCGTTGATTACTACACACAATCAAGCTCGATAAAAGTGGTGGCGAACATTAAAATCCCAACGCTCATTGTAAACGCAAAAAACGATCCGTTCTTAAGCCCGGAATGTTACCCGGAAGATTTATTAAGAGATCATCCCTCTGTTACATTCGAAAGTCCGGAACGTGGCGGACATGTGGGCTTCACACAATTCACCAAAAATGGTTTATATTGGTCTGAAGAGCGGGCCCTTGAATTTTTAAGCCGCTAAAGATATTATGGTTGACCGGTACAGTCTTACCACACCTGCTACGTTGCTGGCCGAACGTTTTTCGGTAGAAGTCGCGGATCATTACAAACCCCGCTATAATGCTGCTCCTACCCAGTTATTGCCTGTAATAACAAGTTCTGGTTCATCGGGTATCTCCTGGTTTTACTGGGGCCGGCCGCCACACTTTGCTAAAAGTAAAAACCTTGCTGAAAAAATCATTAACCTTTCCGCTGAAACCCTACTGGAGCGTCCGGTACTAAAAAAGATGCTCATACAAAACCGGTGCATCATTCCGGCTGACGGGTTTTATGTCTGGAAGAAAGTGGGAAAGAAAACAGCTATTCCGCACCGGGTTACCGAAGCTTCACAGAAACCTTTTTCCTTCGCAGGTCTTTGGGAAGAATTTGAAGATGAGGATGGATCGATGGTACATGCGTTTACCATCATTACCATCCAATCCAATGAGCTGATTCTTGCATTCAATGAACGAATGCCGGTAATTTTCGACAAGGTTCAGGAAGAAATCTGGCTTAATCCTCACAGCTCAGAAACCGAACTGACAAACATCCTGAAAGCTTATCCATCCAACAAGATGGGAATTTATACGGTATCTTCTTTGATTAACAATCCGGCCAAGGATCACCCCTCCCTTATTCTGCCTGCTCCCGCAAGCGATCAGCACGGAAACCTTACGCTATTCGATTAGAGAGGCGTCAGAAGCCGTCATCTTTTTCGTCTTCTTTCTTTGCCGGGTCTGCTTCTTCTTTTTTTGCAGGCTCTTTATCCTTTTTCTTGAACAGGCCTTTCTTTTTCGGTGCTGGTTTTACCTGCGCGGCAGGCTGAGCTGCACTCGTGGAGTCTTTCTGCTTCCCTTCGAAATCGTCATAGCCATAATCCTCATCCTCGCTTTGCAGGTTTTGGGTTGAGTCCTGGTCAGCGCTGGATTTATCCTTTTTGCTGAACAAACCTCCGAAGAATGCAAAAATACCTTTCTTCTGTTTTTTCTTTTTTGCCGCTTCCTTCTTGCTGGCTTCTGCCTTTTCCCTTAACAACTTAACATCAGGAAGTACAAGGATATCTTTTAAGTACCACATGTAATTATCCTGCTCGGTGTTAAATCCTATCGTATCTACATAATATTTGCGCTGAACAGGATTATACTTAAGCACCCGCACTTCCTTGTCGATTGAGATCATATAGACGCTATCCGTGCCAAGCGTATCAATCCGGATTACGGCTGTACTGTCGTACACATTCCGTTGAACGGAGTCAACACTCATACCGTTACCCTTCAGCGAATCGGGCACTACCGGCATAACAGGCTTCATAACTATTGTCTGCAAGCTTCGGTTCTTCTTTTTATAAGTGGTTGGTTCAGCGATCAAATACCTGTTCTTGCTGGCGGTGTAAATCTTAGGGGTAGAATCTTCTTTGAAATAGCTGAATTTCTTTCGGAGCGCCTCCTTATCATAAATGTAGGCACTCTGGTAGGCAGGGCAGATCACCTTCTCGGTACAGGATACCAGGAAAGCACAAAATACCAGTACGACACCTAATGCCCTGATCATGGAAGGGGTAATTCAAGCAAAAATAGTGATTTTCGTCACAAGTAATCCGAAAAAAAGTGAAGTTGTAACCTTCTGAAATCCAGTTTTTTAAAACATCGTTCTTTATGTAAAACTTCTATCAAAACGCTCTAAAAAGGCCTAATGGCCAAAGAAATAACGTTTCAGAATGATAATCAGACATACCAGGAACATCAAAATGGCGATTTTATTAATGATGTGCATCGCCTTCAGGCTGAAGCTTTTGGGGCGATCGGGGTCTTTTTTCCTGAAAAAATAACCTCCGACTTCACCCAGGCTAAAGAAGTCGCGGAACCAATTTTTATTCTTTTCTTCCTGCTGCATACATTAAAATTTTTCGATGAGTTCGGGATTAATCCAGTTACCGTCTTCTTTAATAAGGCCTATCAATTCATCCACGGCATGGCTGGAAGGAACGTTCTTTTTTACAACATCTTTATTCCGGTAGAGGGTTATCCGGCCAGGGCCTGAGCCCACGTAACCGTAATCGGCATCAGCCATTTCGCCCGGACCATTTACAATACATCCCATGATGCCGATCTTAATACCTTTTAAATGATCGGTGCGTTTACGGATCGTGGCGGTTGTTTCCTGCAAGTCAAATAAGGTTCGTCCGCATGACGGACAGGAAATGTATTCCGTTTTCGACATCCGGTTTCGGGTAGCCTGCAAAATTCCAAAGGATGTTTTGTTGCAAACATCTGCCCAGCGCAGCGTTTCTTCTTTTGGAAGATCGTCATTGATGCCCAGGATAATCCCGTCTCCAAATCCATCTATATAAAGTCCGCCAATGTCGGTAGCTGCATGAATGCGTAACGTGTCTTCATCCGTTACCGGGTACGTTCTGAAAATCAAAACCGGAAGATCAACTTGCTTTTCAACCAATTCAAAAAAGATTCTGCGCAGCTCGGGCATCGCATGTGTATTGTCGGTTTCAATCACAGCGACAAGGGTTTTGTCATGATTTAACGCTTCTAAAAATGCTGAATCCATTTCATCAACAGAAAATCTGACAAAGTTTATTTCAGCATGCTTTTTAGCAGCCGTCAAATATTCAGTTTTGGTAAACAGCGGAAGCTTATTTACATCATGGGTCAATATCCATGTTTTGTAATCCCGGATTTCTTTTAATCCGTTCGGCAACATAAACGGGATCGGCTTATTGCCGGTATAAACATAATCAGCGCCCTGATCATTCATTCTCCATTTGTCAGGTTCCGGAAGGTAGAAATGTCCGATACTGCGAAGATCTTTATAATCCGTAATATCGATGCTGCTTAAATCCGCAATCACGCGCGGGATATGATGATGCCCGCCCAAATTCATAACTTCGCGGGCAGCTCTTCTCGCATACACGAACGGATCAACCGGTGAATCAGTAACAGGTTTGATTGGTTTATGATTTTTACGGACAGCATACCGGTCCACCATGATTTTAGCGACAGGCGCTTCCACTTCGGGTTCTTCCGTAAGTGAAACGCGCACCGTATCCCCCAGCCCGTCTTCCAGCAACGTTCCAATGCCTACCGAAGATTTAATTCTTCCATCTTCCCCATCCCCGGCTTCGGTAACACCCAAATGCAACGGGTATGGCTTGAATTTTTCTTCATCAAGCTTTTGAACAAGAAGGCGGTATGCCTGAACCATCACCTGCGGATTACTGGCCTTCATCGACAAAACGATTTGGTGATAATTCAAATCCTGGCAAATCCTTAAAAATTCAAGCGCTGACTCAACCATGCCAAGCGGAGTATCGCCATACCGGCTCATGATCCGGTCGGATAATGAACCGTGGTTCGTACCGATCCGCATGGCAGTGCCGTACTCCTTGCAGATTTTTACCAGCGGGGTAAACTTCTGGCGGATACGTTCAAGCTCTGCATCATAAGAATTGTTTGAATACTCAATGGTTTCAAAACGTTTCTTATCTGCATAGTTGCCCGGGTTGATCCTCACCTTCTCCACGATCCGCGCAGCCAGCTCGGCAGCATTGGGAGTAAAGTGGATATCCGCTATAAGCGGAACGTTACATCCCCGCGCACGCAATTCTTTTTTTATGACTTCGAGATTCTGGGCTTCTTTTAAACTGGGGGCTGTAATGCGAACATATTCACAGCCGGTGGCAACCATGCGGAGTACCTGTTCTACAGAACCTTTCGTATCCATTGTATCCACAGTTGTCATGGATTGCAGACGAATTGGATTATTGCCACCTAAGGGTACGTCCCCGATCTTCACCTCAAGGGTTTGCCTGCGGCTGTATTCCGTTAAGCTGTTACAGTATTGTTTAGTGGTTGTAACTAAATTCACGATAAACCTGTTTCTGCAAATTTACCCCGAATGACGGGATTTTGTTCAGTGTTCTTTAAATATCGCCCAATTGCGGACGGATAAGAATTTCCTCGACTACGCTCCGTTGCGACAACGAATACGCTGCATAAACTGTTTCAGCCACATCCTCAACGCTCATGAAACGTTCATCGGGCAGGCCGGCACCGTCCCAACTGGCGGTTCGGGTCGCCCCCGGCAAAATCGCAGTAACGCGGATGCCCGCTGGCTTTAACTCTTCCCGCAGGCATTTCGAAAATCCAAGCAGCGCAAATTTGGTAATGGCATACGAGCCCCCATTTGCATACGCTTTAATACTGGCGATGGAACACATGTTAAAAATATGCCCCGACTTTCGGGCAATCATTTGGTCAATCAACCCGCGGGTTATGTGATACGCGCTGTAAAGATTCGCATTCATCATGGCTTCCAGCGCTCCCTCTTTTTCAGTTGTAATTGAGCCCGGGATAAAATATCCTGCATTGTTGATAAGCACGTCAACCGGCTGATTAATCTGCTTGATAAATTCCGCGAACGCATCGACCTGCTTTTTGTCGGCCATATCAGCCGGCATGACATAGAATTTTCCGGAAGGATGTTTTTTTTCCAGGACGGTTTTAAGCTTTTCGAGTTCTTCCACTTTCCGGGCACATACGGCAACATCAAAACCTGCTTCCGCAAACCGTCCGGCAATGGCCCTTCCGATTCCCTTTGTGCCGCCCGTAACTACAATAAGTTTACTCATTCCGATAGATTAAACAGTTGCAAAATAACCGCCAGGTTAAGCGCTGTACGGCATTTTTGGTATCTTTAGCAAGATAGTATATTTTGCCGGTGTGCCCCCATGAAGGATTTTGGTAAGTATTTTATTTTTCTTGGAAACCTGTTCGTAAACCGCGAATCTTTCCGCACTTACTACCGGCTGACGACTGAAGAATGTGTTCTGATCGGGATCAATTCCATCATGCTCTTTGCGCTTGTATCAACCTTTATGGGTGCGGTAACAACCGTACAAACAGCCTTTAACCTGATTGCTCCGTACATTCCAAAATATGTTATTTCCCAGGTTGTACGCGAAATGGCGGTGCTGGAACTGGCGCCTACCATCATGGCGATTATTTATGCCGGAAAAGTTGGCTCAAGCATGGCCGGTAACCTGGGAACCATGCGGATTACAGAACAGATTGATGCACTGGAAGTGATGGGGATTAACTCTACTTCTTACCTGGTGCTTCCAAAAGTTATGGCTTCGCTGCTCATGTACCCGTTGCTGGTAATTCTTTCGATTGTTTGCGCGCTGGCAGGCGGATATATTGTTGCATTCTTTGCCAGCTACATAACCCCTACGGATTATATTTTTGGATTACGGTATGCATTCAATCCATTCACGATAACATTTGCATTAACGAAGTCCGTTGTATTTGCCTTTCTTGTTTCCACGATTTCTTCGTTTAAAGGATATTATACACAAGGCGGTGCGCTTGAAGTTGGCCAATCCAGTACACAGGCTGTTACAACAAGTGTTATTGCCATCCTGATTGCCGATTATTTACTGGCGCAACTAATGCTTGGGGCATGATCGAACTGCAAAACATATCGAAATCATTCGGGGATCGCAAAATCCTGAACAACATCAGCGGAACGTTTGTTAAAGGTAAGCCCAATCTCATTATCGGGGCCAGCGGTACGGGTAAAAGCGTACTGCTGAAATGCATTGTAGAGATCGTTGAACCTGACGAAGGCAGCGTACTGTACGATAAAAGAAATTTTACGGCAGGCGATAAAGATCTGAAAGTCGAAATCAGGAGAGAGATTGGCATGCTGTTCCAGGGCGGGGCATTGTTCGACTCAAAAAATGTGGAAGAAAATGTAAAATTTCCGTTGGATATGCTTGCCAAATTGCCGCGTGATGAAAAATACGACCGGGTTAATCTTTGCCTGAATCGTGTAGGCCTGCAAAATGCAAACAAAAAAATGCCATCTGAACTAAGTGGCGGGATGAAGAAACGTGTAGGCATTGCGCGCGCGATCGTTAACAACCCGAAATACCTCTTTTGCGATGAACCCAATTCCGGTCTTGATCCGCAAACTTCAATCCTGATTGATGATCTGATCGCAGACATTACCTATGACTACGGCACAACAACGATTGTTGTAACACACGATATGAACTCGGTAATGGGCATTGGTGAAAATATCATGTTCTTATACAAGGGCAATAAGCTTTGGGAAGGAAACAAGGAAGAGATTGTTCGTTCAGGTGTAAAAGAGCTTGATGACTTTGTTTTTGCGAACAAAGTAATGATCGCGATGCGCGATAAATAACCCTAACTATTCTGCGGCAAATCAATCCGGAAGGTCGTTCCCTGAGAAGAGGTTTTAAATGATATATGTCCGCCCATCTGTTCAATTCCCTGCCGCGCAATCGCTAACCCAAGACCAGATCCTGTTTTCTTCGTAGTAAAGTGAGGCAGGAATATTTTATCGGCCAGTTCCTGATCAATCCCGGCACCATTATCGGAAATCAAAACGGTGAAGTATGGATCGTGTGCTTCGAGCGTAACATTGATTTTCGGGTTCTTACCCCTTGCAACAGCCTGGATACCATTCAATATAATATTGGAAAATATTCTTCCCAATAGTTGTTCATCTGCATATATGGGGGCCGAAGTAAGTTCTGCAGTAAACTCAATTTTACTTTCCTGCGCATGAAGATTAACAATCCGGTTAAGCAATGAAACAAGTTCAATGGGCTTCATAACCGGCTCGGGCATTTTCGCAAACGAGCTGAACGAGGACGCCAGCTCATCCAGTGAATTGATTTGCGAGAGAAGGGATAACACTGTTTTCTTCAGCTTATCATTACTTTGATCCTCATGCTGTAAGGATCGCTCCAACTGCTGCAAGGTCAGCTTCATTGGGGTGAGCGGGTTCTTGATTTCGTGCGCAACCTGCTGGGCGATTTCGCGCCAGGCTTTTTCACGCTGATTTTTTTCCAGTTCGCGCTTACTGTCGCTGAGGGTATCGAGCATGTGATTATATTCACGAACCATTAATCCTATCTCATCATCCGATTTCCATTCCAGCGGCTTATTCGTCCTGGTGAGCGATATCCGGCCAAAGGTTTGGGTGATCATGCTGAGCGGAGCCGTGAGCCATTTGGTAACAAAGAATGAAACGATTAATAATACAATGAAGACTAATGTGAAAATTGAAATAATGTTGGCCAGCACAGTAATCTGCATTTGTTCAATCGATGCCCCGGACTGAAAGAATGGAATGCCCAGGATGCCCAGCATTTCACCCGTATCCGGTGACAGTACCTTTGAATACGCTACATAAAACTCCAGCGAACCTGCCTGATCGGTGGAAACAAACGTAGCCTCACCCCTTTTCATTCTTCGGAATACGGCAGGATCGAGGTATGTGGCAAGTAATTGATTTTCAAAAATCAACGGCTGGCTCGTGGCTATTAATGTGCCGTCTGGCGCATAGAGGTTTGCATCCAGGTTGGCTAACGTAGTTACGTTCTTGAATTCATTTTCAAAATCTTCCTGGCTGTTCAAGCCCACATTTTTAATGGTGAGCGAAATTGTTTTGCCAAACTGCGTGGCTTTGCTTAAAAAATCATCTTTTAACTGTTTCTGCGAAGATTTAGCGGTTAGTCCCAGTGTAATAAGGCAAACCGCCACCAACGGAACAAAAAAGGCGAGGTTCAAAATAAGCTGGATACGGGCGGAGAAGAAAAGGTTTTTCGATCCCGAATAATGAAGGATACCTTCAACCAGGAGAAAGATGAGAACTGCCCCAATGCCTAACAGTACGAGGAAAGAAAAATCCGCCAGGCGGTACATGAACGGTAATGCGGGTGATGATACAATCGCTAACCGGCCGCTTACATCTTCCACGCCCACATGCAGGTAGCCGCCACGGAATACTCCTTCTGAATACAACCCGGCATTGGCCAGTTCGTTCTCAATAAGCGATTCGTAGTTAAAACTCCCGGCACTATACTCAATCTGCGAGCTTGAAATGATCGCATAGCTCAATTCACGGGGACGGTAGGCCTGCTGAAAACGGTTATCTACGAGCAGCTCAGGGTACACATTTTCAGGAATGATGCGCTTCAGGGAAAGTTCAATCAATATATTACCTGCAAGCAAAGCTCTCTTTTTTATCGGAACCAGTACAACATACTTTTTCAGGGCCCGATCTTCACGATCCGTGACGTAGAAGACATTTCTATAGTCCGTCCTGAATTGTTCCCGGGCATAGAGTTTCGACAGCACGTTGAAATTTACCGTATCGGATTCACCCGGCAGGGGAACACCCGACTGATCATATAAGGAGATAGAAACGTTGTACCGGTTAAAATACCCTGACAGTGAAACCTGTTGAATCTTATGCTTAATTGCTTCTTTGCCGATTAACGGATTGGTTAACCGGCTTTGGATAAATACGTCTTTGGATATTTTATCCGCTGCTTCACGCATCAGGTATTCACCAAAGTAATCGCGCTCCACCAGGAAATTCTCAGCAAAGCGCTGCTGATTTTCAGCTTTCTGATGATTTTCAAAATACCCGATCGTGTTAGCGCCCGCAAACGCAAAGCATACTACCGCAATAAAAAAGTAAACGAACGTTGCATATTGAAACCGGTCAAGTGTATTGTAAGTTTCAAAAGAAACCACACTTACCAGATACACTACTGCGGTAATCGCTGCCACACTATATTGCTGGCCGGTTAGCTCATTGATACCCGTAAAAATCAGGCAGCCCAGAAGAATTGAAATGCTGATTTGCCTGATGCGCTCATTTGCAGTAAGAAGCTTAACAGCCACATGAACAAACAGGAACGCGGTGATCCATGAAACAATGAGTATACTGAAACCGGTTATCCTTAGAATATTGAAATCCAGGGATTGAGAAATACTGAGTGTAATTCCGGAATTGTTATAAATCGTTTGCGTTACAATGGAGGGATAGAGTATCCCATAAAAAATGCAAATCGCACTCAGAATTGTAACAATCCAATTACCTGATTTTGACAGGAAGCTAAAACGTTTGTAGTTTCTGAACAGGTAGAAGCATAAAACAAAAACTACAATCGCATTCAGCAGCATATCACCCAGAGAAGGATTTAATTGTGACGAAGCAAAATCCTTTGGATCAAATAAAAATAAGGTGCCAAACCGGGCCGGTAGCTGAAGGAAGATCATGGCCGCACGCAATGCCGCCAGCGATCCAAACAGGATAACAAAGCCTGTAAACGGTTTTGTTTGAGCAATGTCCTTAATCCAACCGGCAATAAGAATAACGATCAGAACAATCACGACCGCCAGAAATCCAATCGCAAAGCTCCGGGCTTTTGTATCCCGGCTGAATTCCTGAATTGCACGTATCTTAAAAATAACCTGATCATTAATCATTACCGGATAACCCTGCTCAAGTTCGGGCAACGTGATTACTACATTCTGGTTTTCAAAAATTTCCGGATGCCAGTAGGGTTTCAGGTAATCATTGCTGATCCTGTATTGGATGTGAAGCGGAATAACCGTTATCAGGCTTCGGGTTGAGTCGACCACATTTCGCTTTACGATAAAATCTCCGGAAGCAAGCCGGACGTATTTCAGGTTGTACTCACCTGAAAGGATATAAAATGAAGGGATGAAATGATTGTCACTCCATTCAAGAATTTTAGTTTCATCTATAAGTATGAACTGGATATCAGAAATTGCAAGCGGCTTTCCCTGACGGATTCTCTTTACCTGATCGTCAGCCTGACGATCAATCCCGGTGAGGACTTTCGCAAGATTTTCCTGTATTTGGCGGCCTGTATTTTCAGAAGAAACCGGACGATTTGCCCGAAAAGCCGAAATAATTCCTCCTGCAATAAACAGCAGGCAAAAACCGATCAGAACAAGTCTTTGTTTTTTCAAGCGGAACAGGGATACCGTTAAAGGTACTCAAAAACCTTATCGGCTGAAATCCGGATCAAATTTAATGCCGCCAAAAAGGTATAAATAGATAATTCTCGAATAGCGATAATTCAATGGAATGAACAGCACCAGCAGCCCGACAACCACGCCAATGTAAACCCATTCGGAATAATACCCCACCGCATAAAGTACAGCACTCACCAAAATAATACAAAGCATGGTAAAGCCATACCCTACATACATGGCTCCCTGATAAAATCCAGGCTCAGGCTCCAGTCGGACTTCGCAATGCGGGCAGGCTGTATTCATTTTATTGAATTGCCACAGATGTCCGGCCACAGGATACTTAAAAATCTCGCCCGTATGGCAGCGGGGGCACTTACCCTGCAATAACGCCTTTGCTGTTTGCATTTTTCCTGCTGCTTTTATACCAGAAATAACCGATTACCAGGATGCTGAGGTAAGGCATTGAAAGAAGATATAAAATACCTGTATTAATGCCTGCTGCAATGCCCGGATCACCATTGCTTACGTTATTCTCAAGTTGTGTCCTGCACATCGCACATTGCGCTACCGACACAGTAGATGCGCCTGCAGCCAGCAATAAAGTCAAAAAAAATCCTTTTAACAGTTTTCCTTTCATGGATGAGGCATATACGGGCTGATCATCAAATATACAATAACCCCTGTAATGGCTACGTACAACCATAACGGAAAAGTGACCCTGGAAAGTTTCTTATGACGCTCAAAATCACCGGAAAGCGCCCTGACAAATGAAAATAACACCATGGGGATGATTACGATGGACAGTACGATATGCGTAGCCAGGATGAATAAATAAACATACCGGATAAAGCCTGTTCCGCCAAAGTGGGTTGTTTCGCTGGTCATGTGGTAAATCACATACATCACCAGGAAGCATGCGGAAAGACCCATGCAGGTTTTCATAATGCGCTCATGAAGCAGTCGTCTTCCGTTTTTGATTGCGATAAACGCGATGATTAACAGCACCGCAGTAATGCCGTTTATGGTTGCATAAACCGGGGGAAGAAAAGAGAAATCATATCCCGGAACTTTGATTCCAAAGAGCGCTGCCACTGCCAACGGAATGACAATTGAAACGGCAATGATGAGCTTGCGGTAAGGCTCTGGTTTTGCTTGTGGTTGCATTCAATATCGCTTAAATAAAATATTCATCTCCTGCATAATCATCCGGTCAGCGTCATCGCGGTTGGTCAGATTGTACTGTCCGCGGATTTGCTTTTTGCGGTCAATGATAACTGCATCATTAGGAAGGCTTAAAAGAAATGTACAGTTTCGAATCCGAAAAAAATCCTCTTCAGCCAGGCTAAGCGTTGTTAACCGGGCAGCCTTAGCATCGGTAACCGTTGCGTTATTATAAATATGCACAACGTGTAAAGGTTCCGTTTTAAACTCAGTAAAAATTCTCGTCCGGTGAATTTTTCGTTCGTTTCGATTCGTGTTGTTCCCATCATCAAACACGATTATGGTCAGTGAATCATTCCCATTCCATGCGATTTTTTGAAGCACGCTATCAGCAACAACGTAGGGAGTCCTGTAGGTATATTCATTACACGCCACGGGAACTGTTACCGAATCCGCAAACAATACCGGCACGTTAAACTCATTTTTACCAAACGTTTTTAAGAAAAGGAAAATGAGCACCGGCAGCAGCAGGGCTAAAAACAAAAACAGTAACTTCTTCATAGAACCGGTATCAAAAAATAAGGCTTAAGATTTCACTTAAGCCTTACGTGATGTTTTTAGGTGATCAGTTAAATTCTCACTTCTCCAATAGCCATTCCTTCGTACACAAAGGCAACCAGCATCCAAACGATAAATACGATCGGCACCAGGATGGACCACATCAGCAGTTTTGTTTCGTGGCGCAAGTGCATGAATTCGCCAACGATGTACGCGGCTTTGATGATCGTCATGATGATGAACGTCCAAACCCGAAGGTCTTTCAAATCATGCGGAACCATAAAGGCTACTGCAAATTCGATTGCCGTGATGATCCCTAAAATGCCGGCAACCTGCCAGAGCTTTTTGATACGGGCCTTATCCGGAGGCAGAACGGTTATGGTGGGTTCTTCAGAATGTGAATGTGCCATTATCGATAGAAATTAAATGCGTTAAACAAGATAAAAGAACGTGAACACGAATACCCATACCAGATCAACGAAGTGCCAGTATAAGCCAACCTTTTCAACCATTTCATAGTGGCCTCTGCGATCGTAGACACCCGTTACCGTATTGTAGAAGATCAGGAAGTTCAGCAACACCCCGCTGAATACGTGGAAGCCGTGGAAACCTGTGATGAAGAAAAAGAAATCAGCAAAATCCGGTGGGCCGTATTGATTTCGAACTAAGTTAGCGCCAAAAAACGTTGTCCCTTCCGCCACTGCATCGCCTGCATGCGCACCATGAATAAAGTGAGCCCACTCCCATGCCTGACAGCTTAAGAAACATATGCCTCCCAAAATTGTCCACAACATCCATTTTTCAACTGCTTTGCGGTCCATACGCTGACCAGCTTCAACAGCCAGCACCATTGTTACGGAACTCATAATCAGAATGAAAGTCATGATTCCAACAAACACAAGCGGAGCATGAA